>NZ_JANXMI010000038.1 GCF_025354735.1 Rugamonas sp.
ACCGAGACGCTTGAGAAGCTGCCTACCTGCCCTAACAGCCAGATCGATACCCTGCTGCCGTTCACGAACTCTACCCAGCCTTAAAGCCAATTGCCAGATGGGGCCGCTGGACGCTTACGTTATTAGAGCTCACCTTAAAGCATCAATCGAAATTTTCTACAACGAACATCATTGTTTACGCTGAAATTCATGATAGACCAATCAACCGAGCAACGAGATATACTACGCCGCAATGAAAATCGATATTCATGTTATTTTCATAGGAAATGAAATTTTTATCATGATGTGGCCGAACGCAGACATGCGTTACCGGCCCGCTGCAAATTTTCTTTATCGCTGAAAGCTAAAATTCATTGGCTTCCACGCACCTACGAACTCGTACGAGGAAAAATACCGTTCGACCGGTGCCCACGACGGCACCTTTGTGAATTGATAAAAAGTGTGTGCATCAGATCTCTTCCAGGATTCTGCCGACTCACCAAACTGTGCGACCAACAAAACAGCGCAGGCAGACACCGCATCAAGCGCATGACGCAAATTGGCTCGATCAAAGGCTTGTTCCCGATTGTGCTTTGCAGCGTTGTATGCGTCGTACCATGCGAGCGATTGAGTAGGTTTCTCTAGTAGCCAATCGCGAAAAGGATTTGATTGAGGTATCCAAGGATAGCTTGGAAATGCCACGGAATACTCATCGAGTTTCATTGTCCCTTTCAACGCAAAATAATCCTTGGTACTGAAATTTTTCCCTTCCATCCCATTCGCCGTGAGCACACCCCTCCACTGCGCCTCAACTTCTGTACAAGCAAGTATCAGGAGATTACGTATATCATGACCGTATACTCCGAAATTTTCTGGATTCGGATGTACAGTCTGAAAGATGCGCTCTAAATCCCGAGTCAGTACCGCTAGCTGCCCTGTCGCGACAGCGGTTGTGGCGGCATACATTTGATCCAACGGCGTAGGATCAATTTCTCTAAATCCATGTGGATCAATTGGTCGCGCCATCCGAGGATAGTAGTGACCAGGTGGAATGACCAATTGTTGAAAAGGCGATTCGCCATTAGGCTCAAACCATGCGGTCTCCCTACGAATTGTCTCCCAAATGGTGTTGATTTGCACGGAATATTGACCCACTTCCCCCCATAATTTGCATGCCAAACTGACCCACGGATAGAACACAATCCTGCTCATGATGATGAGTAGGGGTTTTGGAGTGATCGACGTGGCATTACTAGGAATTATTCGGCGCTGGCACATTCGTGACCAGGTCCCATTGAGAGAGATCGCCAGACGCTTGGGCATCTCTAGAAACACCGTCCGGCGCTATCTGCGCGCGGAAATCACAGAGCCGACTTACCCGGAACGGCAATCTCCGAGCGCCATCGACAAGTACGCCTTCCAACTTTCGGCGATGCTCAAGACCGAGGCGGCCAAGTCACGCAAGCAGCGCCGCACCTTGAAACAGGTTCACATGGACCTGAAGGAACTGGGTTTCGAAGGGTCTTACGACCGGGTTGCGGCGTTCGCCAGGGTATGGCGGGCGGGTCAAACTGACAGGGTCAATTCGGCAAGCAAACGAACACTACGGCACCACATCCGACGGCTTGGCCCATATGGTCCCGCGCCAGCACAAACAGCAGGCCCTGCTCGGCGACCGATGCCAGGTCCAGCGCATGGTGGCTTTCGGGTGGATAGAGCGCGCTTTGGTAGGCATCGAGCTCGGCGATCAGGGCGATGGCATCGGCTTGCTTGGCTGATTCAAAGGAAATACGCACGGTGTACCCTCAGGTAGTAAGAAAGCCGGTATTGACAACCACGACGTAGCGCGCCGGCAGCTCGCTGGTGTTCTGAAAAACAATGCGTTGGTTCTCTTGCATCGCTAAACAATCGCCCGCTTGCAATCGGTGGTGCTTGCCGTCAAAAATGAATTCCATGCAGCCTTCCAGAATCCACACTTGCTGATGGATGCCGACGTCGCGCGGTCCCGCTTCATAGGTCACCGTGGCGCCCGCCGGGAAATCGATCTGGACTATCTGCAGGGGTGAACGGAAATGTGGCGGCGAAATATTGCGCCGCGTGTATCCGGACTCCGGATCGGTCCATTGCAATTGATCGGCCTGCCGCGCCACCGGGCTGGCGTTAGGCCGCGGCGCCTCGAACAGGGACGCCAGCGTGACGCCCAGGCCGAATGCCAGTTTGTCCAGCACCACGGCGGTGGGACTGGTTTCGCCGCGTTCGATCAGTGAAATCATCGAACGGCTGACATCGCTCTTTTTTGCCAGCGCATCCAGCGACAGGCCGCGCTCGGTTCGCAAGGCGCTAATCCGTTCCGCGATCCGACGGTTGATGTCTGGCTGCCGATTGGTGGCTGGATTCTCTTTCATGTTGGAAGTATTATCCAGCATATTGGACTTGTCAAGCGATGTCGGCCAGCACTTGACGGCCGCGTCCCTGCCCGCCTCCATGCCGCCTGCTCCCGCACGCCGATGAATTAATCCCCGTTTTAGGCTGATAGGTAGTATGGTGACGCCACCAGCTGCCAGCGCTGCGGCACTTCGTCGCGAGCTTTGCCGCAGCAGGGCCGTCAGCGGCACACCTTGGGCTCAGCAATGCACAGCGACACCGACCTGCCCCAGGCCCCCTCCCCGGAACAGCCCGTCAACGATTTGCACCGGCACGACATCGATGAACTGCGGGCCGTCATCGTCGAACTGTTGCAGCAGGTGGAATTTTTGCAGCGCAATCAAACCCGCCAGGAATCGCAGCTGTCGCAGTCGCGCGAGGCCAAGCAGAACCTGGTCCTGGCCGCGTTCGGCGCCCAGGACTTGCAGTCGAGCACCGAGGCCGCCATCGTGCGCCAGACCGAGTTCCTGTCGATGCTGGCCCATGAGTTGCGCGACCCCTTGCAGCCGATCGCGCTGGCCAACGAGCTGTTGGGCAAGCTGGCCGTCGGCGGCCCCGAGGTGCTGCGCTACCAGCGCATCATCGGCCGCCAGGTCGCCCATCTGGCGCGGCTGGTGGACGATTTGTTCGATGCCTCGCGCGTGAGCGGCGGCGCGATCAGCATACAAAAGCCGCCGCTGACGCTGGCGGCCATCATCGAGGCCGGCATCAAGACCAGCCGCCCGTTCGTCGACGCGCGCTGCCAGCGCTTCGAGCTCGACTTGCCGGCGCAGCCGGTGCCGCTGTCGGGCGATCCGGTCCGGCTGGCCCAGGTGTTTTCCAATCTGTTCATCAACGCCTCCAAGTTCTCGCCCGAAAATGAAAGCATCGCCATCAGCGCCGTCGTGCTGACCGGCGCCGTGTGCGTGGCCGTGCGCGACCATGGCATCGGTGTCGAGGCCGACCAGCAGCCGCTGATTTTCGATTTGTTCACCCAGGGCCGGCGCTCGGCCGACCGCGCCCAGGGCGGCCTCGGCATCGGCCTGTCGCTGGCGCGCTCCATCGTCGAAATGCACGGCGGCACGATCTCGGTGGCCAGCGCGGGCATCGGTCTCGGCAGCGAATTCACGGTGCGCTTGCCGCTGGCCTCAACGGCGGCGGCGCCGCCGCCCACAGTGGCCACGGCGTCGCCGCCGACGGCCATCGCACGGCGCGGCCGCCGGCTGCGCATCTTGCTCGTGGAAGACAATATGGACGCCAATGAAACGCTGTGCCAGTTGTTGGAGCGGGCCCACCACGTCGTCACCCAGCGCTTCGACGGCGTGACCGCGCTCGCCAGCGCAGCGGTCCAGCCTTACGACGTGGTCATCTGCGACATCGGCTTGCCGGGCATGGACGGCTACACCCTGGTCGAGAAAATCCGCAGCGCAGCGCAGTGGGACATGCCCAGGTTTATCGCCACGTCCGGTTACAGCGAGGCTTATGACCAGCAGCGCGCCACGCGTATCGGCTTCGACCATTATTTCGTCAAGCCGCTGGCCATCGACGAGTTGCTGGCGCTGATAGATCGGCTGGAACCGGCCGCCGCTCGGCACACGCATCACAGGCCATAGCATGCGCGCCAGGTGACCGGAGCGCGCGGCCGCCGCATTCATGTCGCCCGACAATGTTGCCAGTTCGACCCCGTGCCCCGGTGACACGATGCGGCTGTGGTATGCTGCGCCACGGTCGTCGTTCACCGTCTCCGATCCCCGCCTAGTTGACGACTGGAACCAAGGACTGTTTTCCCATGCGTCTCAACGACCCCAACCAAAATCACTTGCTGGCCGCCCTGCTGGAGACCGAATTCAACCGCCTGTCGCCCCACCTCGAACCCATCATGATGCGCCTCGGCGACGTGCTGTACGAATCGGGCGGCCAGTTGCAGTATGTTTATTTCCCGACGTCAGCCATCGTTTCGCTGCACTATGTGCTGGAGAACGGTAGTTCGTCGGAGATGGCCGGCGTCGGCAATGAGGGCGTGTTGGGCGTTTCGCTGTTCATGGGCGGCAACACCACGCCCAGCCGCGCCGTGGTGCAGACCGGCGGCCACGGCTACCGGCTCAAGTCGCACATCCTGATGGAAGAGTTCAACCGGGCCGGTTCGGTGATGCGCTTGCTGCTGCGCTACACGCAGGCGCTGCTGACGCAGATGGCGCAAACGGCCGTATGCAACCGCCACCACACCGTCGAACAGCAGCTGTGCCGCTGGCTGCTGCTGACGCTGGACCGCCTGCCCACCAGCGAACTGACGATGACGCAGGAATTGATCGCCAACATGCTCGGCGTGCGCCGCGAAGGCGTCACCGTCGCCGCCGGCCGCTTGCAGGATTACGGCTACATCAGCTGCCGGCGCGGCCACATCACCGTGCTCGACCGCAAAGGCCTGGAGGCGGACGTTTGCGAATGCTATGGCGTGGTCAAGAAGGAATTTGCTCGGCTATTGTCGGACGTCAAACAAAGACCAGGAAAATCATGAGAACCGTGCCCCTTTCCGAGCGATCGCTGCTCAAAACCGATGCCTTGCAACAGGCCATCTTCAACAGCGCCAACTTTTCCAGCATCGCCACCGATGCCCAGGGTGTGATCCAGCTGTTCAACGTCGGCGCCGAGCGCATGCTCGGCTACAGCGCCGCCGAGGTGGTCAACAAGATCACGCCGGCCGGCATCTGGGACGCCGAGGAAGTGGTGGCGCGGGCGGCCGCGCTGAGCCTGGAACTGGGCACGACCATCCGTCCCGGTTTCGAGGCGCTGGTGTTCAAGGCCTCGCGCGGCATCGAAGACATCTACGAGCTCACTTATATCCGCAAGGACGGCAGCCGCTTCCCGGCCATCGTCTCGGTCAGTCCGCTGCGCGACGCCGACGACAAGGTCATCGGCTACTTGTTGATGGGCACCGACAACACCGCCCGCAAGCGGGTGGAAAACGAACAGGCCGCGCTCGACGCCCGCCTGCGCGAGCAGCAGCACGCCCTGCAGGAAAGCAATGTGGCGCTGGAGGCGGCGCGCGCGGCGGCCGAAAAGGCCAACCGGGCCAAGTCGGAATTCCTGTCGAGCATGAGCCACGAGTTGCGCACGCCGCTCAACGCCGTGCTCGGCTTCGCGCAGCTGCTGGCGTCGGAAAAGCCGGCGCCCAGCCCGGCGCAGCAGCGCTCGCTGGACCAGATCCTCAAGGGCGGCTGGTATCTGCTGCAACTGATTAATGAAATCCTCGACCTGGCGATGATCGAATCGGGCCGCATCACCATGTCGCAAGAGGCCATGGGCCTGGCCGACGTGCTGGCCGACTGCCGCGCCATGATAGGCCCGCAGGCGCAGAAGCGCGGCATCCAGATGCATTTTGCCGGCCTGGAACGGCCGCTCTTCGTCCACGCCGACCGCACCCGCGTCAAGCAGGTGCTCATCAACCTGCTGTCGAACGCCATCAAGTACAACCGCAGCGGCGGCAGCGTCACCGTCAGCTACGGCCCGGGCCCCGGCGCCGCCGGCATGGTGCGCATCAGCGTGACCGACACCGGCGCCGGACTGGACCCGGCCCAGCTCGAACAACTGTTCCAGCCCTTCAACCGCCTCGGCCAGGAAGACGGCGCCGAGGAAGGCACCGGCATCGGCCTGGTCGTCACCCGCCAGCTCGTCGAGTTGATGGGCGGCGCCATCGGCGTCGAAAGCGAAGTCGGCGTCGGCACCACGTTCTGGGTCGAACTTGAGGAGAGCACCGAACCGGTGCTGGCGCTGCCGGCCTTCGATCCGCCCCACCCTATCGACGGCGCCGCCGTCGTCGTGCACCGCACCCTGTTGTATGTGGAAGACAATCCGGCCAATCTGAGCCTGGTCGAACAGCTGATCGCGCGCCGTCCCGAGCTCAAGCTGCTGACCGCCATCGACGGCTACGCCGGCATCCAGCTGGCGCGCACCTACCAGCCCGACGTGATCTTGATGGACATCAACCTGCCCGGCTTGAGCGGCTTCGGCTGCCTGAAGATCTTGCAGGACGATCCGACGACGGCGGCCATACCGGTGCTGGCGCTGTCGGCCAACGCCATGCCGCGCGACGTACAAAAAGGCCAGGAAGCGGGCTTTTTCCGCTACCTCACCAAACCCATCAACGTGGTCGAGTTCATGACCGCGCTCGATCTCGCGCTCGACTTCGCCGCCGTGCGCGGCGGCACGCCCCTCAGCTCACAGGATAGCGCATCATGATACAACCCTCCGAATTGCTCAACGCCTCCATCCTCATCGTCGACGACCAGGAAGCCAATGTCATGCTGCTCGAGCAGATGCTGGCCAACGCCGGCTACCGCAACGTCAGCAGCACGATGGACCCGTTCGCCGTCTGCGGCCTGCACCGCGACCACCGCTACGATCTGATCCTGCTCGACCTGCAAATGCCGGGCATGGATGGCTTCGCCGTGCTGGAAGCGCTCAAGGAGATCGAACTCGACGGCTACGTGCCGGTGCTCGTCATCACGGCCCAGCCCAACCACAAGCTGCGCGCGCTCAAGGCCAGCGCCAAGGACTTCATCGGCAAGCCCTTCGAACTGATCGAAGTCGAGACGCGCATCCGCAACATGCTGGAAGTGCGGCTGTTGTACCGCCAGCTGGACCGCTACAACCAGCAGCTGGAACAGACCGTGCTGGAACGCACGGCGCAGCTGCGGGCCAGCGAGGCGCGCTTCCAGCGCTTCGCCGAGCTGTCGAGCGACTGGTATTGGGAACAGGACGCGGACGGCAAGCTGACGCACTGGTCCGGTCCGGTGACCGACATGGTGGGCATAGGCGGCGACGATCAGGGCGGCGACAACGGCGGCTGGGACGCGGCCGAGCGCGCCCAGCTGGCCGACAACATCGCCGAGCGCAAGCCCTTCCTCGATTACGTCTACAGCCGCACCGGCGCCAACGGCAAGGTGCAGCAATTGCAGGTCAGCGGCGAACCGATGTTCGACGAGGCCAGCCGCTTCGCCGGCTACCGCGGCATCGGCCGCGACGTCACCGCGATGGCGGCGCTGTTCGCCGGTCCGCGGCCGGCGACGGAAAAATAAGGCCAGGCTGGTCGCGCCGGGAACACCGCGGCGGAATCGCGGCGTGCGCCGGGTCGGCTAGCCTTGCTGTCCCAGCGCGGCCGCGTCGGCGGCGCGCCGTTCCTGGCGCCGCCGCCAGGCCAGCCGCAGGCCCCGCAGCGCCGGGCGTTCGACCAGCAGCGTCAGGCTCAACGCCAGCAGCATGGAGCACAGCAGCGCGGCCAGGATCGCGCCATCCGGGCCGACGCCGGCCGCCTCCAGCCGCCGTATCAGGGCCCAGCCGATGTTTTCATGAACCAGGTACAGCGTGTACGACATGGTCCCCAGGCCGACCAGCAGCGGCTGGCCCAGCCAGGCCAGGCGGCCGCTGGCGGCGCCGTACAGCAGCAGCGACAGGCCGGCCAGCAGCAGCGCCAGCGGCCAGCCCTCGGCCACCGCCAGCAGCGCCGCCGCCAGCGCGATCAGCGCCATGTCGGCGCGCGGCGTGGCGCTGCCGCGCGCCAGCCGGTACACCATGATGCCGGCCGCGAACCACGGTATGTATTGCAGGATCAGCAGATGGTAGGCCAGCCACGGCAAATCCACATGGCCCCACCGGGCCGCGCCGAAATAGACCAGCCGCAGCGCGAACAGCGCCAGCAACAGCAGCGGCACCCGGGCCAGCAGGCCGAGCCGGAACAGCAGCAGCGCCCCGGCGTAGAACAGCAACTCCACTTCCAGCGTCCAGTAGACGCCGTCGACCGCCGCCACATGCATCAAGCCCTGCAACATCGTCAGGTTCAGCAGCGCGGTCAGCGGCCCCACTTCCTTGCCCGGCAAGCCCAGCACGGCGACCACGGCCCAGGTCAGCGCCACCGCGCCCCAGTAGGCCGGGTACAGGCGGCTGAAACGCGAGACGATGAAGTCCATGGGCCGCACCGTCTTCTCCAGCGTCATGAAGATGACGAAGCCGCTGATCATGAAGAACAGGTTGACGCCCAGATAGCCCCACGGCAGCGTGGCCGACGGCGGCGCGCTGTGGCCGAACAGCTCGCCGTACCGCGTGGTGTAATGGAACAGCACCACCATCATGGCGGCTAGGCCGCGCAGGCTGTCGAGCGCCGTCAGGCGCCCCGCCGCGCTCATGGCGCCGCCCGCCGGTGGCGCGCCAGCCGCACGATTTCATCGTACACCGGATGGCCCAGCTGGCGCGTGGCGGCCAGCCAGGCGGCGGCGCCGGCCAGCGTCACCACGATCAGGGTCGGCAGCGCGGGCACGCCGGCGCGCCGGCAGGCGTACAGGGTCAGCGCCTGGCCGGCCACCGACAGCAGCGCGGCGGCCACGCTGGCCAGGCTGGGCCGGAACAGCTCGGCGACGCTGGCGTCGAGCACCTGCCTGAGCTGCGACATATACATCAACATCATCACGCCGTAGCTGAGGGTCCACACCGCCGCCACCGCTTCGAGCCCGAAGAAGGAGGCGCAGAACACGCCGACCAGGTGCACCGGGCTGTAGCGCAGCGAAATGTGCAGGCGCCGCTTGATGTGGCCGGTCGCCGCCAGCAGGTTGGGCGCCAGACCGACCAGGTAAAACGGGATCAGTCCGATCGCCAGGATGCGCGCCACCGGCGCCGCCGCCATCCAGCGCGGGCCGAACAGCACGGCGATGATGTCGCCCGCCATCAGCGCGATGAAGCCGCAAAACGGAAAGGCGACGCTGGTGAAGATGGCCGTGCTGCGCGCGAACGCGGCCTTCAAGGCGACGCCGGCCCGGTGCTCGCTGGCGAACACCGGGCTGGCGACGCGCTGCACCGCCGCCGTCACATTGCTGTTGAACAGTTCGATCAAGCCGTAGGCGCGGCTGAACAGGCCGACGGCGACGAAGCCGGTCTGCTTGGCGATCAGGAATTCGTGGGCGTTGCGGGTGAAGGTTTCGATCACGCGCGAGGCGACGAACATGCCGCCGTAGCGCAGCACCTGGCGGGCGTCGCGCCAGCCCGGCAGCAGCAGCGAGGCGCGCGGCCGTACCAGCGTCGTCAGCACGGTCTGCACGGCGATGCCGGCCACCGGCGCCCATGCCAGGCTCATGTAGCCGTAATCGTTCCAGGCCATGGCGACGGCGGTGCCTGCCTGGACGGCGTTGCTGACGATTTGCACGAAGAAGATTTTGCGGAAGGCCATTTCACGCGTGAGCAGCGCGAACGCCGGCGAGGCGAACGGCAACAAAAAGAAGTTCAGGCTCAGCACGCCCAACACCCGGGCCACGCCGGGCTCGGCGTAGAACTGCGCCACCGTGCCCCGTCCCAGCAAGATCAGCGCGGCGATGGTCCAGGCGATCAAAATCGCCACGCCGAAGGCGGCGCGCATCTTGTCGTCGGTCAGTTCACGCTCCTGGATCAGGTATTCGCTGACGCCGAAGTCGCGCAAGATGCCGGCCACCATCGTCAGCGAGGCGCACAGCGAAAACACGCCGACCTGCGCCGGCGTCAGCAGCCGCGCCAGTATCATGGTGCTGGCGAGATTGATCAGCAGGCCGGCGTAGCGTTCGGTGAACGACCACAGCAAGGCGGTGCGCACCGAGCCGGTCATCACGGCCGCGCTCAAGGGCGCCGTCCGCCGACGGCCGCCGCGAAGGTCGACACCATCTTGCCGACCATGGCGGCGGACGGCGGATTGGCGCGGAAAAAGGTGGCCAGCACCGACCAGTTGACGGGCTTGCGCCGGCGCAGCCGGTGCACCATGTCTTGCAGCATGCCGGCCTGCAGCTCGGCCAGGCGGCTGCGCAGGGCTTGCTTGGTGGCGGGCGCCGTCGCGTATTCGCGCAGCACGCGGCGGCGGAAGCGCGCCTCGTCGAGCAGGCGCAGCGCCAGGCCGTCCGTGCCCCAGCCGCTGCCGTACCACATATTGATGCCGCGTCCGCAGCGCACTTCCGGCACCGTCGAAAACGCGAAGCGGGCGCCGTGGACGATCAAGTCCATCCAGTACAGATAGTCGCCGCCGCCGTGGCGGTGGCCCTGCGGGAAGCGGGCCCGGCCCAGCCGCGCCACGGCTATCACCAGCGAGGGCATGAAGACGATGTTGGCGGTGGCGATCTGGTGCACCATGTCGCCGTCGTAGGCGCGCAGCGTGGCGTCGCCGTCCAGCATGGTGTGCTGTTGCGGGTCGACCCGCCTGGCCTTGCTGTATTCGTCGATGTCGTCGCCGAGGTGGTAGAGGTTGGCGAAATAGGCGGACGGGCCCGGCGCCGATGCCGATGGCCCTGTCAAGATCCGCACGGCGCGGCCCAGGTGGTCGCCCATCCACTCATCGTCGGAATCGAGGTAGGCCACCAGCGCCGTGCCCGGCTCCAGGCTGTCGAGGCCGCGATTGCGCGCCTCGTTGGGGCCGGCGTTCGGCTGGGTGATGACGCGCACCCGCAGGCCGGCCGGCGGCGGCAGCGCGCGCAGCTCGTCGGCGGCCGGCAGCGGCGAGCCGTCGTCGATGACCAGCACGTACAGCGATCCGGCCGGATACTGCTGGGCCGCGATGGAAGCGAGCGCGCGCGCCAGGATGCCATGCTCGCGCTGGAAAAACGGGATGATGACCGCGATCACGGGGACCGGGGCCGGGTCGGGCAACTTGCTCATGATCTCAAACGCTCCCACCATGGACACTTCCGCCCTGCCGCGGCACGCGCAAGACCGCGCAGCCTTTTTCGCAATAGCGGCTGCCCTGCTCCAGCTGCGGGAATTCCAGCTTCCAGCGCGCCAGGATGGCCGTTTCCTCGGCCCGCGCGGCGTCGTCGAGGAAGACGGCGCCGCTTGCGCTGAGCTGTCCGAACAGCGCCGGTCCGGCCGGATAGCGGGCCAGCGAGCCGGTGTTCATCGGCGGGCCGTCGATGACCAGCAAGTCGATGGGCAGGCCGGCCGGCAGCACCCCGTGCTGGTACCAGCTCCAGCGCGCGCCGTCCAGTTCGAGCGGGCGCAGCGGCGCGTCCAGCACCTCGGCGTAGTCGCTCAAGCCCATGCGGACCAGATTCTCGCGCGTCTGGCGGGCGTAGGCCGGATCGTGTTCCAGGCTGTAGACCTTGCCGCCGCCGTTGAGCTGCATGCAGCGCGCCAACACCAGCGTCGACGTGCCGCTGCTGCATTCGACGACGGTGCGCGGCTTTTCATCTAGCGCGTGGCGCACTATTTCGAGCAGGAAGTCGGGCGAGGCGGCCCAGCCGCGCAGCGCCGGCAGGCTTTTTTTCAAGTCCAGCTCCAGTTCCAGGCCGCGCAGCGCTTCGATCTGCCGGTACAGCCCGGCGTTTTCCTGCACGATGTTGTTGCCCAGGTCATACATCATCAGATGCACGCGCCGCACCTTGTGGGCCAGGTAGAGGGCCACGCCCAGTAACATCAGCAGCAAAAACAGTATCGCCGTCATCATCATTATCATTCAATTCTCCAGGGGGAAGCGGGCTGCAAAACGGGGCTGCTCAGTATCCGGGGCCGCGCCGGCTCAGGCCATCGCGGCCGCCACGGTCAGGTTGCGGGCCAGGCGCAGCAGGAAGCGCAGCCGGCCCCGGTCCCACGGCGTGAAGCGCGGCAGCTGGTGCCAGTCCTGGCGGCCGCGGCTGCCGCCCCAGGCGGTCGAGACGGCGCCCTCGAAGCCGATCTGGCGCGCCATCTCGACGTGCTCGGCCAGGTAGTCGGTGCCCGGCTTGCCGTTCGGGTAGGCGAACAGCGGCACCGGCATGCCCAACAGCTGTTCCAGCGCCCGGCGGCCGTCGGCCATTTCGGCGCGCGCCTGCGCCGGCGTCAAACTGGCCAGGATGGGATGGCTGACCGTGTGCGCGCCTATGCCCATGCCGGCGTCGCGCAGGCGCAGCAGCTGGGCGGTGGTCAGCATCAGGTCGTCCGGCAGCGCGGCGCCGGACAGTTCGGCCAGCGCCCGCACCAGCGCCGCGCGCTCGTCCGGCGGGCGGTACTTGAGCTGGCCGAGCAGCGCCGGTATCGCCAGGCGGCGCCGTTCCAGCGTGTCCAGCCGGTGGCGGCCCAGGCCCAGCGCCGTGGCGTCGAGCTCGTCGCCGGCGGCGCCACGCACCGCTTCGATCACGCTGTCGTTCCACATCCGCCCGCCGTTCAGGAAACCGCTGGCGATGAAGAAGGTGGCGTTGACGCCGTGCCGCTGCAACACCGGCAGCGCCACCTCGGCGTTGTCGGCGTAGCCGTCGTCGAAGGTGATGCAGGCCGCGCGCGGCGGCAGCCGGCCGGCGCGCGCCAGGCGCACGGCGTCGATCAGCGGCAAGACGTCGAAGCCGGACTTGAGCATCGCGATGTGGGCGTCGAACTCCTCGCGCACCAGCTCGTCCGGAAACAGCGGGTCGGGCTGGGCCCGCACGCGGTGGTAGATCAGGATGGACAGGCCGCCGCCGCCGCCGCCGCCCGGCGCGACCAGCTTGAGCAAG
This sequence comes from Rugamonas sp., assembly GCF_025354735.1. Lineage (GTDB taxonomy): Bacteria > Pseudomonadota > Gammaproteobacteria > Burkholderiales > Burkholderiaceae_D > Rugamonas. The sequence continues at coordinate 12,849 of NZ_JANXMI010000038.1, forward strand.
CCGCGCGCCAGCGGGCCGCCGGGCTGCCGCATGGCTTGCCGGGCGCCGGTTTGCCGCTGGGCGGGCTGCTGCATATCGGTGCGGCGCATGTCAGGCTGGCTCATGGGAACCCGCCGTGTGATCCTCGGGCACGGTCACCAGCCCGGCGCCGGCTTTGCGCCGCTCGCGTTCGGTGCGCCGCACCAGGTGCTGCAAGGCCATCATCGCCACCATCAGATAATAAGGCACGTCGAAATAGGCCAAGCTGAGGAAGGCGCCGCCGACGGCGAAGCCGAGCAGGCTGACCTGTATCATGCGCGCCATGTTGACGGCCCAGGCCAGCTCCGGGTCGCGCTGCGCGTGGCGCACCGTCCACGCGCCGGAGCGCCACGTCATCATCCCCATCAGCAGGTACAGCCCCAGGCCGACCCAGCCGTGCTCGCCCAGCACCTGGAAGTAGATGCTGTGGGCCGCGTGCACGTCGTCCGGTATCGGCGCGTAGCGGGCGAACACTTCGCTGTCGTAAATGGCGAAGCCGCCGCCCATGGGCCGGTCGTTGGCCAGGTTGTAGGCCATGGCCCAGGCGTTGAGCCGGCCCTGCGCCGACTCGTCGGTCTGGTAGGTGTTGATGGTGTCGACCCGCGCATACCATTGCTCCGGCATCAGCAACATGGCCACCGGCACCAGGCACACGATCAGCATGCCCATCACGCCCTTGTTATGGCTCTTGAGCCACAGGAACAGCAGCATCGCCACCATGGCCACCACGGCGCCGCGCGAATACGAGGCCATCGACGCCAGCGCGCACAGCGCCAGGCACGCCAGCATGGCGCGCTTGCCCCAGCGCTGCTGGATGCGGCTGCTCAGGTAATACATCAGCGGGATGATGACGATCAGGGCCAGCGCCATTTCGTTGTTGCCGTCGATGAAGGTGCCGGACGGCCCCCACACACGGTACTGGCCGCCGCTGCGCAGCGTGAAGATGCCGCCCTTGACGCCGTAATAACCGATGGAGATGACGATGGTCCAGATCATCCATTCGATGTGGCGCCGGCTGCGCACCAGCATGGCCACCACCACCGTCATGCCCATGATCTTGAGCACCTTGAACAGCTGCGGGCCGACCTGGTCGGGGTGGATGGCGAACAGCGAGGCGAAGCACATCCACGCCACGAAGGCGAAGAACACCGCCATCAGCGGCGACCGCGGCACCGGATAGCGGCGCTTGCTGAACACGATGGCCAGCACGATGGTGATGGCGATCAGGTAGCCGAAGGGGAAGTCGCGGGCGAAGCCCCAGCCCTGGGTGTGCGGACTCATGACGCTGATCCAGATCCACATCATGGCGCCCAGCCACGGCTGCTTGAAGACGAAGGGCAGCGAGCCGAACACGACCAGCGTAATCAACACATCCCTCATGCCGGCACGCTCCCCGCGTCGACCTTGCTGACCACGTAGCGGTATTTGCCGGAGCGCTCGGCGGCGATTTCATCGACGCGTTCGATGTCGACCGTCACGCCGGCGCCCAGCCGGGCCCGGAAGCTCTGCTCGATGCGGGCCCGCAGCGCGTCCTCCAGCGGCGCGGCCAGCACCAGTTGCACCCGCGTCAACGCCAGGCTTTCCTGGACGATCTTGAAGGCTTGCACCTGCGGCAGGTCGCGCAAAATATAAACCAGGGCCAGGCCGTGCATCACCGTGCCGTCCTGGGCCACGAGGAAGTCGGTGCTGCGGCCCTGGATTTCCTTGAGCAGCGGCAGGCCGCGGCCGCAGGCGCAGGGCGCCGGGTCGAGCACGCCGATGTCGCCGGTGCGGTAGCGGATGAAGGGGAAGTCGCCGCTGGCCAGGTGGGTGATGACGATTTCACCGGACGCGCCCGCCGGCAGCGGCTGGCCGGCGGCGTCGATGATTTCGACGATGATGTCCTCGGCCGTCAGGTGCATGCCGCCGGCCGGGCACTGGTGGGCGATGAAGCCGGCGTCGCGCCCGCCGTAGCCGTTGGCCACCGGGCAGCCGAAGGTGTTGCCGATCTGGCTGCGCTGCTCGTCGTACAGCCGTTCGGAGGTGACGAAGGCGACCCGGATGCCGAGGTCGTTCATGCGCTGGCCGGCGGCGGCGGCGTGGCGCGCGATGTGCGACAGCGCCGACGGATAGCCGAACAACATGCGCGGGCGGCGCGCGCGGATGGCGGCGACGAAGCCGTCCAGCCTGGCGGCCGACATCTCGAAGGCCGGCAGCAGCGTGGTGCGCAGCACGCGGTCGCGCAGCGCGCGCACCCGGTCCTGCGCGCCGAGTTCGATGGGCGAACCCCAGACCACGATCTCGGGGTCGCCGATGTCGACCCCCCACCAGCGCGTGGCGCGCCACTTGGCCGCCACGTCGTGGCTGACGCGCTCGCGGCCGATGTGGAAGATCAGCGGTTCGCCGCTGGAGCCGCCCGTGTTGAAGCGGGCCAGGCCGACCGCGTCGGCCGCCTTCAGGGCCTCGCCGTTGGCGCGGATGGTGGCCTTGTCGGTCAGCGGCAGGCGCGCCAGGTCGGCCAGGCTGTGCAGGTCGCGCGCGGGGTCGAAACCGAGCTCGGCGAACAGGGCGCGGTAGTAGGGCACCTGGCTGTGGGCGCGCAGCAGCAAGCGCCGCAGGCGTTGCAGTTGCAGTTCGCGCAGGCGGGCCGGCGACCAGTGCTGGCTCGCCTCCATGGCGCGCCGCACGGCCACGCTGCGGTGGCGCTTGAGCCGCTCGTGCAAGGGAAACAGCAGGCCGGCGACGACCGCCGTGTAGGGGGAGGGATAGGAAGGTGCCATCGGCGCGGTCTCGTTATGTCGTTATGCCGTCATGGAGCGGCGGCCGGCGCCAGCGCCGCCGCGTACACGCGCAGCAAACGGGGCCGCACTTGCGCCCACGTGTACTGCTGCATCTGTTTCAGTCCGGCCGCGCGCAGGCTGGCCTTCAGCTCCGGCTGCTCGGTCAGGCGCAGCACGGCGGCCGCCATCTGCGGCGGCGATTGCGGCGGCACCAGCAGCGCCGTGCGGCCGTCCTCGACCAGATAGGGCACGCCGCCGACGTCGGTGCTGACCACGGCCACCCCGCTGGCCAGCGCTTCGAGCACGGAATTGGGCATGTTGTCGACCAGGCTGCAATTGAGCATGCAGTCGGCCTGGCGGTACAACTGCGCCATGCCGGCGTTGTCGACCTGGCCGGTGAAGGTGACGCCGTCGCTCACGCCCAACTGCGCGGCCAGCGCCACCAGCTCGTCGCGCAACTGGCCGCTGCCGGCGATGGTCAGCGTCGCCGCCGGGTAGCGCGCGCGCACGATGGCGTAGGCGCGCAGCGCGGTGGCGTTGTCGTAGATCGCTTCCAGATAGCGCGCCACCAGCAGGTGCGGGCCGCCGTCGCGCGGCGTCCCGGCGGCGGCCGCGCTGAAGCGCTCGAGGTCGATGATATTGGGCACGGTCTGCACCGCGAAGCCGTGCTTGCCGAACACGGCCAGCAAAAAGCCCGACGGCACGATGACGGCGTCGGCGCGGCGCAGGCTGACGCCGACGGCCGCGCGCGAGCGTTGCAAAAAGGCGTCGGCCTCCCCTCCCCGGTAATTGACGACGACGGCGATGCCGCGCAGGCGCGCGATCCAGATCGCCGGCGCCGCGTACAAATGCCAGGACCAGCCGGAATTGGCCATCACGTGGAACAGTTGGACGCGGCCGGCGGTCCGCCACAGCGCGGCCAAATAGGGCAGCAATCGGGCGATGGCGCGCACGCCGCGCACGCGGCCGGCCCAGCGCGGCCGGTACGGTCCGTTGACGGCCACGGTTTCCACGTCCAGCCCTTCGGCGCGCAGCAGCGCGGCCAGTTGCAGGGTCTGGTTCGCCATGCCGCCGGCCGGCGGCGGCAAGGGGCCGACCAGGCCGATGCGCATGGCGACCACGGCGCCGGCGCCGCCGATATCACCGGCCGTGTCGACGGTAGCACCCGTGTCGATGGTGTCGATGGTGTCGGCCGTGCCGCTGGTGCCCATGCCGCTCATGGCCGCATCACTCCCGCGTAAACGGGCCGGTAGCGCGCCACGCTGGCGGCCCAGCTGCGTTCGGCCTCGACGAAGGCGCGGCCGCGCGCGCGCAAGCCCGGCCACAGTTCGGGCGCGTCCAGCAGGGCCAACACCTTGCGCGCCAGCGCGGCCGGATCGCCGGCGGCGAACAGCATGCCGGTGCTGCCGTCGACGATCAGCTCGCGGTGACCGCCGACGTCGGACGCCACCAGCAGCCGGCCCTGCGCCATCGCTTCGAGCGGCTTGAGTGGCGTGACCAGGTCGGTCAGCCGCATCTTCAGGCGCGGATAGCACAGCACGTCGATCAATTGATAATAGGCGGGCACGTCGCCATGCGGCACCCGGCCGCTGAAGACCACCATGTCGGCCACGCCCAGCGCGCCGGCCTGCTGCTTGAGCGCCGCTTCCTGCGGGCCGCCGCCGACCAGCAGCACGCACAGGTCGGGACGGGCGGCACGCAAGGCCGGCAGCGCGGCCAGCAGCACGTTCAAGCCTTCGTAGGCGTAGAAGGAACCGATGAAGCCGATCACCGTCTTGCCGGCCACGCCCAGCCGTTCGGCCAGCGCCGCGTCGGCCTCGCCGCCGACGGCGAAGTCGCCGATGTCGACGGCGTTCGGAATCACGCTGATCTTGGCCGAGGCGATGCCGCGCCCGACCAGCTCGGCCCGCAAGCCTTCGCAGATGGTGGTGGCGGCGTCGACCCGTTTCAGGGCCCACGTTTCCATCGCCCGCGTCAGGCGGTAGCGCAAGCCCCAGGCCTTGCTGGTGCCGTGGTCGACGGCGGCGTCTTCCCAGAAGGCGCGGATTTCATAGACCACCGGAATGCCCAGCTTGCGTCCGACCCGCAGCGCCGCCACCGCGTTCAGCGCCGGCGAATGGGCGTGCAAAATGTCGGGCCGTACTTCGTGCGCCACTTGTTGCAAGCGCCGCGCCAGACGGTCGATGACTAGCCACTGGCCCAGCACCGGCAAGCGCGCCATCCACCCGTGGGCCGGCGCCGTGCGGTGGAACGAGAGGCCGTCGACCAGTTCCTTGGGCAGGGCCGAGGCGCCCTGCTTGGGACTGGTCAGGTGGTGGGTCTCCCAGCCCAGCAGGCGCTGCGCCAGCAGGATAGAGCGGGTGCGGAAGGTGTAGCCGCTGTGCAGCGGCACCGAATGGTCGAGCACGTGCAAGATGCGCGGCGCGCGGGCGAATCCGGCGATGGATGGCGCCGCACCGGTGGTCGCGGCAACGTCGGCGGGAATGACGGTGGCGTCCATGCTCAAGCCTTCCATTCGCGGCGCAAAAACGCTTCGAACATCAGCAGCGCCCACAACGGCGCGCTGTAATCGCGCCGGCCGGACTGGTGCTGCTCGACCATCTCGGCCACGTAAGCCTGGTTGAACAGGCCGGTCTCGGCGAGCGACGGTCCCAGCAGCGAGGTGCGAAGGCGCTCGCGCAGCGGCCCGCGGAACCAGGCCGCCAGCGGCACGGCGAAGCCCTGCTTGCGGCGGTACAGGATGTCGTGCGGCAGATAGGCTTCCATGCTTTTCTTGAAGATATATTTGCCTTCGCTGCCCTTCAGTTTCATGTCCGGCGGCAGGCTCGATATCCATTCGACCAGTTGATGGTCGAGCAGCGGCACCCGCACTTCGAGCGCGTGGGCCATGCTGGCGCGGTCGACCTTGGTCAGGATGTCGCCCGGCAGATAAGTCTTCATGTCCAGGTACTGGATCAGCGACAGCGGGTCGTCGGTGGGCGCGACGGCCGCGTGGCCGCGCATGACCTCGATGGCGCGATAGCCTTGCAGGCCGGCGCGGAACTTGGGCGAAAACAATTTGCCGCGCATGTCGTCGCTCATCAGCGACACGCCGTGGAAATAGCCTTCGACCAGGTCGCGCGACAGCGCCTCGAAGGTGGTCTTGGCGCGGAACACGCGCGGCGCCCAGTCGGCCTTGGGATAATATTTGCCCAGGGCGCCGAACAGCGGCTTGCGCAAGCCTTGCGGAATGCGGCCGCGCACGCGCTGCTCGGCCAGCGCGTAGCGGTAACGCCGGTAGCCGGCCAGGTTTTCGTCGCCGCCGTCGCCCGACAGCGCCACCGTGACCCGCTTGCGCGCCAGCTGGCACACGCGGTAGGTGGGGATGGCCGAACTGTCGGCGTAGGGTTCGTCGTACAGGTCGCTGAGCGTGTCGAGCAGGCCGAAGTCGTCGGTGTCGACGGTTTCGACGTGGTGGTCGGTGCCGTACTGGGCCGCCACCTGGGCCGCGTAGGCCGATTCGTCGAATTCCTTGTCGCGGAAGGCGATCGAGCAGGTGTTGACGGGCTGGTCGCTCAAGCCCGCCATCATCGCCACCACGGCGCTCGAATCGACGCCGCCGGACAGGAAGGCGCCCAGCGGCACTTCGGCCACCAGGCGGATCTTGACGGCTTCGCGCAGGCGCTCGACCAGTTCCTGTTCGGCGTCTTCCTGGCGCAGGCCGGCCTGCACCTGGAACGGCACGTCCCAGTAGCGTTCAGGCTGCGCCAGCGGCGCGCCGACGGCCTGGCTCAGGCGGTAGCCGGGCGCCAGCTTGTAGACGCCCTCGTAGATCGTGCGCGGCTCGGGCACGTAGCCGTAGGCGAAATAATCCTCGACGGCGCGCAGGTCCAGTCCGCGCGGCATCGTCGGCAGCGAGCGCAGCGCCTTGAGCTCGGAGCTGAAGGCGAAATAGCCGTCCGGCAGCGCCGCGTAGTACAGCGGCTTGACGCCGAGGCGGTCGCGCGCCACGAACATCAGCTGGCGCTTGCGGTCCCACAGGCCGAAGGCGAACATGCCGCGGAAATGGTGGACGCAGTCGCCGCCCCACTGTTCCCAGGCGTGGACGATGACTTCGGTGTCGCTGCGGGTCTTGAAGTGGTGGCCGAGCGCCGTCAGCTGCGCCGTCAGTTCGCGGTAGTTGTAGATCTCGCCGTTGAAGCAGACCATGACGCTGCCGTCTTCATTGGCCAGCGGCTGCTGGCCGAGGGCGATGTCGATCACCGACAGGCGACGGTGGCCGAAGCCGACGCCCGGCTCCAGGTAGATGTCGCCCTCGTCGGGGCCGCGATGGTGCTGGGTGTCGTTCATGCGCCGCAACATGTCGCCGTCGATCGCGCGCCCGCCCTGCAAATCCAGTATGCCGACTATTCCACACATTTTGCTTTGACCGCTCCATTGGTAATCTTGCTCATCTTACGTAAACATGGTGCTTGGCACCGCGGGCGCCCGCCGCGTGCCGGAGAACGGGCGAGCCGGTGGCTTAGCCGCGCGGGCAAAGGCGGTGCTTGCTTCAAGTGGAGCGCTTTCATGGGCGGTGGCCGCCGGTGAGGGTGGCGCGCAAGGAGGCGGCATTTCCTTGCAGGAATTGCGTCATCCGTGCGCGAGCCACTTCCGGGTCGTCATCATATGGCGAGAATAGCATAACGACAACGCCATTGGAGCCTCCAGTCATCATTTTTTGCTTAGACTGCAACATTTTCCCCACATAATCGCTGGCCGTCGGCTGACCGTCGATGGCGTACCAGCGCCAGACGAGCAGGCTTTGCTGGCCCTTGCGCAGCGTGGTTTCGCGCACGGCCGGCGGGCCGTCCGCGCCCTGCCCCAGCGCGCGGTCGACGCTGGCGCCCTCGCGCCACGGGCTGTCGGCCATGGTCAGGTGGTGGCCCGAACTAATCAGCTTGGGCCCGTCGCGCTGGTCGCGGTAATACATCAGCGTGAGGCCGACCGGACCGGCCGGCAAGGCGTAGAACTGGCGCAGGCTGCCGCTCGGCGCCTGATAGTCGGGCGTCCAGTCGGTGAAGCCCAGCGCCATCGGCGCCCGCGCGTGGAAGCGCTCCAGTTCCAGCGGCGGCAAAGCGGCGCCGGCCTGTTCCAGCCGGTACAGATAGGCCGGCCATACCAGCAGAGAGGCCGCGATGGTGAGCGCGGCGCCGGCCACCGTCGCGGTCGAGGCCGGGGCCGGGGGCGGGGCGCTCCGGGTCACGCCGGCGGCTGGCGCCTCCTCATCCTCGCGCCAGATATTGCCGATGCGGAACAGCAGCAACATCACGAGGCCGAAAAACACCCAACCGTAAATTAGATGGTCGACGCCGACGGCCAGCGCCATGCCGCTCAGGTGGCCGATCATGATGATCATATAGGCGCGCAAGCCGTTGGCCAGCACCGGCACCAGCACGGCGGCCAGCACCAGCAGCGCGCGCCGGCGCCACGAGCGGTAGGACAGGTAGGCGTACAGGCAGCCGAGGGTGACCGATGAGATCAGATAACGCAGGCCGCTGCACGCTTCGACCACCGACCAGTCGCCGGACGGCAGGCTGATGTGGTTGCCTTCGCGCAGCACCGGCACGCCGGTCCAGCGCAGCGCTTCGACGGTGAAGCCGGCCGTGATCTGGACCAGCGGCGCGATCAGGTTTTCGCCGACCGGCACGCCGAACAGCAGGAATAGCAGCGGGAAGGCGATGACGCGCGCCATGCGCAGGCCCAGCAGCGCGAGCGGCGTCAGCGCCAGCATCGCCGCCAGCGCGTACTGCGACACCACTTGCACGCCGCCCAGTTCGCCGGCCAGCCAGGCGGCGCCGCACAGCGCCAGCGCGGCCAGCGCCGGCCAGCACGGTTGCAGCGGCATCTGGCGCAGCGCGTCGCGGCGGCGCCAAACCAACCACAGGGTGATCGGCAAGATCACATAACCGTGGGCATAGGTGTCGGACCGTTCCCAGATGGCGACGATGGAGGCCGCCGTGTGCCAGTAGGCGGCCAAGGGCAGCAGCAGGATCAGCAGCACGATCAGCGCGGTGCCGGGGGCGGCGGCGCGCGGCTGCCGCGGGGCCGGGGCCGGCGCGCCGTGCGAGAGGAAGTCGATGGCGCTCATGCGGTGGCGCCCCGCTGCGGCGTCGATGCCGATGCCGATACCGGTGCCGGGCCGGCTTGCGCGGCCGGGCCGGACGCGTGGCGCGCGGCCGGCGCGGATTCCGGCATGGCTTCCCGCGCGGGTTCCGTCGTCAATCCCGGCATCGGTTCAAGCGCCGATTCCGGCACGGATTCCGGCTCGAATCCCAGCGCCAATTCGGCCCGGGCCGGCAGCTCCAGCAACCGCGCCAGCGGCGCCAGCCGGGCGTCCCAGCCGTAGGTCGACGTCACCAGCGCGCGCGCGGCGCGGCCCATGGCGTCGCGCACCGAGGTCTGCGGCGGCGCCAGCAAGTGCAGCAGCGCCGCGATGAAGGTGGCGGCGTCGTCGGCCCGCACCAGCTCGCGGCCCGGTTCGGCGTCTATGCCTTCGAGCGCGGCCGGCGTGACGATCACGGCCTTGCTCATGGCCATCGCTTCGAGCACCTTGTTCTGGATCCCGCGCGCCACCCGCAGCGGCGCCACCGACAGCGCGGCATGAACGACATAGGGCCGCACGTCGTCGACGGTGCCGGTGACGCGGATGCCGTCGCGCGCGGCCAGCTGCTGCACCTCGGCCGACGGCCGCGCGCCGACGATGTAAAAGCGCAGCGCCGGCAGGCGGGCGCGCGCGGCCGGCAAGATGGCGTCGGCGAACCAGGTCACGGCATCGACGTTGGGCCAGTAATCCATGGCGCCGCAAAACACCACGGGGATTTCCGTGGCCTCATACGGGTTGGCGCCGGCGTGGGCCGGCGAAAAGAAGTCGGTGTCGACGCCGTTGCTGAAATAGCCGGTCTTGGCGGCCGATTCGGGCGCCAGGCGGCGGAACAGCTCGGCCTCCGGCTGCGACACGAACAGCGCGGCGCCGGACCGCGCGGCCGCCGTGCGCTCGTAGCGCAGCAGACGGTCCGCTTCGTAGCGGTACAGCAGGCTGGCCGGGAAGCGCTTGCGCGCCGCGTACTGGCGCCATTTATCGGAATCGACGTCGCAGAAATCGATCACGCGGCGCATCGGGTCGCCCTGGCCCTTTCCTTCGCCGTCCAGCCAGTATTGCGCCATCGGCGACGAGAACGCCAGCACGCGGGCCGGCGCCACGCGGGCCACCGTCTCGCGGACCCAACGGTCGACGCCGGCGTCGCGGTAATAGTCGAGCGACAGCGCGCGGTTGAACAGCAAGGCGCCCAGGCTGCGCAGCCGCGCCTTGAGCGGCGACAGCGGCGCGAAATGGCTGCTGGCGCACAGCGCCCGCACGGCCGGCACGTGCTGCCAGTCGTCGGCGTCGTCGACGAAGGTGGCCAGGTGCACGCGGTAGCGCGTCGACAGGTAGCGCAGCAGATGGTAGGAGCGGATCTTGTCGCCCTTGTTCGGGGGATAGGGAATGCGGTGTATCAGCAGCAGCAGATCGTCCATGGCGCTTACCCGAGGTTCTTGACGATGTGCGGACCGAGCCGGTTCGCCAGCGGCAGCGGCAAACGCCGCCACAGCCGGATGAAGAGCTGGTATTTCGGGTTGAGCGGGTTGACGTCGGGCACGGCGTCGGCGGCGCACAGCAGGTAGCCGTAGCGCAGCGGCTCGGCGACGAAGCCCCAGTTCTTCTTGAAGTCGAAGGCGCCGGTGCCGCGCTTGCTGCGGCCGAAGTCGAACAGCCGGCAGCCGCGCGCGGCCGAGGCCCGCATCAAGTCCCAGTACATGAAGTCGTTGCCGGCGACATCGCGCGCCACGTCCATGCCGCCGCCGTAGTAAGGCAGCACCTCGTCGCGGAAGAAGAAGCTGAGCACGCCGGCCACCAGTTCCTCGCCGCGCACGATCACGCGCACTTCGCAGTCGTCGCCGAATTCTTCCTTCAGCAGCGCGAAATAGCGCTTGGAAAAGACCGGCGTGCCGAGCCGGTGCACGCTGGTCGCGTAGGCGCGGAAGAAGCGCTCGACATCCTGGTCGACCTCGCCTTGCAGGCCGCATTTCATGCCCTTGCGCACCATCGCGCGCTGCTTGCGCGGGATGGCGTTCAGATTGGCTTCATCGTCGGCGCTGATTTCCTTGCGGAAGGTGACGTAGAGGTCCTTGCTGTGCCAGCGTGCGCCCTGCCCTGGCTCCCGCCCTTGTTCTTGCGCCGACTCCGCCGGCACGCGCAGGTAGCGCATTTCCAGGTGGCCGGGGCGCAGCTCGGCGCTCAGCCGTTCGGCGGCCTGTTCCAGCAGCGCGCGCGCCTGCGGGTCGGTGGCGGCGACGCCGCCGTAGACGCAGAACGGCAGCGACACCAGCGCGTGACCGAACAGCCGGCTCTTGACCTGGGCCAGCGGCAGCACGCCGACGATGTCGCCATCTTGCTCGGCGTAATAAAACCAGGTGCGGTGGCCGAAGGCGCGCTCGATCACCGTCTGCCAGCCGGCGCGGTGGAAAAAGGTCGCTTCGGGACAGGCCAGCACGAAGGCGTCCCAGCGCGCGCGTTGCAGCGGGTCGGCGCCGAGCAGGCCCAGCGTGATGGGCGCGGCCGCCGCCACGGCCGCCCTTTCGGCCGCTGTCGTCAGCTGGCTCACGGCTGGCCCAGGAAGATGCGGTCCATGCGGTCCCAGCCGAAGTCGCGCGTCAGCGCCCGGATGCGGCCATCCATGCGCTCCAGGTTGACGTAGTGGCGGAAGCGCGTCTTCATGCCTATGCCTTGCGGACGCGGCTGGCCGGGATCGATTTCCCACGGGTGGAAATAAAAGATGGCGGGCTGGCCGTCGTCGCGGTTGACGCGCCGTATCATCGAGCGCGACAGCGCGTACGGCAGCAGCCGGAAATAGCCGCCGCCGCCGGCCGGCAAGTTGCGCCGCATCAGGCGCACGGTGGTGATGGGCACTTCCAGCAAGCCGCCGTCGCCGTGCGGATAAAAGGCGAAGCGCGGCGCGTCCGGCATGCCGTAGTGGTCGTGCTTGATCGGGTAGATGCTGGAACTGTAGCGGTAGCCGGCCTCGCGCAGCGCCTCGAGCGCCCACAGATTGGACTGGCCGATCGAAAAACTGGGTGCGCGAAAGCCCAGCACGGCCTGGCCGCCCAGGTCTTCGAGGATGGCCTTGCTGCGCGTGATGTCGTCCGTGAATTCCGGGCGCGACTGCTCGGTCACGCGCAAATGGCCGTAGCCGTGGCTGGCCAGCTCGTGGCCGCCGGCGACGATGCGCCGCACCATGGCCGGATAGCGTTCGGCGATCCAGCCCAGGGTGAAGAAGGTGGCGTGGATGCGGCCCTGTTCGAGGATGCCGAGGATGCGCTCGATGTTGGCTTCGACCCGGCACTCGCGCTGCGGCCAGCTGTCGCGCGCGATGTGGGGCGCGAAGGCCGACACCTGGAAATAATCCTCGACGTCTATCGTCATGGCGTTGCGTATCATCGCTATCGGCGCGCTCATGGCTGGTTGTCCAGTTGCAAACCGGTGCCGCCGGGCGTGCGCACGATTTTTTTCAGGATCGCCAGCACCGAGCCGAGCGAGCGCTCCAGGCGCAACATGCGCACGTCGAGCAGGTCGGCATAGCCTTCGTTCATCAGGCCGCTGACCCTGGCCGCGCCGGCCAAACTCGCCACACCCTCGTCCAGCGTCTCGGGGGCGCCCGGCGGGGCCTGGAATTCCTCGGCGATGTCGTTGACGACGGTGGCGACGATCTCGCCGGTGAATTCATGCATTTCTTCCAGGAAGCCGAGCAGCATCAGGCGGTCGCACAGGTGGTTGGTCTTGCGCGGGATGCCGCCGGCGCTGGCGTAGATGGCGGCGAAGGCGCCCGACGTGAACGCGGGGTCGCCGCGCCAGCCGACGGTGCGCAGCCGGTGCTCGATATACGCCTGGCTTTCCTGCTCGTCCATCGGCCCCAGGTGGTAGGTGGCGATGACGCGCTGGCGCAGCTGCTGCATCTCCGGGCTCAACAAGGTGTGGCGGAATTCCGGCTGGCCCAGCAAAAACGTTTGCAGCAGCGATTTGTCGTCGGTCTGGAAGTTCGACAACATGCGCAATTCCTCGATCACGCGCGGCGCCAGGTTTTGCGCCTCGTCCACCAGCAGCAACGCGCGCTTGCCGTCGCGCTCGCAGCCGCGCAGGAAATCCTCCAGCCGCGACAGCAGCACCGTCTTGCTGACCGTGTCCGCGTGCGGCAGGCCGAAGCCGGCCACGACCATGCGCAGCGTGTCCTCGCTGTCGAGGTGGGTGTTGACAATGTGGGCGGCGACGATGCGTTCGCTTTCGAGCTGGCGGAACAGATTGCGCACCAGCGTGGTCTTGCCGGCCCCGACTTCGCCCGTGATGACGATGAAACCCTCGCCCTGCGCCAGGCCGTATTCCAGATAGGCCATGGCGCGCTTGTGGCCCTTGCTGCCGAAGAAGAAGTTGGGGTCGGGGCGCAGGCGGAAGGGTTTGTCGCTCAGGCCGTAGTAGTGCTCATACATGACGGCGTACTCCGGGTTAGAATTTCATCGAAAGAGACGCCGCGACGGCGTGCTCGGTATAGGTGCCGGACGTGCCCGCGCCGCTGGCCAGCGTCGAGCGGTTGCGCGACTGGCGCAGCTCGAGCACGCCGCTCAGCCTGGACAGGAACTGGTGCGTGACCATCCAGCGCAAGGCGTGGTTGATCTGGGTGTCCTTGGTCAGCGTCAGCGACTCGGTCTTGCTGTAGCTGGCCGACAGCGACATGCTGGTGCGCGGGTTGAGCGTGGCCGACAGTATCGCGCTGACCCCGCTCTGGTTGGTGTTGTCGTTGAGGTCGGTGCTGATGCCGCTGCCCAGCAGCTGGCTGTCTTCCTGCACCGACGAGAGCGCCTGGCGCCGCGTGCGATACAGGCTCAGCAGCCCCGTCGTGCGCGCGCCCGTCAGCGCCACCGATGCCAGCGCCTGCTTTTGCAGGATGTAGCGGTTGCTGAAATAGTTGATGCTGTCGGGCAGCGAGCTGGGCAAGCCGTTGGCGCGGATATACGCGGCCACCGCCGCCGCCCGCTGGACCGGATCGGGTATTTGCGACAGCAACATGGAGTCGAGCAGGTTGGCCGTGTCGAGCGCCGACGGCAGCAGGAATTGCGCGCGCGAGGTCGTCACGTCGTCGTGGTAACTCAGATTCCACACCGTGTGGCGGGTACGCTGCTGCGCCACCAGGTCGTAGCTGGGGCCGTAATAACGCCGGCCCACCGTCGCCTCGAGGCTGGTGCGCGCCGACGGCTGCCATTTGAAGCCGGTCGACCAGGACTTGCCGCCGGTCGGCTGGCCCGGCCCGGTTTCATAGTCGAACTTGTCGTAACCCACGTTTTCGAGCAGGCTGAAGGTATTGGTCAGCGCATAGTGCGCGGCCAGGTTGGCGGCGTCGGTGTTGGACGTCGGCGCCACGTGGTCGTTCAGGGTCTGGTGGTTGAGCGTGACATCCCAGCCCCAGGCGCGCAGCATGGGGCCGTTGCTCAGGGTCAGCAGCAGCGCGTCGCTATTGCTGTTGCCGAAGCCGGCGTTGTCGCTCGACACCAGGTCGTGGGTGTAGCGCAACTGCCCCACGGCCAGGCTGCCCAGCTTTTGCACCAGGTAGGGACTGAAGGTGTAGCTGCGCACCTCGTTGCGGTTGGTGGCGACGTAGCCGGCGTCCGGGCTGACGGGGCCGAAGGCCGACACCGGCTGCTGGCTGACGCCGGCGCGGAAGTCGAGGAACAGTTCCTCGCCGATCAGCCTGGCCTTGCCGTTCAGGGCCAGCTCGTGGTTGACGCTGTCGACGCCGTTCAAGTCCGCGCTGGCATAGTGGTAGGCGTGCAACTGGTAGCTGCCCTGCAATTGCAGGTGGGAATTGTGCTCGTTGACGTCGAAGCCGGGTATGACTTCACTGACCAGCTGGCTGCGGGCCTGGGCGTCGTTGCTCAGCAACACGTTGTCGGTCCAGGTTTCGCGCACGTCGACCTTGGGCGTGAATTGCAGGTCGGCGCGGGCCGCCGGCGCCAGGGCCAGGCCGGCCAGCACCGCCGCCAGCCCGCCGCGGCGCTTAGTTATAGTGATAATCATACGACTCGACACCATGCATGCGGCGCGATTTGTTATAGATCAGATTGATGTTGCTGCACCCCTCGAGCTGGCGCAGCGACTCTTTCAGCGCGTGCTGGGTGGTCTTTTCGGCTTCGACGACGACGACGATCTGGCCCATGTGGCTGGCCAGCACGTGCGCCTCGCTGGTCAGCAGCAGCGGCGGCGAGTCGAAGATGATGATGCGGTCCGGGTAGCGGCTGGCGATTTCCAGCACCATGGCGTTCATCGCATGGCTGGCCAGCAATTCGGTGGCGCGCGCGTTGGCGGTGCCGGCCGGCAAAATGGTCAGCTGCGGCACGTTGGTGCGCAACAGGACGTCGGCCATGTCGACGGTGTCGTCGAGCAGCAGATCCATCAGGCCGGCGCGCTGCGGCAGGCCCAGCGTGCGCAGCACGGACGGGCGGGCGACGTCGGCGTCGATCAGCAACACCGTGTGGTCGAGCTCCATGGCGATGCTCATGGCCAGATTGATCGAGCAATAAGTCTTGCCCTCGCCCGGCAGCGAACTGGTGATCATGATCAGGTTGCCCGGATTTTGCAGATTGCTGCGCTTGGTGAACGCGGTCTTGATGAGCGGGCGCTTGATGATGCGCAGATCTTCCACCAGCGAAGTACGGCCGCCGCCGGCCGTCACCAGGCCGATGCGGTGCATGCGGTTCAGGTCCAGCTCGATTTCGTGGTGGGTGGCGCGGGTGTCGTCGCCGGCGGCGCGGGCGGCCGGCGCGGCGGCCGCAACGGGATGGTCGAGCGCCTCGGGCGCGATCGCCGGCTCTAACGGTGCTGGAGGCGCGGCCGCGGCGCGCGCCTGGCCCATGCGGCTGGCCGCTTTTTCAATAATGCTCACATTTACTCCTGTACTTGAAAATCAGGCCGGCCGCAGGACGGTCCACACTACCACGCCGCCGTAGGCGGTAAACAAGGTGGCCAGCGCCACGCCAAAGGCGTACAGCCGGCGCCGGCGGTTGATAACTTGCGGATCGGTCCAGTACATATCGATGCTGCCGAGCACGGGCAAGCCCGACACGTCGCGCAAGATGGTCTGACTGAGGAAGGTCGGACGGATCTGGCTCATCAACAAGGTTACCCCCAAACCCGTCAGCAAGGCGCCCGCGAAGACCATGGAATACAGGCGGATACGGTTGGGACCGGCCGGCTGGCTGGGCACCGTCGGCGGATCCACGACGCGGAAACTGAGCATGTCGGTGGCCGAGCTGAGGTCGCCCGACAGCTTGGCGGCGCCGCGCCGCGACACAAGCTTTTCATAGTTGTCCTTGTTGACGGAATAATCGCGGTTCAGCTGGGCCAGCTGGGCTTCGACTTCCGGCGCCAGATTGCTCTGGGCCCGCATGCGTGCCAGCCGCGAGCCATATTCGCCGACGCGCGCCTTCAGCGACGCCATGCGTGCCTCCTCGACCGACAGCGCCACATTCATCTGCTGCAACATGGGGCTGTAGTTCAGGCCGGGATCGCTGGCGCGGGCCTTCTTGCCGAGCTCCTTCTTGCGCGCCTCCAGCTGGCCGATCAGGTGCTTGGCGGCCACGATGTCGGGATATTCGTCCGTGTATTGCAGGCGCAGGCTGTCGAGCTGCTTTTGCAGCGCCGAGATGCGGCTGTCGAGTTCGGGATCGGACGAGGTTTGCGGCGCATCGGTGGCGTCGGTCACGGGCGCCATATCCTCGCCGGAAATCTGGCGCTTGATGGCGTTGCGCGCCTGCTCCGATTCCAGCAACTCCAGCTTGGCCTGGTTGAGCTTGTCGCTCAGTTCGGAGTAGCCGGCGCTGTAATCGGTGCCGCCGTGGGGCAGCATGCTCATGTTGCGGATCTTGAATTCCTTGAGCGCGTTTTCACCGGTGGCCAGTTTTTCCTCGTACATCTTGATCTGGTCGTCGATGAACTGCACGGCCTTTTCGGAATCCTGCTTCTTGTTGCCGTAACTGCCTTCGACGAAGATGGTCAGCAGCGCCTGCACGATGTTCTTGCCGAGCACGGGATTCGGATTGCTGTAGGAAATGGTGTAGATGTCATCGTGGTCGGTGCCGGTCATCTTGATCTGCGCCATCAGGTCGTCGATCAGCTTTTCGCTGTCCTTGGGCGACTTGACCTTGATGTCGAGGTCGACCATGCGCAGCACGCGCTCGACGTTGGGCCGGCTGATCAGGGTGCGGCGCATGAAGCTGACCTGCTGCTCGACGTCGAGCGTGGTCGTCATGCCGGCCATCAACGGTTTCAAGATGCTTTGCGTTTCGACATAGACGCGCGCCGACGCCTGATAATCGTTGGGCATGCGGTACACGACCACCCATCCGGCGATGGCGACCACCCAGGCGATGGCAACGGCATACCATCGATACTTACCTATGGCCTTGAGAAAGGTCAAAAACACTGTCATTAATTCTGCCATATTGCCTCATACACCTAAAAAATCGCCACCCAGTTCCGAGCACATCGGTTTATTTTCGATATGACCAGAAAACCAACTGCATTATGATTTTGCTATGTTACCTTACTATGGATTGTTTGCGTTCTCAAATAAATTATCTTTTTAGTCAACGAGGCAACAGACATAGCCACAAGTCAATGGTATGGTACAGAAATGTTGATTATAAAAAAACAAATTTTTCGCACCGCCATGGCGGCCGCAATATTGCTCGCCGCACCGATCTGCTGCGTAGGCGCAACGCTGGCGCAGACCATCACGAGCGTCAAGCCGGCCATCGTCGGCATCGGCACCATGCTGCCCTCGCGCAGCCCGGCCGTCAGCTTTTTCGCCACCGGCTTCGTCGTCGGCGATGGCCTGAGCGTCATCAGCAACGCCCACGCGGTTCCGGCCGTGCTCGACGCGGCCCACCGTGAAGTGCTGGGCGTGGTCACCGGCAATGGCGACAAGCTCGAATTCCGCTCGGCCACGGTGGTGTCGATAGACAAGGAGCACGACCTGGTGCATTTGCGGCTGAGTGGCGCGCCGCTGCCGGCCTTGCGTCTGGGCGACTCGGCCACCATGCAGGAAGGCGACTCGCTGGCCTTCACCGGATTTCCGCTCGGCATGAGCCTGGGCATGCAGCCGGTCACGCACCGCGCCACGCTGTCGGCCATCACGCCCATCCTGCTGCCGGCGCTGAGCGCGCAACAGCTCGACGCGCGCGCCATCAGCCAGCAGCGCAAGCCGCCGTTCCTGATCTTCCAGCTCGACGGCACGGCCTATCCGGGCAACAGCGGCAGCCCGCTGTACGATCCCGACGACGGCGCGGTGTACGGCGTCATCAACATGACGCTGCTGAAAAACCTGAAGGAAAACGCCATCAGCGCGCCCAGCGGCATCAGCTACGCCATCCCCGCGCATTTCGTCCAATTGTTGCTGCAGCAGGACGCCGGCAAAAAATAAAGTGCTGACATTGTATAGGCTAAAAGGTATTTCTGATGTAGAATAAACATATCAAAATGATAAGCTCTCGTTACGCAAGAAAATACGCAAGCAACCATGGCGGCCGCCACGCCACCGCCCCAGACAGGAGATACTCCGTGATTCGATTCCGTTTCAACACCCTGCG
This sequence comes from Rugamonas sp., assembly GCF_025354735.1. GTDB lineage: Bacteria > Pseudomonadota > Gammaproteobacteria > Burkholderiales > Burkholderiaceae_D > Rugamonas. The sequence continues at coordinate 31,316 of NZ_JANXMI010000038.1, forward strand.
CACCGGCTGCGCAACGCTGCTTTGTGTGCTGGCGATGGCTGGCTGCGCCGGCAACCGCCCGCTGGCCGAAAGCACCAGCGCGCCGGTGGTCGCGCCCGATTACCTTATCGGCCCTGGCGACAACGTCAACATCAATGTGTGGAAGAATCCGGAAGTGTCGCAGACGGTGCCGGTGCGGCCGGACGGCAAGATCACCACGCCGCTGGTCGAGGACTTGCCGGCCAGCGGCAAAACGCCGACCCAGCTGGCGCGCGACATCGAAAAAGCGCTCGGCAAATACATCCAGCAGCCGCAGGTGACCGTCATCGTGACCGGCTTCGTCGGCACCTACTCGGAACAGATACGCGTCATCGGCCAGGCCGCCAAGCCGCAGTCCCTGCCCTTCCGCAGCGATATGCACCTGATGGACGTGCTGATCGCCGTCGGCGGCGTCACCGAGTTTGCCGCCGGCAACCGCGCCACCATCATCCGCAATATCGACGGCAAGAACCAGCAGTTGCGCGTGCGCCTCAACGACCTGATCCAGGACGGCGACATGAACGCCAATGTGGCCATGTTGCCCGGCGACATACTCGTCATACCGGAAAGTTTCTTCTGATCGCGTGTCGGTTTTCTTTACACTTTGTCCCGGCGGCGCCCGCTACGGCGCGCCGGACCAGGGCGCTTACGGGGCAAATCGGGGATTTCCCTCAAGCTGGTCTGAAACTTGCTTAAACTAAGCCAAATCTAATAGCCTTGGGAAGAGACAACGTGACTCCTGAACCTCATGAAATAGGCGGCGCCATCGAGCCCGTCCCCGGCATTCCCGGCCTGTCGCTGCGCGGCGCGTCGCGGCGCCGCTTCACCCGCGCCGGCGTGGCCGCCTCGGGCGTATTGCTGACGCTGCACAGTCAACCCGGCATGGCTTGCGACATCTGCAACACGCCGTCGGGCTACCTGTCGGGCGGTCTGCAAAGTTTTCGCGGCGCCAAGCCGGTCTGCACCGGCCGCAGTCCCAGTTACTGGCAGGGCGCGGCCTGGCCGGGCGGCTGCAACAAGACCAGTATGTTCAGCACCGTGTTCACCTGCACCGGCAGCAACAAGACCACCTACGGCAAGTGCTCGCTGCAATCCATGTTGACGCTGCAATCGTTCGACAAGTACGGCGTCGGCAATGCGCTGGTGGCGTGCTGGCTCAATGTGCACAGCAGCAAATCGACCTTCCAGACCGAGACCATGCTGAAAAATATCTGGAACGAATACCAGAGCAAGGGCTATTATTCACCGACGGCCGGCGTCTCCTGGACCGGCACCCAGATTGTCGCCTATCTGAAAGGCACGTATTATTGATGATGTGGAACATCGTTTCCGGCCAGTCCCTGCATCACCACCGATGGGGCGATGATTACGTGCTTTATAACGATTTGTCGGGCGCCACCCACATGCTCGACGACGACGCCATGCAATTGCTGCTGGCCTTGCGCGACGGCGACGTCGAGCAGGCCGAGCTCGACGATCCGGCGCTGGCCGACGCCCTCGCCAGCCTGGCCCAATTGCACCTGATCGTGCCGACGCCATGAACACCGTTTCCTCGCTGAGCAGCACGGAACTGGCGGCGCGCCTGGCGGCCGGCCTGCACCTGCGCACCGGCAATTTCACCACGCGGCTGCAAACGGCCATCCCCAGCGTGGCGCGCGGCATCGGCCTGCTGTATGCCGATTACGCCATCGAAGGCCCGGCCTCCTTCGCCGACTTCCACCTCGAACTGGCGCGGCCGCGCAATCCGCGCCGCTGGATACGGCCGCAAGTACAACTGCTGTACGACGGCCGCGCCCTGTTCAAGCCGCTGCCGCTGGACCAGGCCTTCCCCATGTTCGAATGGGGCTTGAACTGGTGCATTTCCAGCCGCGCCCACCGCTACCTGATCGTCCACGCCGCCGTCGTCGAAAAGCACGGCCGCGCCGCCATCCTGCCGGCCCCGCCCGGCTCCGGCAAGAGCACGCTGTGCGCGGCCCTGGTCGGACGGGGCGGCTGGCGTTTGCTGTCGGACGAGCTGACGCTGTTGCGCCTGGACGACGGCCAGCTGGCGCCCGTGCCGCGCCCGATCAGCCTGAAGAACCAGTCGATAGAGCTGATACGCGGCTATCTGGGCGACGCCGTGCTCAGCGACCCCGTCAGCGACACAACCAAGGGCACCGTGGCCCACATGAAGGCGCCGCGCGAGAGCATCGAACAGTCGCACTGCGGCGCCACGCCGGCCTGGGTGGTGTTTCCCCAATACGCGGCCGGCGCCGAGCCGGTCGCCACGCCGATGGCGCCGGCCCACACCTTCATGCAACTGGCCGACAACACTTTCAACTACAGCCTGCTGGGCGTGCAGGGTTTCGACGCGCTGGCGCGACTGATCGACGCCAGCGCCGGCTACCAGTTCCGCTACAGCCGCCTCGACGACGGCCTCGCCTTCTTCGACCGCCTCGCCGCCGGGCAACAGCCATGACGGCGGCCACCCGCCCGCCCCTGCTGCTGCAAGCGCTGCGCGACCCCGACATGCTGCGCGCCTGCACGCCGGCGGACTGGGACGTGCTGCTGCGCCAGGCCGCCAGCGCCAACCTGATGGCCGCGCTGTGGCATCTGGTCGAGCGCCACGGCCTGCTGGCCGAGCTGCCCGGCTACGCGCGCGAGCAGCTGGCCTGGGCCGACATGTTGGGCCGGCGCCACCGCCAGGCCGTGCTGTGGGAAGTGCGGCTGATCGCCCAGGCGCTGGCCGGCCTGGGCCTGCCGCTGATCTTGCTCAAGGGCGCGGCCTACCGCGTGGCCGGCCTGCGCTGCGCCGACGGCCGCCTGTTTTCCGACATCGACATCCTGGTGCCGGAAGCGCGCCTGGCCGAGGTCGAGGCGGCGCTCATGCTCAACGGCTGGGCCAGCGCCCACCAGGACGACTACGACCAGCGCTACTACCGGCTGTGGATGCACGAACTGCCGCCGATGCAGCACATGTGGCGCTCGACCGTCATCGACGTCCACCACGCCATCCTGCCGAAGACGGCGGCGCTGCGGCCCGACCCGGCGCTGCTGCGCGCGGCCGCCGTGCCGCTGGCCGGCCAGCCCGGCATGCAGGTGCTGGCGCCGGCCGACATGTTGTTGCACAGCGCGGTACACCTGTTCCACGACGGCGAATTTAAGCACGGCCTGCGCGACCTGCTCGACATCGACGCGCTGCTGAGCGAATTCGGCCCGCAGCCGCAGTTCTGGGCCCGGCTGCCGCAGCGGGCGCTGGAGCTGCAGCTGCAAAGGCCGCTGTTCTACGCGCTGCGCTATTGCCAGCGCCTGCTGGGCACGGCCGTGCCGGAGGCCGTCACGGCCGCGCTGCGCCCGGCCGGTCCGGGCCCGCTGCTGCTGATGCTGATGGACGCCCTGTTCGACCGCGCCCTGCTGCCCGAACACCCCAGCTGCGACGACGGCTTCAGCGCCGGCGCCCGCTTCCTGCTTTATCTGCGCGGCAACTGGCTGCGCATGCCGGCGCTGCTGCTGGTGCGCCACCTGCTGCACAAGGCCTTGCTCTCGCCGCGCAAGGAAGAAACGCCGGCCGTGCATTTGCGCTAGGCGTACACTGACGATACCGCGGCGCGCGCCGCTTGCCGGAAGGGAATCATCATGCAACCATCGGCCACCCTGCTCATCAAGTTGCAAGACTTGTCGCAGTTCCTCGCCGCCGGCAACCTGGACGACGACCTCAACCATCAGGCCGCGCTGACGGCCCGGCTGCTGGGCGCCGACACCTGCTCCATCATGCTCATCAACGACGGCGGCGGCGAGGACCTGCGCATGAGCGTGTGCGCCACCCACGGCCCGCTGCCGGCCGCCGCCTGGAAGGCCACGGTCGGGCGCGGCGAAGGCATCGCCGGCCAGGTGCTGGCCAGCGGCGTGTCGCTGCTGGTGCCCGACATCACGCAGTCCAGTTACGCCCACCTGGCGCGCCGCGGCGGCGACGCGCGCCGCAGCCTGATGCTGGCGCCGATACGGATGGACCACAAGATCATCGGCCTGGTCAATGTCAGCTGCGGCCAGGCCAAGGCTTGCTTCGACGCCGAAGACCTGCACCTGCTCGACGTGCTGACCCTGTTCATCGGCAAGTCCATCCAGGTGCTGCAACTGCAAACCATCCTCAATTCGCGCTTCACGCAGATGGCGCTGATGGCCGCCATGCGCGCCGACGGCGCCGACCCGGTCCGCTTCCAGCAGCCGGAACAGCTGGCCCGCCTCCTGGCCAAGTCCTTCTACAAGGAAATGAACCGCGCCGGCTTCGATTCCAGCCAGATCGTCCAGGCCGCGTCGGAAATCATCACCCAATTGCATGCCGAGCTGCACGAGCAGCAAACCGTCTCCGGCGCTGCGCCCGGCGACGAAGTGCTGCACTGATACCTAACGCGGGCCCGCCGCCGGCGGCAAAAAAAAACCGCCCGCATCGATACGATGCGGGCGGTTTTCGGCGATCAGCCGACGCCGGCGCGGGGCCGGCGCAGACTATCAGGCGCGGCGGCGGCGCACGAAAGCCAGCGTGGCCAGGCCCAGGCCCAGCAGGCCGATGGAAGCTGGCTCAGGCACGGCTTCCAGCTTCAGCTGGCCGCCATTGTTGACGAAGAAGTGATTTGGCTCGACGTTCGGCACGGTGCCGCCCAGCGCCGTCACCAGATTCGGGTCGATCGAGACCGGGCATGCCGCGTTGCAACCACCGGTCAAGTCTTCGCTGGCGTTGGAGGTGACGAAACCGAGCGTGAAGGCCAGCGGCAGCGGCGTGCCGGTGCTGTCGCGCCACACGCCGGCCGCCAGGAAGCTGGCGGAGAAGTTCAGGGTCAGGCTGCCGTTGGACGATGGTGTGCCGTCGGGGTTGACGCTGGAACCGGAAGAGCCGGCGATCTGCGTGAACGTGGCGATCTTGGTGCCGCTGGTGGCGCCGTACACGTTGGCGGACGAGGTACCATAGGTGATGGTCGGGCTGTAATAGATGTCGAGCAGGCCGCCGGCGTTGAAGCTCAGGCCGCCATTCAAGACGGCGGTGCCGGTGGCGCCGTGGTAGTAGGCCGTCAACTGGCCTCCACCCAACGGCAACACTACGCCATTGCCTTTTTGGGTGAAGTTGAAGACGCCGGTGTCGGTGAAGGTGAACACGCTCGGATCGCCGGTCGGCGAGTTGTTGACATAGCTTTCGCCGTTGAAGCCGAGCTGGCTCAGACCGATATCGAGCGGGCCGCCTGGCAGATTCAGCTGGAAATTATCGATTTCGTTCGCCGAAGCGACCTGGCCCGACGCTGCCATGACGATAGCCGCGATCGCGGCGCAGCAAGTTTTAGCGCGAATTTTCATTTTTTGTCCCTCGGTTGAATACATTGATAGAAAGCTGTCCTACCCTGGCTATAAAGCATCTTCCATGCCAGTGGGTACAAGTTATTGAAAACAAAGGTAAAAGCTCTTTTTCAGCATATCCGAAAGAAAATATGTGTAAGGTTTTCCGACATTCTCCCGCCGCCGCGCGTCAAAAAAAGTAAAGTTTTCCGACAAGGCCGGACAGCGCTCAGCGCAGCAGCTGGCCCAGGGGCTTGCGCAGCGAGCGCGCGTGCGGCTGCGGCCCGGCGCCGAGCCGGCCCATGTAGACCGGATAACCTGCGCCCTGCTCGATCAGCGCGGCCATCTCGCCTTCGAGCGCGCGCGCGCCGCGCTCGAGCGCAGGATCGACGGAAAATTTGATACCTTGCCGCAAATACGACGTGAAAATCAGCGGCGTCATTTCCGGCTGCATCAGCAAGCCCAGCCCGGTCAGCGTCAGCCAGAAACGCTGCACCGCCCGGCCCGCCGCCACATAATCGTCTATCGTCTGCGGCGCGCGGTCGGCCTTGATGACGTAGTGGGCGGCGCAAGCGAGTCCCGGGATCAGGTCCATCTGCAGCCGCGGCGCCCAGGTGCCGAGCACCGTGTTCATGGTCTTCATGCGCGGCCAGCTGTGCATGGCCCAGCGCATCAGCTTGGTCGTCATGGCGTCGACGCCCAGGGCCTGGTCGGGCACCTTGTCGAGGCTGTGGCGGGCATCCCATTCGATGATGCTGCGGTGCACTTCGAACGCTTCCGGCATCGTCAGCCGCAGCCTGGCGTTCTTGTACATCAGCCAGGCGGCGCGACGGCGTTCAGGGCCTTCCAGCCACTGGATATGGAAGCCGCCGCCCACGGCCGCTTCCAGCGCGCGCTTTTCGGCCGTGGTCAGGGGCCGCCGCAGCAGCGGCCGGCGCTGCACGGTGCGGCGCTCGATGCTGGCGATCAGCGAACTGGGGCGCAGCGCCGGATCGGCGCTCAGGCGCACCTGGAACACCGGCCGCAACTCGTCGCCCTCGCGCACGACGTCGGCCCGCAAGCCGTGGCCGCTGGCCGCGATGCTCAGCGTTTCGAGCAGGGCGCCGTAGGAAATCTGGCTGGGATGGCCGTGCAGGTCGTAGACGCAATGGTCGCGCGTGTCGTGGCAATAAATCGTCACGTGATCGACGGCGACGATGTCGAATTCCCACACTTGCGTGTTATCGCCGCTGGGGGCCCAGCGCGCCAGGTCGAGGATTTTGACGAGGGTGGCGATGCTGTTCATGGCTGCGCCTTCGCCTGTGCGGCGGCCTGGGCGGCCGCCAGCGCCTTGCCGTAGACGCGGGTGCCGATGGCGATCGCCAGCCGCTGCATGGGATGGCGGTTGCCGCCGGGACGCCAGGTGCGCGCCAGCTTGCTGCGGTAGGCGTCGAAATGCAGGCCGTGCGGCGCGGCCCGGACGTCGCCGCGCCCCAGCAGGATTTTCAGCGCCTCGGTGGCGGCCACGCCGGCGCACAGCTGGCAGGCCATGATGGTCGACGGTCCGCGCCGCTCGGCCAGGTTGACGGCCGACGGCACCACCAGATACGGCCGATGCAGTCCGGCCGGGGCCAGGCCGACCAGGAAGCGGATCGCTTTTTCCAGCTCGGGCCGGTCGCCCCACTGGAAGTACTCCTCGAACGTCATCTGGCCCGGCAGGAAACTCAGCACGGCCGTGCCCATGCCCAGCGGTGCGGCCGTCGTCGACGGGATGCCCAGCTCGGCGCACTTGGCGAAGGTCATCTGGCGCGCGTCGAAGGCGAAGAAATCCAGGCTGTCCATGTAAAAATCGACGCCGGCGAGGAATTCGTCGACGTTGTCGCGCGTGACGCCTTCGCTGAAGACCTTGACCTTGGCCTCGGGATTGACGTCGCGCACCATGCGCGCCATCACGTCGACCTTGGGCTGGTCCAGCGTCGACATGGTGGCGCCGACCTGGCGGTTGAAATTGGGAATATCGTAAGTGTCGAAGTCAGCCACATGGAAATTGGCCACGCCCAGCCGCGCCAGCGTCATCAACTGCACGCCGCCGACCCCGCCGCCGCCGGCGATGGCCACAGTCTTGCCGCGCAATCGTTGTTGTTCCTCCGGCGTCACCCAGCCGATATTGCGCGAAAACGCCGCGTCGTACGAAAAAATTTTGCTCATAGCATCCTTATCGATTGTCTATCATCCTCTGCAGTATCCCAGCTTCTTCTGTTGGCGAAAAGAACTGTGGGTAGAACGAGCGTTCGCCCTCGGGCGCCACGCCCATGCCGCCGACGCGCTGGACCTCGTCCTTGATGTATTGCAGGCTGACCCACAGGAGATAGGCCGGCGCGTTGACGCGCGGATTGGTCTTCGCCTCGCCGAGGCGCTTGAAACCCAGCATGTTTTCATAAAAACGGCGGTGGCGCGGGTTCACTTCGATAAACAGGTCTGTGCAGCCATGCAAGTCGAAGGCATGCATCACGCTCAGATGGAACAGCGCGCCCAGCGCCTCCTTCGACTGCACCGACGAATCGAAGGCCAGCTTGGTGAATTCGCAGACGCGGGCGCCGCGCGCGCGGAAGGCGTCGATTTCCTCCTTGAAGATTTCATCGGCCATGATGCCCACCTCCGAGTCGAGGCCCACCGTGATGGTGCCGCACACCTCGCCCTGGTGGGTGGCCGTCAGCGTGATGCGGTTGGGGTCTTCCTTCAACTGGTGCTTGCCGTCATAGCCGCGCCAGGAATACATTTTGCTGACGAGCACGCTGGCCGAATTGCGCCCCTCCGGCGTGTCTATCATGCGCAAGCCGAACGAGCGCTCATCGACGGACACCTCGTGCACATTTTCCTTGGTCTCATCGCCCACGGTGAACTCGTGCGAATGGTGCACCTCTTTCGGTGCGGAAGCTTGGTTCATACTATCCTCCTAGACGGCTGTGCCGGTCCCCTGCTGTTGACCCTGCATATCGCTGCGGGCTTGCGTATCACCAGATACCGCGACTACAGCTGGCGCAACAGAGCGCGCGCGTCGTCGAGCTGGCTGAACTGCTTGGTGTCGCCCAGCAGCGACTGCAATTCCTTGCGCGCCTGGGCCTTGTCGCCGGCCTTGTTCAAGCCGTAGGCGAAGTGATAGCGGATCGCCGGTTCCTGCGGCGCCTGCTTGAGCGCCCGTTGCAACAAGGCCACGCCGCGCGTGGTGTCGCCCTTGTCGATCAAGATCCAGCCCAGCGTGTCGAGCACGGCGGGATTGTCGCCGGCCAGCGCCAGGGCTTGCTCGGCGCTGGCCTGGGCGCGGGCGTCATGGGCGCCCTGATAGGCCAGCGCCAGGTTGTTCACCGCAGCCACGTCGCGCGGCTGCTGCGCCACCAGCGCCTGCAACAGCGTGATCGCGGCCGGATATTGTTTCTGGTCCATCAACAAGGTGGCCTGGTACAAGCGCAGGCGCGGATCGTCGGGATGACCGGCTTGCCACTGGGCCAGCAACTTGTCGGCCTCGGCCTGCTTGCCGGCCGCCTGCAACAAGGCGCGCTGCTGCAACATCAGCGCCGTGCTCGGCTTGAGCGCGTAAGCCTGCTGGTAGGCGCGCAAGGCCAGCGCCGGTTTGCGCGGCGCCTGGATGTCGCCCTCCATCGAATAGCCGGCGGCGGCGGTGTCCCCCTGCTTTTCCAGCTGGGTGGCGATGTCCAGCGCCGCTTCGGTCTTGCCCTGGCGCGCCAGCACGGCCGCCAGCGCGACCGAGGCTTGCACATATCTAGGTTGCAGCCTGAGCGCTTTTCTCAGGCTGGCCTCGGCCGCCTCCGGGTTCCTGGCCATCATGTAGACGGCCGCCAGCCGCGTATGGGCCACGGCCGCGTCCGGCGCCACGTTCACCAGTTTACTATAAGTTTCGATGGCGCCATCGACGTCACGGGAGGCGATCTGGGCCTGGGCCAGCACGTCGAGCACCTCGGCGTCGACCGGATGGCTGGTCTGGCCCTTGCGCGCCAGCAGCGAAGCCTGGGCCAGCTGGCCGGTGCTCAGATACTGGGCGCTGAGCTGCACGATGGGGTCGGCCGCCTCGGGGTGGGCCGCCATCGCCTTTTGCAGCCAGACCGTGCCCTGCGCCGTCTGGCCGCGCACATTGGCCAGCGTGGCCAGCATATTCATCGCCGGCAAGCTGGCCGGCACCTGGCGGACATAGGCTTCCAGGCGCTGGACGGCGGCGTCGGGCTTGTTGTCCTGCATATCGAGCCGCGCCAGGTCGGCCACGGCGGGGAAGTAATCGGCTTGCAGGGTCAACGTGCGCTCGAATTCGGCGCGGGCCTGGGGCAATTGCTTTTGTTCGAGGTAAATACTGCCCTTGAGCAAGGCCAGCTGCGCCTCGCGCGGATACTTCGCTTCCAGCGGCGCCAGCGCGGCCAGCGCCGGGGCCAGCTGGCCCAGCTGGATCTGCACCCGCACCAGGGTGGCGCCGGCGTCGAGCGCGTGCTCGCTCATGGCGTCGCCGCGCTGCAGGGCGGCGACGGCGGCGTCGGCGGCGCCCTCGCCCAGCTTGCTCATGCCCAGCGCCGTGTACAGTTCGGCCTGTTTGGGACTGTCTTGTATCGCCTGCGTGAAGTAGGCGCTGGCCTTGGCGAACTGGTGCTCATGCGCCTCGATCTGGCCGGCCAGGGCCTGCACGTCGGCGCGGCCGGTCTTGAGCAAGGGCGCCAGCACGGTGCGCGCCTCGGCGGCGTTGTCGCGGCGCAGCAGCGTCTGCGCCAGCAGGCGGCGCGCGTAGGGGTCGTTCGGCTGCCACTCGACGGCCTTGCGCAGATGTTGCTCGGCCTGTTCCAACTGGCCCAGATTGAGTTCGATGGCGCCGGCCAGCAGCACGCTGGGCAGATGTTCCGGCGCCACTTTCAACACTTGCAGAATGCCGTCCTTGGCGACGGCGGCGTTGCCTTTGCTGAAGTCGAGCAGCGCTTGCGCGTAGACGACGACGTAGTTGTTCGGCATGATCTTGCGCGCGCCGTCGATATCGGTCTGGGCCTTGGCGAACTCGTGACTGGTGATGTGCAGCAAGGCTTCGGCCAGGTAGGCGCCGCGGTGGTCCGGCTTGAGCTTGATCACTTGCTGATAGGCCGCCAGCGCCGCTTCCGGCTTTTGCGCGGTCTGCATCAGGTCGCCCTTGAAGGCCCAGGCGTCGACGTTGTTGCCGTCTTTTTGCAGCGCCTTGGCCAGCAGATGCTCGGCGCCGCTGAGGTCGTTGCGCCGGGCCGCCACGCGCGCCATGCCGGTCAGCGCGTCGACCGAGTCCGGAGTCAGCGCCAACACCTGCTCGAGCGCCTGCTGGGCCTGGTCCAACTGGTTCAGGCTCAGGTAGGCGTTGGCGCGCTGTATCAACAGCGCGGGCGATGGCGCCGCGTGCGCCGTTTCATCGAGCATCAACTGATACTTGCCCTGCGCTTGCAATGCCGCCAACAGCAGCGGCAGCGCGGCGGCCGTATCGTAGTGCAGAGCGAGCGCGCGCCGCACCTCTTTTTCGGCCGACACCGGATCGCCGCCGTCGGCCTCCAGCCCGGCCAGCAAGAAACGCGCCTCGCCGTCGTCGGGCCGTTGTTCCAGCGCGTTCTTGAGCTGGATCTGCGCCGCCTTCTTCTCGCCCTTCTTCTGCGACTCCTTGGCCTGGGCCACCAGCGTCGCCGCCGACTCGCTATGATGGCAACCTGGCAAGGCGCCAACCAGCAAACAGGCTACCGCGACGGCTGCCGCAGGCCTTCCCAAGTTGTGTATAGAAAGCATAGGTTTCTCAATGCAAAGCAACAATTAATAAAAATATGATAAGCCCGGCCTCATCATTAAGGCAAGTGGGATTATGATGGCCTTTACATTCTATCCGGCACCACAGGCCGATCACAGGCCGATGCGGGTGTCGTTTTCATGGCCGCCCCGGCACCGGCCCAGACCGGCTCATAGTATCGCCCCGTTCGCCTCTCCGGTGTCGCCACCATCGTCGCGCGCGTGCGCCCGCGGCAGCATCGGCAGCAAGCGCCGCACCGCCTGCCGCACGTGCTGGAAACAACGGTCGAAATACTCGTCGCCGAGACCGAAGGGATCGTGCAGATACGGCAGCGGCGGGTCGCACCACATGCCCAGCAGCGCCAGTTGCACGTCGCTGCGCTTGCCGAGCCGGCGCCGCAGTTGGCGCGCCTGGCGCAATTCCATCACCAGCAGCAAGTCGCCGGCGCGCAGCTCGAAATCGCGCCAGTCGCAGGCGCGGTGGCCTTCCAGCGCCACGCCCTGGCGCCGCGCCGCCCGCAGCGCCGCGTCCGGCGAGACCGCGCCGGTGCTGGTCAGCAGGCCGAACGACGCCACTTCCAGGCCGGCGGCGCGGGCCGCGTGTTCGGCGTAGGCGCTGCGGCAGAGGTTGCCGAGGCAGACGAAGACCACGCGCCGCACCCGCTCCGGGTGGCGCAGGCGGAAGCGCTCGGCCCGCCCCAGCGCCACTTCGGCGCGGGCCAGCAGCAAGCGCGCCAGACCGCGCCAGCCGCCATGGCGGTGGCGGACGTAACGTCCGACGTAGCCACCGATGCCGCGTTTCATGCGTCGCGCCCCATGCCGCCGCCCGCCGCCGGCCACGGCGCCCCGATCAACACGCGGCCGCGCCCTCGCGCTGGCGGAACCATTGCTCCAGCATCATCAGCACCCAGACCATGGTGCCGTGGTAGCCGGCGTGCTCGCGCAGGCGCGTGTTGAGCAGGTCGTCGATGAAGTCGGCGCGCACGATCTGGCGGCCGCGCAAATCGCTCAGGCTGTCGCGCGCCAGGGCCAGCAACGCCGGATGCTGGCCCAGCCAGACGCCGAAGGGCAGGCCGAAGCCGTGCTTTTGCTTGGTGATGATTTCTTCCGGCAGGAAACCCTTGAGCGCCTGCTTGAAGAACCAGCGCAGCTGGCTGCCGTTGAGCTTCTGCCGCGGCGACAGCGTGGCCGAGAACGCCACCATGCGGTCGTCGAGGAAGGGGAACGCCGCCGTCACGCCGGCCAGTTCGCAGGCCCGCATCACTTTCGGCAAGTCGTTGTCGGCCAGCGTCACCTGGAAGTCCAGGGCCAGCATGCGGTTGATCAGGGTGGCTGCGTCGCTGCGGCCGTAGGTGCGTTGCAGTTCGGCCAGCGGACGGGTGCTGTCGACCTCGGCCAGGAAGGCGTCGGTGAACACTTGCGCCGCGCCATAGCGGCCCAACAGGTTGTAGCTTTCCAGCCGCGCCGGCATGCCCAGCTTGGCCTGCTCGATATAGCTGCGCGCCTTGCTGGCGAGGCGGCCGCGGCCCGGCCAGCCGTAGATGGCCGGTTCCAGGAGCGCCGTGCGCAGCAGTTGCGGCACGCGCTCGTAATGGGCGAACACCCGCTGCTTGGCGTAGCGCTCGTTGCCGCCGAACAGTTCGTCGCCGCCGTCGCCGCCCAGCATGTGGCTCACACCGTCGGCCGCCGCCAATTTGGCGCAGTAATATGCGGGGATGACGGAGGCGTTGCCGCAGGGCTGGTCGCAGATCTGGGCCGCCAGCGGGATCGCCGCCACCACGTCGTCCGGCGTCACATAGTATTCATGGTGGCTGGTGCCGAAGTGGCGCGAGGCCAGCCGCGCGTATTCCATCTCGTCGTAGCCCTGGGCCTCGAAGCCGATCGAATAAGTGTCGGCCGGCCGGCCGCCCACTTCGCACAGCACGCCGGCCAGGGTCGAGCTGTCGGTGCCGCCGCTGAGGAAGGCGCCGACTTTGACATCGCCGGCCGTGGCGTCGCGCACGCCGCTGCGCAGCAGGCCGAGGAATTGTTCGCGCAGCTGGTCGAACGGCAGCTCGCGCGTTTCCTCGAATTGCATGCGCCAGTAGCTGCCGGTGCTGACCCGGCCCTGGCGGTAGTGCAGGAATTCGCCCGGCAACAGCCGCTGCTGGCCCTGGTAAATGCTGCCCGGACTGGGCACCATGTGGAAATAGACGTAGTTGTACAGGCTTTGCGGGTCGAGCGCGGCCGGCGCGGCCGGATGGCGGCGCATGGCGTCGGCCGACGAACCGAACACCAGCGTCTCGCCGTTCAACTGCCAGATCAAGGGCTTGCCCGCCATGCGGTCGACGGCCAGCACGGCCTCGCCGCGCACCTCGTCGAGGATGGCCAGCGCGAACGAACCGCCCAAGCCGGCGCACAGGCGCTGCGGATCGCAGGGCCAGGCCCGCGCCAGCGCCGCCGCCAGTCCGGCGGCGTCCATGGCGCGCGCCAGTTCCGCGTCGGCGCTGACGGGGCGGCCCCAGACGGCGACGATGACGCCGTCATGGCTGGCCACGTGCGCCGCTTCGGCCGACGCCACGACGGCGGCCGCGCCGCGCCGGCCGTGCGCCAGCTGCGGCGTGAACTTGTCAAAACGCGCCAGCGGCGCCGCCATCGTCGCTATCAGGGCGCGCTCGTCCAGCGCCGCGCCGCCCATCCATCCACACAAACCGCTCATCTTGCTTCCTTATTCGGTTTCAAACGCGGTTTCAAACGCGGATTCAAACGCGGTTTCAAACCAGCACTTCCAGCGCCGCCGGGTGGCCCAGGAAGCCGGCCGGGCTGGCGCTCAGGCCGTAGGCGCCCGACTGCAACACCACCACCAGGTCGCCAGCCTCGGCCTGCGCCAGCGGCAGGTTGTCGGCCAGCAAGTCGAGCGGCGTGCACAGCGGACCGACCACGGACGCCGTCTCGCGCGGGCCGCCATGCACTTTGTTGCCGATGACGACGGGATAATTCTTGCGTATCACTTGGCCGAAATTGCCCGAGGCCGCCAGATGGTGGTGCAGGCCGCCGTCCGTCACCAGATACACCTGGCCGCGCGAAATCTTGCGCTCGACGACCCGGCACACATAAGCGCCCGCCTCGCCGACCAGATAGCGGCCCAGTTCGATGACGAATTCCGTGCCCGGCAGCTCGGTCCGCGCCTGGTCCAGCAGCCGGCGCAGATTGGCGCCCACCACCTCCAGGTTCAGCCGCGCTTCGCCGGGGAAATACGGAATGCCGAAACCGCCGCCCATGTTCAACACCTGCAAGGCCGACGGCGCGTCGGCCGCCAGCCGCTGCGCCAGCGCCAGCGTCTTGGACTGAGCCTCGTGCAGCGCCTCCGGTTTCAAGTTCTGCGAGCCGCTGTAGATGTGCAGGCCGCGCCAGTCCAGGCCCAGCGCGGCGCAGCGCTGCAACATGGCCGGCACCCGCTCGGCGTCGACGCCGAAGGGCTTGGGTCCGCCGCCCATCTTCATGCCCGACGACTTGAGCTCGAAGTCGGGATTGACGCGCACCGCCACCACCGGCCGCAAGCCCAGGCGCTGGCCGGTCTCGGCCGCCCGTTCCATTTCGTGTTCCGATTCCAGGTTCAGCATGACGCCAGCGGCGATGGCCCGCGACAGGTCGGCGGCGCTCTTGCCGGGGCCGGCGAAGCTGATGCGTTCGGGCGACATGCCGGCGTCGAGCGCGATCTTCAGCTCGCCGTGCGAGGCGACGTCGATGCCGTCGACCATGCCGGCCATCAGTTGCACCACGGCCGGCATGGGATTGGCCTTCATCGCGTAATGCAGTTGCAGCTGCGGCGGCAGGTGCAGGCGCAGCGCCGCCACCCGTGCGCTCAGGCTGCTTCTGTCATAGGCGTAAAACGGCGTCTGGCCGACGCGCTGGGCCAGCCGCTCCAGCGCCATGCCGCCGATGTGCAGGCTGTCGTCGAGCACCGGGAACTGGGTCAGCGCTGCGTGCTGCGGCGGCTGCGTCGATGGCTTGGGCGGCAGCGGCGCGCTCATGCCGCCGCTCCCGTGAAAGCTTGCGCGTGCAGGCCGGCCAGCAGCTTGCGGTCGATCTTGCCGTTCTGGTTGCGCGGCAGGCCGGCGCCGACGGTGACTATTTTCTGCGGCAACATATAGGCCGGCAGGTGCGGCTTGCACAGCGCCAGCAGCTGGGCCGGGCTGGCGTCGGCGCCGTCGCGCAGCAGCGCCACCAGCACGATGGCCTGGCCCAGCGTCGGATGGGTCACGCCCAGCGCCGCCACTTCCGTCACCGGCAGCCGCGCGTAGGCCACCTCCTCCACCTCGGTCGGGCTGACCCGGTAACCGGAAGTCTTGATCATTTCATCGTTGCGCGAGACGAAGTAGAGATAGCCTTCCTCGTCGCGGGTGACGGTGTCGCCCGACCACACGGCCAGCTCGGCCAGCGGCAGGCCGTCGCGCGTGGGCACCGGGCGGAAGCGCTCGGCCGTCTTGGCCGGATCGCGCCAGTAGCCGAGCGACACCAGCGCGCCGCGATGGACCAGCTCACCCGGCTCGCCCGCTTCGCAGACGCTGCCGTCCGGCCGCAGCACCATCACTTCGGCGTTGGGGATGGCTTTGCCCATCGACGTGGGCCGCAGGTCGAGCTGCTCCGGCGCCAAAAAGGTGGAGCGGAAGGCCTCGGTCAGGCCGTACATCAAAAAGGGACGCGCGGCCGGCAGCGCGGCGCGCAGCGCGTCGAGCACGGCGCGCGGCATGGCGCCGCCGGAATTGGTCAGGTAGCGCAGGCTGCAATCGCGCGGCCAGGGCAGCGGCGCCAGCTGCATCCACAGCGGCGGCACGGCGGCCAGGCCGGTGATGCGCTCGGCCGCCACGGCGTTGAGCACGTCGCGCGCCAGCAGGTGGTTCAGCAGCACCACGGTGGCGCCGGCGTGGAAGGCCGTGGTCAGCTGGCTCAGGCCGTAATCGAAACTGAGCGGCAGCACGGCCAGGATGCGGTCTTGCGGCGTGTTTTCCAGGTAGCTGGTGACGCTGTGGGCGCCGGCCACCATATTGCGGTGCGACAGCACCACGCCCTTGGGCTTGCCGGTGCTGCCCGAGGTGTAGAGGATGGCGGCGATGTCGGCGTCGATGCGGCGGTGCGCGGCCGGGGCGTTTTCGAGATTGTCGCCATTGTCGACACCGGCCAGCAGCGTCTCCCAGCCGATGGAAGCGACGCCGGGCACGCCGTCCAGCGGCGCCGCCGGCTGGGCCGCGCCGGCGCCGCTCAGCACCACCAGCCGCAGGCCGGGACACCGGGCCAGCGCCGGCTTGAGCAGCGGCAGCCGCTCGGCCGACGTCACCAGCACGGCCGCCTCGCAGTCGCCGACGATGTAGGCGACCTGCTCGGGCTTGAGCAGCGGGTTGACGGGCACGAAGACGCCGCCGGCCGCCGCCGCGCCGAACATGGCGGCGACGTTTTCGACATTCTTTTCCAAATAGACGGCGACGGCCTCGCCGCGCCCCAGTCCGGCGCCCAGCAAGCCGGCGGCGCCGCGCCGCACCAGCGCGGCCAGGGCGGCGTAGTCCAGCCGCAGCGGTCCATAAACGAGCGCTTCGGAGCCCGGGCTGCGCTGCGCGGAAGCGAACAGCAAATCGTGTATCAATACGGTCATGAAGCGTGACATCCTGCTAGTCGGGCAGCCTGGGCCGCAAATGGTGTTCGGGGTGTCGGGGTAGAGCACATTCCGGCGCGAATTCCGGCAAGCATTCCAGGGCACGCGTGACGGAATGCTATTCTTGTCAAGAGAATTACATTTTTATATTTTAAGCTACTTTCGGCGGCGGCCGCCACAACTATCAAAAATACTCGGCTTCATACAAAATACAACAGCCCGCCGCCCCTTGCCCGTCCAATACGATTGTAAATTCAATAATAATTGTTGCTAAAAAAAATATATTTGCGTTATACTCTCTTAATATGTTTTAGGAAACTTTGAGGTTCCACAATCATGGGCAATATGCATGTTTCCGAATTGAATGCCGGGGTCGGCCCGTTGGCGGCCGGCGCCGGCGCCGCGTCCGCCGAACCGATCGACGCTTTTCCCCGCTCGCGCCTGCCGGTCGCGCCGGTGCTGTCGGCGGCCAGCTTCTGGCGTCACCCGGTCGGCGGCGCGCGCGTGTCCTCGGTGCTGGACGCCGGCCCGGCCCGCTTCGTCACCAGCGGCCGGGTCGCCATTTCGCTGGCCCTGCGGCAGATGGGCGTGGGCGGCGGCGCCACCGTGCTGGTGCCGGCCTACCACTGCGCGTCGATGGTCGAGCCGGTCATCTGGAGCGGCGCCAGGCCGGTGTTTTACCGCGTCAACGCCGACACCTCGGTCAACCTGGACGACGTGGCCTCCAAACTCGACGGCACGGTCCGGGTCTTGATGGCCACCAATTACTTCGGCTTCCCGCAGGCGCTCGACACGCTGCGCCGCTTTTGCGACGCGCACGGCCTGATGCTGCTGGAAGACTGCGCCCACTCCTTCCTCGGCAGCTACGCCGGCCGGCCGCTGGGCAGCTATGGCGATTACGCCATCGCCAGCAGCATGAAATTTTTCCCCATCTACGAGGGCGGCTGCCTGGTGTCGGCGCACCACGCGCTGGACCGGGTGACGCTGCGCTCGGCCGGCCTGGCGTTCGAGACCAAGGTCGCCTTCAATTCGCTGGAAGACAGTTTCGAATACGGCCGGCTGCCGCTGCTGGGCGCGCTGGTCAAGCTGCCGCTGTGGCTCAAGGATACGCTGTGGCGCGGCATCAAGGCGCGACGCCAGCCGGGCGCGCCCTCGCTGGCGCCGGGTTCGTCGGACGGCGGCTTCGGCTTCGACCCGGCCTGGATGCACAAGCGCTCGTCGCTGTTCGCGCGCGCGGTGCTGCGGCTGGTGTCGCTGCCGCGCATGGGCCAGTTGCGCCGCCGCCATTACGGGCAATTGCAGGCCGGCCTGGCCGGCCTGCCCGGCTGCCGGCCGCTGTTCGCCCACTTGCCGGACCAGGTCTACCCCTGGGTGTTTCCGCTCTGGTGCGACGAGCCCGAGCGGGTGTTCCGCCAGCTCAAGCGCGCCGGCGTGCCGGTGATACGCTTCGGCGAATACCTGTGGCCCGGCGTCGACCGCACGGTCTGCGCCAACAGCGTCGAACTGTCGCGGCGCGTGCTGCAATTTCCCTGCCATCAAGAGTTGTCCGCGCCGGAACTGGCGTGGATGATAGAACAGATCCAAGGCGCCTTGAAGGCGCAGAAAGCCGGCTCGTCATGAGATGGAGTATGCTGCCCGCCAGCGAATTTGCCCGCCACGCCGACATGTGGCGCGCCTTTAACGCCCAGACCACCGCCTCGGCGCTGCTGGAGCCGGAATTTGTCCAGGCGCTGCTGGACGCCTTCGGCAGCGGCCGCGAATGGCTGGCCGTCTGCGCCCGCGACGGCCGCACGCTGGCGATGGCGCTGGTGTTGCCGCGCCGTGGCGGCGCCTGGGGCACCTTCCAGCCGTCGCAGGCGCCGGTCAGCATGTGGATGCACCGCGCCGAGGAGCCGCTCGACGCTTTGCTGGCCGGGCTCACGCGCAAGCTGCCCGGCATGCAGCTGATGCTGAGCCTGAGCCAGCGCGACCCGCGCCTGGAGCCGCGTCCGCCGGACAGCGCGCTCACCCGCACCCTCGACTACATCAACACCGCCCACATCGACATCGCCGGCAGCTTCGACGATTACTGGGCCGCGCGCGGCAAGAACCTGCGCAGCAACCTGAAAAAGCAGCGCAACAAGCTGGCCCGCGACGGCGTCGCCGCCCGCATGCAGATCGACCGCGCGCCGGAGCTGATGGCGCAGGCCGTGGCCGACTTCGGCCGGCTCGAAAGCGCCGGCTGGAAGCAGCAGCTGGGCACGGCCGTCCATCCCGACAACGAGCAGGGCCGCTTTTACCGCACCATGCTAGAAGCCTACGCGCGGCGCGGCGCGGCGGCCGTCTACCGCTATTGGTTCGACGACCGTCTGATGGCCATGGACTTGTGCATCGAAGGCCACGGCTGCCTGATCGTGCTCAAGACCACCTACGACGAAGCGGGCGCCAACGGCCTGTCGCCGACGCTGCTGATGCGCGAGGAATGCTGCCGCGAACTGTTCGAACTAGGCCGGCACCAGCGCCTGGAATTCTATGGCAAAGTGATGGAGTGGCACACGCGCTGGACCGACGACGTGCGCACCATGTACCACGTCAACCATTACCGCTGGCCCGGCCTGCTGGCGCTGCACACGCTGGCCAACCGCCGCGCCGCATCGCGCGCGGCCGCAACGCCGCCGGCCGCGACGCCGGCGCCGCACACCGACTCACTATCTACGGAGTAATTCATGCATTTGGAGCAAGTACGCAACCTCGTCAGCGACGTCCTCGGCCTCGGCCCCGCCGGCCAGCAACTGGGCCGGGAATCGGCGCTGCTGGGCCGCATCCCGGAACTCGATTCGATGGCCGTGGTGCAGCTGATCGGCGCGCTGGAAGAACATTTCGGCATCCAGGTCGACGACGACGAAATCAGCGCCGACACCTTCGCCACCCTCGGCAGCCTGGCCGATTTTGTCGAGCAAAAAGTGGCCGCATGAACGCAACGGACACGGCCGCCGCACCGGTGCTGAGTTTCTTTCTCGGCAGCGGCGCGGCGGCGCGCTATTGCCTGTACTATCCGCCGGCCGGACGCTGCCGCGGCGCCTACCAGTACGTGGCGCCGTTCGCCGAAGAAATGAACAAGGCGCGCCGCATGGCGGCCTTGCAGGCGCGCCGCATGGCCGGCCGTGGCTACGCCGTGCTGTGCATGGACCTGCACGGCTGCGGCGACAGCGCCGGCGACTTCGCGCAGGCGCGCTGGGACGGCTGGCTCGACGACCTGGCGCGCGGCGCGCAATGGCTGCATCAGCGCCTGGGCGAGGCGCTGCCACAAGCGCCCGGCCTGTGGGGCTTGCGCCTGGGCGCGCTGCTGGCGCTCGACTATGCGCAGCGCGGCGGCACGACGCCGGCCGATCTGCTGCTGTGGCAGCCGTCGCTCAACGGCAGCGCCGCGCTGACCCAGTTCCTGCGCTTGAAGGTGGCCGGCGACATGCTGTCCGGCGAAGGCGCCCAGGGCGGCGGCACCAACGCGCTGCGCGCCGCGTTCGCTCGCGGCGAGGCGCTGGAAATCGCCGGCTACACGGTGGCGCCGGCGCTGGCGCTGGCCATCGACGCGCTCGACGCCGCGCGGCTGCCGGCGCCGGCCTGTCCGGTGCGCTGGTTCGAGCTGGCCAGCAAGGAAGACCAGCCGCTGACGCCGGCCGCCAGCCGCATGCTGGCCGCGTGGCAGGCGGCCGGCGCGACGGCCACGGCGCAATCGGTGGCCGGGCCGCAATTCTGGGCCACGCAGGAAATCAGCACCAGCCCGGCCCTGCTGGACGCCACCGATGCCGTGCCGTTGGATGCTTGCCATGCTGCGTGATGTCATGCCGGCCGATGGCGCGCCGTCCGATGCCGTGCAAGCTGATGCTGTGCAAGCGGACGGCATGCAAGCCGATGCCGTACAAGCCGCCGTGCAAGCCGATGCCACGCCGCCAACCCCAACCTTAGCGCCAACCTTAGCGCCAACGCCAGCCGACGACATCGCGCTCAGTTTCAACTGCCACGGCGAGCAGCTGTTTGGCGTGCTCAGTCCCACGGCCGCTCCGGCGCGGCGCGGCGTGCTCATCGTCGTCGGCGGACCGCAGTACCGCGCCGGCAGCCATCGCCAGTTCGCCCTGCTGGCGCGTCATCTGGCCGCACAAGGCATCCCGGTCATGCGCTTCGATTATCGCGGCATGGGCGACAGCGACGGCGCGGCGCGCGACTTCGAGGAGGTCGGCGACGACGTGCGCTGCGCCATCGACCATTTCTTCAGCGTCGCCCCAGGACTGGAACAAGTGGTGCTGTGGGGCTTGTGCGACGCCGCATCGGCGGCCCTGTTCTATGCCAAGGGCGACCCCCGCGTCGGCGGCATGGTGCTGCTGAACCCGTGGGCCCGCACCCAACTGGGCCAGGCCCGCACGACGCTCAAACACTATTATCTGCAACGCCTGATGGCGCCGGAACTGTGGCAAAAAATCCGCGCCGGCCGCTTCGACTACGGCGCCGCGCTGCGCTCGTTGCTCGGGCTGCTGCGCAAGGCCTACGGCCGCACCGCGCCGACGTCCGCGTCAGCAACGTCGGCAGCGACGATAGCAACGACGACGGCGACCGCGCCGGCAGCCGGGGCGCAAGGCGATCTGCACCAGCGCATGCTGGCCGGCTGGCAAGGCTTTTCCGGGCCGGTGCTGCTGATTATCAGCGGCGCCGACCTGACGGCGCGCGAATTCCTCGACATGGCGCAGGCCGCGCCGGCCTGGCGCCGCCTGCTCGGCGGGCCGCGCGTCACGCGCCACACGCTGGCCGCCGCCGACCATACTTTTTCCACCGACGCGTGGCGCCGGCAGGTCGCGGACTGGACCGCACAGTGGGTCGCGTCATGGTGAAACGGGTGCTGATGGTGGCGTTCCACTTTCCGCCGCTGCGCGGCAGCAGCGGCATCCAGCGCAGCCTGTCCTTCGTGCGCCAGCTGCCGCAGCTGGGCTGGCAGCCGCTGGTGTTGACGGCCCATCCACGCGCCTATGCGCAACGCGGCGATGACTTGACGCTGCCGCCGGACCTGCCGGTGCGGCGCGCCTTCGCGCTCGACACCAGCCGCCACCTGGCCTGGCGCGGACGCTACACGCGCTGGCTGGCGCTGCCCGACCCGTGGGTCAGCTGGTGTTTGGGCGCGCTGCCGGCCGGCTGGCTGATGGTGAGGCGCTATCGGCCCCAAGTGCTGTGGTCGACCTATCCGATCGCCAGCGCCCATTTGATCGGCTTGCTGCTGCACCGCTGCACCGGCCTGCCGTGGATCGCCGACCTGCGCGACCCCATGGTCGACGCCACCGTGCCGGTCGATCCGCTCAAACGCCGCGTCTACACCTGGCTGGAGCGGCAGATGGTGCGCCACTGCGCGGCGCTGGTGTTCACCTCGCCCGGCACGCTGCGCCTGTATGCCGAACGCTATCCCGCATTGCCGCGCGAGCGCCTGCTGCTGATCGAAAACGGCTACGACGAAGACGACTTCCGCGCCGCCGCGCTGATCCAGGCGCAGGCCGAGGCGCCATCGCCGCGCGCGCCCGGTCCGCTGCGGCTCCTGCACAGCGGCGCCATCTACCCGTCCGAGCGCGACCCGCTGCCGCTGTTCGCCGCGCTGGCCGCGCTCAAGCGGCTGGGCGTCATCTCGGCGCAGCGCATGCAACTGGTGCTGCGCGCCACCGGCCACGATGATTACCTGGCGCCGCTGCTGCGCCAGCACGGCCTGGACGACCTCGTCACCCTGGCGCCCCATCTGCCCTACCACGCGGCGCTGGCCGAGATGATGGAGGCCGACGGCTTGCTGCTGCTGCAAGCGGCCAACTGCAACCATCAGCTGCCGGCCAAGCTGTACGAATGCCTGCGCGCCGGCCGTCCCGTGCTGGGCCTGACCGACGCCGCCGGCGACAGCGCCGCCGCCCTGCGCCACGCCGGCATCGACACCATCGCCGCGCTGGCCGATGCCGACGCCATCATCGCCGCCCTGCCCCATTTCCTCACGCTGCTCGAACAAGGCGGCGCGCCGCTGCCGCAGGCCGCCGCCGTCGCCGCGTGCAGCCGCCGCGCCCGCAGCGTGCAACTGGCCGCGCTGCTCGACCGCGTGGCTGACCACGCCGCCGTGCCAGCGACGGCGATACACCGGAGAACTTGATGAAATATGCCCACGCCCTGCTGGCGGCCGTGTTGACGGCCGCCCTGATGCCCCATGCCGCCCACGGCGCCGCCAACAATTTGATGTGCGGAGAGCTCAACAATACCTTCGGCCCCTTCGACTTCCGCGACAAGGCCAACGCCGGCAGTCTGGAGCTGGTGGAAACGGCCCACTTCACGTCGAACATCGAGCAAGGCTTGCACGGCAACAGCGGCACGCTGGGCCAGGAATTGTTTTACACGCTGCGCGCCTTCCCCAACCATGCGCGCGCGCTGGCGACGGTCAGCCGAATCGCCCTGCGCGACAACCTGGTCCAGATCCCCGACATGCGCTATCCGGTCGAATGCTATTTCGACCGCGCGCTGCGCTTCGTGCCGGACGACGCCCAAGTGCGGGCCCAGTTCGGCATGTACCTGTACGCGCGCGGCCAGTACGAGCGCGCCCTCGGCTTCCTGGAACAAGCGGCCAAGCTGGAGCCGAGCAACGGCCCGATCGAGTACAACCTCGGCCTCGCCTATTTCAAGATGAAGAAATACCCCCAGGCCAACCTGGCGGCGCAACGCGCCTACGCGCTCCAGTTTCCGCTGTCCGGCCTGAAAAAGATGCTGACCGACTCGGGCCAGTGGAATGCCGATGTCGCCATCGCGCCGGTCGTCGCGGTCGAGGCCAAGGATAATAAAGAGAAGGACGGCAAGGAAGTCAAAGACGGCAATGCCGCCAAAGACGAGGCCAAGGGCGACGCCGACACGGGCCGGAAACCGTGATGGCGGCGTGGACCTTGCGCGCGGCCGCGCTGCTGATGCTGGCCGCGCTGGCCTGCGGCGTGGCCGTGTTCCCGGCGCCGCCCGCGCTGCTGGCGGCGGCGCTGGCCGTGTATGGCGCCGTGCTGTGGTATCGCCCCGCGCTGTGGCTGCTGCTGGTGCCGGCCGCCCTGCCGGCGCTGGACTTCACGCCGTGGACCGGCTGGTTCTTCCTGGAAGACCTCGATTTGCTGCTGCTGGCCACCTGCGCCGTCGGCTACTGGCGCGTCGCCGCCACGCCTGCCACTTCCCGCCTGCCGCCCGTGGTGGGGACCGCGCTGACCCTGCTGACGCTGAGCTATGCCGTCGCCGCCTGGCGCGGCGTGACGCCGCTGCCGCCGCTGGACGCCAACGCCTTCAGCAATTACACCAGCCACTACAACAGCCTGCGCATCTTCAAGGGCTTGCTGTGGCCCTTGCTGCTGCTGCCGCTGCTGCGCCGCACGGCCGGCGCCGACGGCGAACAGCTGCGGCGCTGGTTCGGACCGGGCATGATGCTGGGCCTGGCGCTCGCCAGCGCCGCGCTGATCTGGGAGCGCAAGCTCTTCCCCGGCCTGTCGAATTTTTCCAGCGACTACCGGCCGACCGGCGCCTTTTCCGCCATGCACACCGGCGGCGCCGCGCTCGACGCCTATCTGGCCATGGCCTTCCCCTTCGTGGCCGTGTGGCTGGTCGGCCAGCGCTCGCGCGTGCGCGTGGCGCTGGGCCTGGCCTGCTTCCTGCTCGGCGTCTACAGCGGCATGACCACGTTTTCGCGCGACATCTACCTCGCCTACGCCAGCGCCGGCGCGGTACTGGCCCTGCTGTCGGCCGGCGCCCGCCTGCGCCAAGGCAGCCTGCGCTGGAACAAGGCGCTGGGCGCGCTGGCGCTGCTGGCCGTGCTGGCCTGGGTGCTCGACGCCGTCTTCGCCGCCGGCGGTTACCGTGGCCTGGCGGCGGCGCTGGGGCTGATGGCCAGCGCCGTCGTGCTCGGCGGCGCCGCCACGCGCCTGCGCCACGCGGCCCTGATCGTCGTGCTCGGCCTGGCGCTGCTGGCGGCGGCCGCCGCGCTCGACCTGCTGCTGCCCGGCGTCACCGGCAAGGGCGCTTACGCCGGCTATGCGCTGGCCGCCGCCTGCTGCGGCGCCGGCGTGCTGCTGCTGGCCGGACCGGTGCCGCGCCGCACGCTGGGCCTGGCGCTGGTGGCCGCGCCCTTCCCCGCCATCGCGCTCGGCACCACGCTGGTGGCGCGCCACTGGGGCGGCAACGCCGCGCTGGCGCCGGCCCTGCTGGCCGTGGCGCTGGCCTGCGCGCTGGCCGCCAGCCGCTGGCTGCCGCGTCCGATATGGCGCTTGAACCGCGGCTTCGTCACGCTGAGCGCCTTCAGCGCCATCGCGCTGCTGGTGGTCATTCCCGTCACCAGCAGTTATTACACGGGCGTGCGCTTCGCCAACGTCGGCGGCGACTTGATGGTGCGGGTCGGCCACTGGAGCGAGGCGCTGGCCATGATGGCGCCGGAGCCGGCCACGCAGGCGCTGGGCATGGGCCTGGGCCGCTATCCCGACACCTACATCTGGGCCAACACCCACGGCGAAACGCCGGGCACCTTCGCCTACGGCGCCGAGCCGGGCCGCCACTTCCTGCGCCTGGGCGCGCCCCGCTACGCCCAGGGCTACGGCGAAGTGCTGCGCATGTTGCAGCGGGTCCACCCGCTCAGCGGCCACAGCTACACGCTGGCGCTGACGCTGCGCCGCGCCGACGACAGCGCCGCGCTGCGGGTCGGCGTGTGCGAGCGCTGGCTGATCTATCCGCAAAATTGCGTCTATCCGCCCTTGCAGGTGCAGGCCGGCGCGCGCGGCTGGGTGCGCTACGCTTCGCTGATCGCGCCCAAGTTCGGCCAGGATGGCTTGCTCGACCGGCCGGTGCAACTGGAATTGTCGAACGAGGGCAACGCGGCGCTGGATATAAGCGACCTCAGCCTGCGCGACAACGACAGCGGCGCCGAGCTGATCGCCAACGGCGATTTCGCCGCCGCCAACAATCACTGGTTCTTCAGCAGCGACCACAACCACTTCCCCTGGCACATCAAGAATTTCTTCGTCAATATGGTGTTCGAGACCGGCTGGCTGGGACTGGCCGCGATGGCGCTGCTGCTGCTGACGGCCTGCGGCGTGATGCTGGGCCGCGCGCTGCGCGGCGAGCTGGCGCCGGCCGTGACGCTGGCGGCGCTGACGGGCGTGATGATGGTCGGCCTGTTCGACAGCCTGACCGACGTGCCGCGCCTGACCACGCTGATGCTGTTGCTGATCGCCTGCGGCACGCTGACGCCGCTGCGGGCCAGGCCGGCGCCGGCGCAGCGCGGCCGGCGGCGCCGTTCAGGCGGCGGACTTGATGCCGTGCCGCTCCATTAAATCGTAGAGCGTGGGCCGGCTGATGCCGAGCAGTTCGGCGGCGCGGGCGATATTGCCGCCGACCCGCGCCAGGCTGCCGACGATGGCCTGGCGCTCGGCCTGGTCGCGCACCTGGCGCAGATTGAGCGGTTCCTCGGCCAGCGAACCGCCGCGCAAGCCCAGGTCTTCGGCCTGGATCAGGTTGCCGTCCGCCATGATGATGGCGCGCTTGACGCAGTTTTCCAGTTCCCGCACATTGCCCGGCCACGCATACTGGCCGATCTGGGCCAGCGCGTCGGCGCGAAATTGCAGCGCGCCGCGTCCTTCCTGGGCGCAGAACAGGTTCTTGAAGTGTTGCGCCAGCAGCACGGCGTCGCCGTTGCGTTCGCGCAGCGGCGGGATCGTCAGCACGATTTCCGACAGCCGGTAATACAAGTCTTCGCGGAAACGGCCTTCCTTGGTCAGCGCGTGCAAGTCCTGGTGGGTGGCGCAGATGATGCGCACGTCGACGGCGATTTCCTCGTGGCCGCCGACGCGCTCGATGACGCGCTCCTGCAAAAAGCGCAGCAGCTTCGCTTGCAGCGGCAGCGGCAGGTCGCCCACCTCGTCGAGGAAGAAGCTGCCGCCGTGGGCCAGCTCGACCTTGCCCTTGGTCAGCTTGGCGGCGCCGGTGAAGGCGCCCTTTTCGTAGCCGAACAATTCGCTTTCGAGCAGCGTTTCGGGGATGGCCGCGCAGTTGATGGCCATGAAGCGCGCACGGCCACGGGCGCTCAGGCGGTGCAGCGCGCGTGCCATCACTTCCTTGCCGGTGCCGCTTTCGCCCAGCACCATCACCGAGGCCGAACTGGGCGCCACTTTTTCAACCATGCGGCACAGCTTCAGCATGCCGGGGTCGCGCGTGATGATGCCGTCCATGGGCGCGGTGGCCGGCGCCTCTTGCAGGCGGCGGTTGTCCTGCTGCAAGGCGTGCAGCACGTAGGCGCGCTCGATGACCAGGGCCAGCACTTCCGGCTCGGTGGTCTTCTGGTGGAAATCGTAGGCGCCCAGGGCGATGGCGCGCATGGCGTGGGCGCGGTCCTGGTTGCCGGTCAGGATGATGACCTTGGTATCCGGCGCCAGTTCCAAAATCTGTTGCAACGTGGCCAGGCCCTCGGTGGCGCCGTCCGGGTCGGGCGGCAGGCCCAGGTCCAGCGTCGCCACCGCCGGCTCGTGGCGGCGCAGCTGGGCCAGCGCCGACTCGCGGTCGCCGGCGACGATGACGTCGTAGGCGTCGAAATTCCAGCGCAGCTGGGTTTGCAGGCCCAGGTCGTCTTCGATGACCAACAGCTTAGGTTTGCTCATAATCTTCTTCTATCGTGGCGCGCGGCGCCGGTGGTTTGTTGATGTGCTCGGGGACCGTCAGGCCGCGCGTTCCAGCGCGTCCCGGCGGTACAGCGGCAAATGGACGGTGAAGGTGCTGCCCTGCTGCGGCCGGCTGCTCACTTCCAGCTGCCCGCCCAGCTCGTGGATGTATTCGCGGCTCTCGAACGCGCCTATGCCCATGCCGGCCGACTTGGTCGAGTCGAAGGGCTTGAACAAACGCTCGCGCACGAACTCCTCGCTCATGCCGCTGCCGGTGTCGCGGATTTCCAGCTTGACGCGCTCGCCGTCGCGGCTGAGCGTGACGCCGACCTCGCCGTCCTTGGGCGTCGCCTCGATGGCGTTCTGGATCAGGTGGCCCAGCACCCGTTCCAGCCGCTCGGCGTCGGCCAGCACCAGCACGTCGGCCCCGGCGGCGGCGATGGACAGGCGCGGCGTCGGCCGGAACACGGCTTTTTGCTCGACCGCCTGCAACAGCAAGCGCTCCAGCGCCAGCGGCGTGGCCGGCTGCGGCGAGGCGGTGCGGCTGAGTTTTTGCAACATGCCCTTCATCTTTTGCACCGAATACACCATGGTACGCCGCATGTCGGCCTGGAAGTCGAGATTGTCGTGGTGTTTTTCGGCGTTGGCCGCCAGCAGCGACAATTGCGCCACCAGGTTTTTCAGGTCGTGCACGACAAAGGTCGACAGGCGGTTGAAGGAATCGAACTGGCGCGCCAGCATCAGCGCGCTGTCGGCCTGCTGCTGGGCCAGATAACTGGCGGCCTGGCTGCCGGCGATCTTCAGCAAGTCGATCACTTCCCAGTTCAGCACCACCGGGCTGCGCGCGCGCAACAGCAGCACGAAGCCGGTCAGCTGGCCGTGCAACATCAGCGGCACCACCAGCCAGGCGCGCGGGATGGCGCGCAGCCAGTCGGGCGCCGGCTCGGCCCCGTCCGGCGGCACGCCGTGCAGGTCGACCAGCCACCGGCGCTGCTCGATGAAGCGGGCGAACGGCGCGCCGGGCGCCAGGCGGCAGTCGGCGTCGCGCTGGGGCGGCATCTGCCACTGCGCGGCCGGCGCGTAGCCGCCGCCGTCCTCGCGCAGCCACAGCGCGCCGCCCGGGCTTTCGACCAGCGCGGCCAAGGCCTGGATGCTGCGCTCGGCGAGCAGCGGCCCCGGCTGCGACAGCGTGCCCGTGAAGCGCAGCCATTCTTCGCGGTAATCGTAGTTGTAGCGGTAAAAATGCTTGCTGATGAAGACCCGCAACCAGGCCCGCATGGTGCCGGAAAACAGTATGCCGGCCAGCAGCATGGAGGCGCCGAACAGGAAGGCCAGCTGCATCAGCGAACCCCAGCTGCCGCCCACGTAGCGCAGATAATAGGCGGCCGAGCTCATCGTCAGCAGGTAGACGGCGGCGCCGACCAGCGCGGCCGAGTGGAACAGCATGCGGCGCGACACGGCCAGCTGCGGCACGGCCGCCGCCTGGCGCGCCACGGCCAGGGCCAGCAGCGGCGCCGTGAGCGCGTTGACGAGGCCGCGCGCCGCCCACAGCTCGCCGCTCAGTTCGCGGAACAGCAAGGCGTCGCTGTACATATAGAAATCGTAGACGAACAAGCCGCCCATGCCGAGGCAGGCGAACTTGACGGCCCAGCGCTTGTGGGCACTGGTGTTGCGGTACAGTTGTTCGACCAGCGCCAGGCCCAGCACGGCCAGGCCGATGCCGCCCAACACGGACAGGGTGAAATAGTCGGACTGCGCCAGCCACGGCCGCGACAGCGCCACGGCCAGCGCCAGCAGGTAGGCGCCGGCGGTCCAGCGCGACAGCGGCGTCGGCATCACGCCGCGCGGGCGGAACTGGCCCAGCATACCGAGCAGGACGGCGCTCCAGGCCGCGCTGCGCAGCCATTCGGCCAGCACGGTGGCCAGCGGCGGCAGGCTGGCCGGGCCGGGCTCGCCGCCGGTCCCGGCACCGAAGGCGCCGCCGGTCCAGCCATCGCTCCAGCCATCCATGGCGCAGGCCGCCGCCCACAGCACCGTCAGCGCGGCGGCGGCGGCCAGCCAGCGGCTGGGCGCGCGGTCGCGCCACTTGCTCAGCAGTAGCACACAAAGGAAGAGAAACGCCAGCGCGGCGCTGGCGTAACTGTAGCTGGCTGTACCATTCATCAACATCAAACGGGGTGCTCCGAGGCCGGCCCGCCGCGCCTCACCGTCCGGCGCCGAACACGACCACCTCGAAGGTGTCGATCAGCACCAGCAAGTCGAGCAGCAGGCTGTGATTCTTGACGTAATACATATCATATTGCAATTTTTGCAGCGCGTCCTCGACCGAATCGCCGTAGCCGTAGCGCACCTGGGCCCAGCCGGTGATGCCGGGCTTGATGCTGTGGCGCACATTGTAATAAGGCACGCACTGGTTCAGCTGGTCGACGAAGAAAGGCCGCTCGGGACGCGGGCCGACCAGGCTCATCTCGCCCTTGAGCACGTTGAGGATCTGCGGCAGCTCGTCGATGCGCAGCTTGCGGATGATGCCGCCGACGCGGGTGATGCGGCTGTCGTTGCGGCCCGCCCACTGCGGCAACATGCCTTTTTCGGCGTCGCGCCGCATGCTGCGGAATTTGTGCACCTTGAAGACGCGGCTGTCGCGGCCGACGCGCTCCTGCGAGTAAAAGATGGGCGCGCCGTCTTCCAGGAAAATCGCCAGCGCCGTCAGCAACATCAGCGGCAGCGTCAGGATCAGCAGCGCCAGGCTGACGGCGATGTCGAACACGCGCTTCATGAAGGTGCGGGCGAAGCTCTGGTCGAAGCCGCCGCCGAAGACCAGCCAGCTCGGCTGCATCGACTCGACCCGGATCTGGCAGGTTTCGCGCTCGAAAAAGGTGGAGGCGTCGGTCACGGCGATGCCGTTCAGCTTGCATTCGAGCAAGTCGCGGATGGGGATGGCGCCGCCGCGCCGGTTTTGCACCGACACCACGATTTCGCGCACGCGCAGCCGCAGCGCCAGCGCCAGCAGCGAGCCGTCCGGTTCCAGCGCCAGCAGCTGCGACGATGGCACGCAGGCCTCCTCCGACGCCATCGACACATAGCCGACCAGATTGTATTTGCGGAAGCCGCCGCTGCCGATCTGCTGGCCGCAGGTCTGGGCCAGCGCGCCGGTGCCGAGCACCATGATGCGCGATTCGAGCAGGTGGCTGCGCGAGGTGTGCATCAGCGCGGCGCGCGCGGCCAGGATGCCGCCGCCGGCGAACAGATAGTCGTAGACCAGGATGCCGCGGCCGAAATACAGCGAGGGCACGGCGTAGAACAGCAGGGTGAGCAGGCAGAAGCCCATGCCGAAGGATGGCAGCAGGTGGCGCAGCAGATGGCTGCGCAGGGTGCCGTCGATGTCGTGCTGGTACATGCCCATGGCGCCCATGCTGAACATCAGGATGGCGGCGAACAGCAGGGCCGACATGAAGGTGTGCTCGAGCTTGGGCAGGATGAATTCGGCGCCGTCGAACAGGCGCACGCCGGCGCCCGCGTAAAAGGAGCCGAGCAGGATGAAAAATTCCAGCAGCAACAGCCCGCAAACTATCTTGGAGACATAATGATTGGAAATCTTGAGCATGGCGATACCTGCATTTTTTGGTCTAATTTTGGCCGGCTGGGGCGAGCGCGAGGCGCCGCCGCTCCGGAGATGTTATTAAGGCGTCTCAAGTAAATGATGGACGTACCAATCCATCGCCTCATGTAATCCGTCCTTGATGCTGTGGGTGGGCGCGTAGCCGAGCCGCGCGCGTGCCTTGCCGATGTCGGCCTGCGAGTGGCGGATGTCGCCGGCCCGGAAGCCCTGGTATTGCGGGTGGTGCGCCAGCAGGTGCGGGAAACGGTCGCGCAGCAGCTCGTGCATCATCTGGTAGAGCCGGGTCAGCGTGGTGCGTTCGCCCAGCGCCACGTTGTAGACCTGGTCGGTGGCCTCGTCGCTCACGGCCGTGGCCGCCAGCAGATTGGCTTGCACCACATTGTCGATGAAGCAGAAATCGCGGCTGGTCTCGCCGTCGCCGTTGATGAACAGGGGCCGGTTGGCGATCAGCGCCGCCACCCATTGCGGGATCACGGCCGCGTAGGCGCCGTGCGGGTCCTGGCGCGGTCCGAACACATTGAAATAGCGCAGGCCGATGGTGCGCATGCCGTAGCAGCGCCCGAAGACGTTGGCGTACAGCTCGTTGGCGTATTTGGTGACGGCATAGGGCGACAGCGGATTGCCGATCTGGTCCTCGACCTTGGGCAGGCCGGCGTGGTCGCCATAAGTGGAGCTGGAGGCGGCGTAGACGAAGCGGCGCACGCCGGCGTCGCGCGCCGCCGTCAGCATGTTGAGGAAGCCGGTGATGTTGGTGTCGTGGGTCGTCAGCGGGTCTTCGACCGAGCGCAGCACGGAGCCGATGGCGGCCTCGTGCAGCACGTAATCGACGCCGGCGCAGGCCAGCACGCAGTCGGCCGGGCGGCGGATATCGCCCTCGATGAAGTTGAAATTGTCCCAGGCGGCGGCGCCGACCAGTTCGCGCACCTGGTCCAGATTGTGCTGGAAGCCGGTGGCGAAATTGTCCAGCCCGCGCACCCGCTGGCCCAGCTGCAACAGCGTTTGCACCAGGTTCGATCCGATGAAGCCGGCGGCGCCGGTCACCAGCCACAGCCGGGGCGTCGCCCGCAGCTGGTCTTTTACTTCGTCTATCTTGCTCACAGCGTCGACCCCGGTTGCTACAGCCGCCACACGCGGAAACCGGCTTCGCGCAGCGAAGCGGCATTGAATTGCGACTTGATGTCGATGAAACAGCCGCCCGGCTTGAGCTTGTGCATGACGTCGTCCAGTCCCAGGGCCAGCAGTTCGCGGTGCGAGACGGCCAGCACCAGGCCGTCGGCCTGCGGCAGCTGGTCCCAGCTTTCCAGCTTGACGCCGTATTCATGTTGCGCCTCGGCGGCGTCGGCCACCGGGTCGTGGACGTGGACGTCGACGCCATAGCTCTGCAGTTCGGCGATCAGGTCGGCCACCTTGGAGTTGCGCAGGTCGGGGCAGTTTTCCTTGAAGGTCAGGCCCAGCACGTTGACCTTGGCACCCTTGACATGGCAGTCGCGCGCGATCAATTCCTTGACGGTTTTCTCGGCGACGAATTTGGCCATGCTGTCGTTGATGCGGCGCCCGGCCAGGATCACCTGCGGGTGGTAACCGAGCATGTCGGCCTTGTGCGTCAGGTAGTAGGGATCGACGCCGATGCAGTGGCCGCCGACCAGGCCCGGACGGAAGGGCAGGAAATTCCACTTGGTGCCGGCCGCCTGCAACACTTCCAGCGTGTCGATGCCGATCTTGTCGAAGATGATGGCGAGCTCGTTCATCAGCGCGATGTTGAGGTCGCGCTGGGTGTTTTCGATGACCTTGGCCGCCTCGGCCACCTTGATGCTGGAGGCGCGCACCACGCCGGCCTTGACGATCGATTCATACAGGCCGGCGATGGCGTCCACGGTCGGGCCGTCGTCGCCGGACACCACCTTGACGATATTGGTCAGCGTGTGTTCCTTGTCGCCCGGGTTGATGCGCTCGGGCGAGAAGCCGACGTGGAAATCCTCTTTCCATTTCAGGCCGGAATGGCGTTCCAGCACGGGGATGCAGATTTCCTCGGTCGCGCCCGGATACACGGTCGATTCGTAGACCACGATGGCGCCGCGTTTCATATGCTTGCCGACGCTGGTGCTGGCGCCGATCAGCGCGCCGAAATCGGGATTGTGGGCCAGGTCGACCGGTGTCGGCACGGCCACCACGATGAAATCGGCCTCGGCCAGCACGGCCGGATCGGTGCTCACTTCCAGCATCGTCGCCGCTCGCAATTGCTCACTGGATAACTCGCCGGTGGGATCGACGCCGTTGCGATAGTGCGCGATCTTGCTTTCCGATAAATCGAACCCCAAGGTCTTGCCCACTTTGCCGAATTCGACCGCCAAAGGGAAGCCCACGTAGCCCAAGCCGACTACCGCAACGATGAAATCAGTGCTCATAAAACTTGTCCTTGATGTTGTTGCAATGCATTAATGATAACCATAACCCAACTTAACGAACTCTGCAATCCCCCCCTTCCGGCATTTACCCCCTCAAAAAAGCTCACTTTCATAGGAGAATGCGGTGTTTTCGATTAATGTAAAAAAATTACGTTTGTTGGCAAAATAATACATGGAAATTGAAATGCACTAGATAGTTGCCTAACATGTCAAACTACGCACCTCGAACCTGAACCTGAGTCGGACCACGCATGCCATTACCTATTTCCACGCCGCCATACCGCGTCTTGTGCGTCGTCGGCGCCCGCCCCAATTTCATGAAGATCGCGCCCATCCTGGCCGCGCTGGGGCGCCGCGCCGCGTTCACGCCGCAGCTGGTGCACACCGGCCAGCATTACGACGCGGCCATGAACGAACAATATTTCACGTCGCTGGGCTTGCCGCGGCCGGACTTGAACCTGGAAGTCGGTTCGGCCAGCCACGCGGCGCAGACGGCGCAGGTGATGCTGCGCTTCGAGGCGGCCATGGAACAACTCGACCCCCACGCCGTGCTGGTGGTCGGCGACGTCAATTCCACGCTGGCCTGCGCCCTGGTGGCGCGCAAGAAGCTGGTGCCGGTGATCCACGTCGAGGCCGGCCTGCGCAGCGGCGACCGCGACATGCCGGAAGAAATCAACCGGGTGCTGACCGACCAGCTGGCCGACCTGCTGTTCACCACCGAGCCGGACTGCGCGGCCAATCTGCTCAGGGAAGGCATAGACGGGCGCCGCATCGCCTTCGTCGGCAACGTCATGATCGACACGCTGCGCAGCAACCTGCCGCGCGCGGTGGCGGCGCGCCAGATCGCGCACGACGCCGGCCGCGCCGGCCTGGCCGACGGCGCCCACGGCTACGCGCTGCTGACGCTGCACCGGCCGTCGAACGTCGACCACGCCGACACGCTGGCGCCGCTGCTGCGCACGGTGGCCGCCATCAGCGCGCGCACGCCGGTGCTGTTCCCCATCCACCCGCGCACACTGGCCGCCATTGAACGGCTCGGCCTGCGCCACCTGATCGACCTGCCGTCCATCCTGGCGCTGCCGCCCATGGGTTACCTGGAGATGCTGGGCCTGATGCGCGACGCCCGCGTGGTGCTGACCGATTCCGGCGGCGTGCAGGAAGAAACGACGGCGCTGGGCGTGCCCTGCATCACACTGCGCGACAACACCGAGCGCCCCATCACCATCAGCGAAGGCACCAACGCGCTGGCCGGCACCGATCCGGCGCGCATCATGGCGCTGTACGAAGACTTGCTGCGCGACGGCGGCAAGGCCGGCCGCGTGCCCGTGTTCTGGGATGGGCTGGCTTCCGAGCGCATCGCCGACCACTTGCTGGAATGGCTGGGCAACGGTTGCCGGCTGCCGGCCAGCGCCGGCTGAGAGAGCGTCATGGCCTTCATCGAACGGCGTTCGCGCCCGCAACGCACCATGGCCATGATGGTCGAGATCGGCATTGAACTGGTCGCCTCGCAGGGCCGCTACACGGCGGCCCAGTTCCTGGAGGACGCCGGCGTGCCGCTGCCGGTGATCTGCCGCGTGATGGATGAACAGGGCCGGCGCCGCGTGCAAGCGGCGGCCCCGCCGGATGCGCGCCGCCAGGACCTGCAACCTTGAGGATGGCCAGCTTGTCGAATCCACTTTCCCGCGGCCGCATGGCGAGGTCGGCCCTGGCCGGCTACGCCATCGCCGTGCTGGCCGGCGTGCTGGCCCTGTGCCTGTTCCAGGCTTACCGCGCCGGCTTTTCCGGCGCCGACGAACCCGCCCACTTCCTGAACGGCTATTTCGTCAGCAACTACCTGCGACACCACCTGGGCAGCAACCCGATGGCCTTCGCCACCGAATATTATCTGCACTATCCGAAAATTTCGATCGGCCACTGGCCGCCCGCCTACTACGGCATATTGGGCGTGCTGTTCCTCGGCCTGCCGGCGACGCCGGAAATGGCCTTCGCCATCAACCTGCTGGTGGCCGCGCTGCCGGCCGCCGCCGTCGGCCTGACGCTGGCCTATTTGGCCGGCGTCCGCGCCGCCGTCGCCGGCTGCCTGATCTACGCCTTCACGCCGCTGGCGCTGGAAGGCCAGCTGTTCTTCATGCTGGACCAGGCGCTCAGCGCCTGCATCGTGGCCGCCGCCATGGTCTGGGTCGCCTATGCGCAGCGGCCGTCGTGGCCGCGCGCCTTCGGCTTCGCCGCGCTCAGCGCGCTGGCCGTGCTCATCAAGGGCAACGGCTGGCTGATCGTCTTCGTGCCGCCGCTGCACATGCTACTGACCCGCGACTGGCGCCCGCTGGCCTCGCCGCGCCTCTACGTCGCGGCGGCCGCGGCCGGCGCCGTCATCGTGCCGTGGTACTGGCTCACCTCCAAGATCGCCGCCGACGGCTTCAACTACACGGCCGGCTGGCACTACGCGACGCTGGCGCTGGGCGCCAACCTGCACACGCTGGTGCGCAACCTCGGCTATGCCAGCCTGCCGCTGGCGCTGCTGGCCGTGGCGCTGGAATACCGCGCGCGCGCCGCCACGCCGCTGCGCTGGTCGGTGGCCAGCGCCTGCCTCGGCCTGATCGTGGCGACGCTGGCGCTGCAATCGCTGGTGCCGGTCGACATCGACGACCGCTACCTGGCGCCGGCCCTGCCGGCCCTGGCCGTGCTGGCCGTGGCCGGCGCGCGCCGGGTCTACGAATGGCTCGGCGCCGGCGCCCGTCCGGCGCTGGCGCTGCCGGCCGCCGTCCTGCTGGCCGCCGCCATGCTGGCGCCGGGCATGGCCCACCTGGCTGGACGCGGCGCCAAGGTCGACATGCGCATGGCCGCCATTCCCTACAGCGCGCGCGGCGCGCAGGGGGCCGCGCCGCAGGTGTGGATCATCGACGGCAGCAGCGGCGCCGAGGGCGCCTTCATCGCGCAGATGGCGGTTCGCGATCCGGCCCTCAGCGACTACGCCGTGCGCGCCTCGAAGCTGCTGGCCGCCAGCAATTTCATGGGCACGCAGTACACGCTCAAATTCCCGGACCCGCGCGGCGTGCTGGCCGAAGTCGAGCGCGTCGGCGCCCAGTACGTGGTGCTGGTGCGGCTCAACAACGAGGCGCCCTACCCGCACAGCGGCCAGCTGCAAGCGGCCATGGCGTTGCCGGACTCGCCGTTCCGCCGCGTCGCCACGCTGGCCCACGGCAACCGCGCCGGCGTCACCGAGGTGTATGAATTCCACGGCGCGGCCCGCGCCAACGTCGACGCGGTGCGTCAGCTGGGCTTGCCGGCCAAGACCGCCCCCCTGCTTAACCTTCAGCCCAAGTGAGTCGCCATGCAATCGTCCTTCAACCTCGCCGACATGGCGCCCGCCACCACGCCGGCCCAGCCCACCATCGCCGTCATCCTGCCCTGCTATAACGAGGAGGCCGCGATCGCGCAGGTGGTGCGCGACTTCCGCAACACGCTGCCGAACGCCACCGTCTACGTCTACGACAACAATTCGCGCGACCAGACGCGCCGGGTCGCGGCCGAGGCCGGCGCCGTGGTGCGCAGCGAGCCGCTGCAGGGCAAGGGCAATGTGGTGCGCCGCATGTTCGCCGACATCGAGGCCGACGCCTACGTGCTGTGCGACGGCGACGTCACCTACGACGTCGCCAGCGCGCCGGCCATGATCGCGCGTCTGTTCAACGAGCGCCTCGACATGGTGGTCGGCTGCCGCATCGACACCCAGACGGCGGCCTACCGCGCCGGCCACCGCTTCGGCAACGCCCTGTTCACCGGCTTCGTGGCGCGCCTGTTCGGCGACCGCTTCAGCGACATCCTGTCCGGCTACCGGGTGTTTTCGCGGCGCTACGTCAAGTCCTTCCCGTCGCTGTCGCAGGGTTTTGAAATCGAAACCGAGCTGACCGTCCACGCGCTGGAACTGCGCATGCCGATCGCCGAGGTGGACACGCCCTACGGCGCGCGGCCGGAAGGCTCGCAGAGCAAGCTGTCGACCTTCCGCGACGGCTACAAGATCATGATGATGATACTCAAGCTGTTCAAGAACGAACGGCCGCTGCAGTTTTTCGCGCTGATCGGCGCGGCGCTGGCGCTGCTGTCGCTGCTGATCGCGCTGCCCGTCATCGAAACCTATCTGGCGACGGGCCTGGTGCCGCGCCTGCCGACGGCGGTGCTGGCATCCAGCGTGATGCTGCTGGCCTTCCTCAGCCTGACCTGCGGGCTGGTGCTCGACACCGTCACCCACGGCCGGCGCGAAATCAAGCGCCTGGCCTACCTGACCATACCGGCGCCGGGCGCCTGAGGCGCACTAGCCAACGTTCCAGATGCGGGAACGGATCGACGTCTACGCCATCCAGCATCAATCTTCTGGCTTCGCATTTCCACGTCGCGGCAGAATGACCAAGTCCGCCGCTTCCGCAGCGTCATTGAGGAGCGTTTTGCGCGGCGCGCCCATCTGCGCACGCATGGTCAGACCACGGGAAAGGTCGAGAACCTGGCTCGCGCGCGCGGCTACGGGAAAGTCAGGCGGGATTTCTCCTGTGCTAATCCCGTCGCAGAAACGGCGCTCCACGAGTGCCACGCCGGCGGCCACGGCATCGTGCAGGAACTGCCGGACCTCGGCATCGTCGACGAGCGGCGCAACGCACAACAGAAGACACCCGGGGGCTGATCCTTCCGGGGTCGCACTTTCTACGGCGTGCTTCAGAAAGCCGGCGAGCGAGTCGCGAAGACTCGGCGGCGAGAAAAGCGCCTGCGCAGCGCGAGCGCCCTTCGCTTCAGCATACGCCCTGAGGGCGCGCAGGAATATCGTCCGCTTATCCCCGAAGACGGAATACAGGGTTGGCCGTTTCACACCCATACCCGCGACGAGATCGTCGATCGTCACACCGTCGTAGCCCTTCGACCGGAACACCTGGGTTGCCTTTTCCAGCGCGTCCTTCTCGTCGAAGCTTCGCGGACGTCCCCGCGGCCTAGTGGTATTTTGAAACATTTTAGTTCTAAAATCCTTGACTCTACTTTTACGTCAATATAATATAACTGAACAGTTAAAAAATAACAAGGCCACCCTTACCTCGCAGGGACTCCTTCACCTTATTCTTCACTGCGGATCCGCCCATGAAACATTCGATCGCTCTCGTCACCGGCGCCACCTCCGGGCTCGGTTATGCGGCAGCCAGCATTCTCGCCGCAGAGGGCTGCCGCCAGGTAATCGTCACCGGCCGCAGCTTGGCTCGGGCCCAGGAAACGGCCGCTCAGCTCGCGACTGAAACCGAGACCCAGGTCTTCACGCCGCTGGAGCTGGAGCTGGAAACGCCGGCCAGCGTTCAGGCCGCCCTCGCCGAGCTCGTCAAGCAAGGCCGGCCGATCGACTTCCTACTCCTCAACGCCGGGATGGTCCCTGGCAAGGCGCGCGTGATCACTGCGGCGGGCGTCGAGGCTTCTCAGGCCCCGCTGATCGGCCATCATCAACTGACTGTCGGCTTACTTCGCGCCAACCTGCTGAGCCCCAACGCGCGGATTGTTATAGCCGGTGCGGAGCCAGCCCGAGGGGGCGTACCCATGTTCAGCTACACCGACATGCCAGCCTTCGCGGCCAAGTACCACGGTGGTGATCAAACCGCTGCTGTGGAAGCCCTGGTCCGCAACGGGCCGAACGTGAAGTACGTGCCCAACAATGCGTATGCCGACGCGAAGCTTAATGTCGCTTGGTGGGTCGCGGCGCTGGCCCGCCGGCTGCCCTCCGACATGGCCGTATACGCCGTGTCGCCCGGTGCCGCGACCGCTACCAAGGTTTCGCGACAAGCTGGCCTGGCCGTGAAGTATCTGTTTATCCCAATCGCGAACCTCATTCCCGGCATGAATCAGACGCCGGAGACTGCGGCCCGTCGCTACCTCCAAGCGTCGGAGTTCGGAACCGACGTATCAGGGCAATTCTTCGCCTCGGCTCAAGGGAAGTTCTCAGGCCCAATTGAGGCGCAGCGACACCCACACCTCCACGATCGCGCCAGCCAAGAAGCCGCGTGGCGGGCCGTCGTCAAGGTCTCCGGCGTCGACTTGTCCAAGCCGGCCTCCTTAAGCGCGGCGTCCTGAAGGAACGGCGGTCGCGGCGAAATGGTTGCGGTGACCAGAATCAGCAGCGATTGCGGAGTTACATGATAAGCCACGGGTCTTACGGTGTTTTGAAATAAATAGTTTTAAAAAAGATCCCTGATTGCGATCATCGCGTTTATTTTAGTATTAAACAGTTAAAAATAAACAAGGTAACCCTAACTTAGCGACCATCAATCGCCGTTGGTGTGAAATTAAATTATTGATTGAGTCAAGTAGTATTAATTACAACCTCAATTCCTGCTTCTTTCATTGCATATAGAAAATCTTCTATTTTGGTGTGCTAAAGCGCGCTAAGCCGGCTTGCGCGGCCGCTTGGCCGGCGCTGCCTTCGACGCGTTCAAGGCCACGGCGGCGCGGATCAGCGCCACCAGGGCCGGCTCGTCGATGGCCTCGTTTTCATGGATGTCGATGGCGCGCCGGGTGTTGCCTTCCAGGCTGGAGTTGAACAGGCCGGCCGGATCGGCCAGCGCCGCGCCCTTGGCGAACGTCAGCTTGACGACGCTTTTGTAGGTCTCGCCGGTGCACAGTATGCCGCCGTGCTCCCACACCGGCACGTCGCGCCATTTCCAGGTCTCGACGACATCGGGCTCGGCCTGGTGCACCAGCGCGCGAACCCTGGCCAGCGTCGCGCCGCGCCAGTCGGCCAGCGCCGCGATCTTGGCATCGATCAGGAGGGACGGCGTGTCCGCGCCCGCTTCCTGGGTGGACTCGCCGGTGCTCGCTTTTTGCATGATGGTGCTCGCTCGTCTGTCGTGTCGGAGAGTCGATTTTACATGCCGGCTGGCCGCGAAAACAATCTTTTCACAAACACATCACGGCCACCGCGAGCGGGCCGGCGGGGAGCGCGTCCAGTCCATCCGATCTATAATTGCGCCACCGTCGCAACGGCGGCTGTAGATAGGATGGTTGTTATGAAATGGAAATCGAACCCGGATGCCGGTAGATGGCTGGGCCAGCTGGCCTTCGCCGCCTTGACGATGACGACGACGCTGACGGCGTTGCCGGCGGCGGCACAGTTCGATCTCGCGGCACCGCCGCCGCGCGCATCGGCATCGGCCTGCGACGCGGCGCTGTGCGGCGCCAGCGGCTTGTCGACGCAGGCGCTGAGCGATGTGGCGCGCTCGGAATCGCCCAAGTCGCTGCCGGCCGCGTCCCGGCAAGCCGTCGTGCGCGACGAGCTGCGTCGCTCCGAACCGCCGCGCGACCCGTGGAACCGCCACATCCCCGTGCGGCCGGACGTGGAAAGCTACGATTGCATCCTGAGCCTTGGCGTGGGCGGTGAATTGTCCAAGGGCGGCTTCCTCGGCACGCGCGTGCTGGGCCAGACCCAGGTGTGGCGCCAGCCGGACGAGAACCTCAAACCCTGAAGCCGCCGCGCCCGAGCGCCCGGCCGCGCTGTGGAAACGCGGCGCGGACGCACCGTGCCGCGACTAGTAAGGTCCGCGTACCGCCGCGTGGATGTGCTCGCGATACAGCTTGGCCAGACCCTGATGCACTTCCGCCGGCAGCGGCGGCAACGCGGCGGCGGCGGCATTGGCGCTGACCTGCGCCGGCGAGCTGGCGCCGGGAATGACGACGGACACCGCGTCCTGGTCGAGCAGCCAGCGCAGCGCCATCTGCGCCATCGTCATCGACGGCGGCACGAAGCCGGCCACCTGTTCGGCCAGCGCCACGCCGGTCGCGAATTCGATGCCGGCGAAGGTTTCGCCGACGTTGAATTGCTGGCCGTCGCGGTTGAAGTTGCGGTGGTCGTCGGCGCCGAACACGGTGTCGCGCGTCATCTTGCCGCTCAACAGGCCGCTCGCCAGCGGCAGCCGCACGATGATGCCCACGCCCTGGGCCCGCGCGCGCGGCAGCAATTCTTCAAGCGGCTTCTGGCGGAAGATATTGAAGATCACTTGCAGCGAAGTGAGACCTTCTTGTTCCAGGCACAGCAAGCCCTCCTCCACCGTCTCGACGCTGGCGCCGAAGCGGGCGATCATGCCGTCGTCGCGCATTTCGCGCAGCCAGTCGAAGATCTTCCCTTCGCGCAGCACGGCCGGCGGCACGCAGTGCAGCTGGGTCAGGTCGAGCTGGCGCACGCCGAGCCGCTCCATCGAGCGTTCGGTGGCGGCGCGCACGCTCTCGCGCGTGTAGCCGTCGGGATAGATGGCGCCGCGACCCACTTTGGTGGCCACGGTCAGGTCGTCGTGGTTAGCGAGGAACTGGCCGATCGAGCGCTCACTGGCGCCGTCACCGTAGACGTCGGCCGTGTCGATGAAGCGCAGGCCGGATTGATAGGCTTGCTCGAGGATGGCCTGCGCCACGTCGTTGTTCCAGTCCTTGCCCCAACCGCCGCCCAGCTGCCAGCAGCCGAGGCCAATTTCCGGCACTGTCAAGCCATCGTGTCCTAGTGATCGAGCGTGCATAAATGTCTCCTTTTATTGTTTTCAGGGTCGTCGGGTGAGGACGGAATCGCAATCAGCCGACGATGCGCAGCGAATAATCGGTCGCCCGCACATCCTTGGTCAGGCTGCCGACCGAGATGCGGTCGACGCCCGTTTCGGCGATGGCGCGCACGGTGGCGAAGTTGATGCCGCCGGACGCTTCGAGTAGCGCGCGGCCGGCGTTCAGCGCGACGGCCGCGCGCAGCATGGCGAGATCGAAGTTATCGAGCAGCACCGACACCGCGCCCGCCGCCAGCGCCTCTTCCAGCTCGGCCAGGCTTTCGACTTCGACCTGGATCGACACGCCGGCGTCCAGTTTCGCCGCCGCGGCCAGGGCCGCCGTGATGCCGCCGGCCGCCGCGATATGGTTTTCCTTAATCAGGATACCGTCGTACAGCGCCAGGCGCTGGTTCTGGCCACCGCCGACGCGCACCGCATACTTCTGCGCCAGGCGCAAACCGGGCAGGGTCTTGCGCGTGTCGAGTATCGCGGCCGAAGTGCCGGCCACCAGGTCGACGTAGCGCCGCGTTGCGCTGGCCACGCCCGACAGCAGTTGCAGGAAGTTGAGCGCGCCGCGTTCGGCCGTCAGCAGCGCGCGCGCCGGGCCCTGTATGGTGCAGACGACGCTGTCGGCCGTCATCGCGTCGCCCTCGGCGTAATGCCAGTCGATGGCGATGCCGGCGTGGACGCACAGCATGACGCCCTCGAACCACGGCGCGCCGCACAGCACCGCGTCTTCGCGCACGATCACGCGGGCGATGGCGCGGCCTTCCGGCACCAGCTTGCCCGTGACGTCGCCGCTGCCCACGTCTTCCAGCAGCGCCACCAGCAGGTTGGCCTCGAAGGCGGCCTTCAAGGGCGCGTCGAACGGCGCGAAGGTATTGAGCAGAGTACTCATCATGCCGGACCGATACCGGTGAACAGTTTTGCTTCCTGCGCCAGGTCGGGACCCGGCTGCACATGGACTTTTTTCGCGGCCGCGAAATCGAGCATGCGGTTGATCGAGCGCACCGCCGCCTTGCCGGTGTCGGCGTCGACGTGGATTTCGTTGCCCATGTTTTCCAGCACGTCGGCCAGGTTCTGCAAGCCGTTCATCGCCATCCACGGGCAGTGCGCGCAGCTCTTGCAGGTGGCGCTGTTGCCGGCCGTCGGCGCTTCGATGAAGCGCTTGGTCGGCGCGGCCGCGCGCATCTTGTGCAGGATGCCGTTGTCGGTGGCGACGATGAAGGTGTCGGCGTCCGATTCGACGGCCGCGTTGATGATCTGCGTGGTCGAGCCGACGACGTCGGCCAGCGCCACCACATTGGCCGGCGACTCTGGATGGACCAGCACTTTCGCGTTGGGATATTCGGCCTTCAGCAGCTCGAGTTCCGTGGCCTTGAATTCGTCGTGGACCAGGCAGGAGCCCTGCCACAGCAGCATGTCGGCGCCGGTTTTCTTTTGGATGTAGGAGCCCAGGTGCTTGTCCGGCGCCCACAGGATTTTTTTGCCCTGCGCGTGCAGGTGGGCCACGATATCGAGGCCGATCGACGACGTCACCATCCAGTCGGCGCGCGCCTTGACGGCGGCGCTGGTGTTGGCGTAGACGACCACCGTGCGGTCCGGGTGGGCGTCGCAGAAGGCCGCGAATTCGTCGGCCGGACAGCCCAGGTCGAGCGAACAGGTAGCGTCCAGGTCGGGCATCAGGATGCGTTTTTCGGGACTAAGGATCTTGGCCGTTTCGCCCATGAAGCGCACGCCGGCGACCACCAGGGTCTGGGCCGGATGGTCGCGGCCGAAGCGCGCCATTTCCAGCGAATCGGAGACGCAGCCGCCGGTTTCCTCGGCCAGGTCCTGCAGGTCGGCGTCGACGTAGTAGTGCGCGACGAGCACCGCTTCGCGCTCCTTGAGCAGGCGTTTGATTTTTTCTTTGAGGGCGGTTTTTTCAGCCGGCGACGGCGTCGCGGGGGTGCGCGCCCAGGCCAGTGCGGTGCAACTGGCGCCGTCTTGTGGATGTTCGTACTCGACGGGTTTGATCTGTAAGATTTGCATGATGTTCGGTGGCGAAACTACGGAAGCGACACTATCTCATATTGCGGCCATCCTTGCCCGGCGCCGCCGGGGCGCAGGGCAAGGACGCTAGAACCATCGGGATTTAATCGATGCCCTGGCTGGTCAGGTAGTCTTCATAATTGCCGCGGAAATCGATGATCTCGTTTTCCTTGATTTCGATGATGCGGTTGGCCAGCGACGACACGAACTCGCGGTCGTGCGACACGAACACCAGGGTGCCCGCGTATTTTTCCAGCGCCACGTTGAGCGACTCGATGGACTCCATGTCCATGTGGTTGGTCGGCTCGTCCATCAGCAGCACGTTGTGCCGGCCCAGCATCAGCTTACCGTACATCATGCGGCCTTTCTCGCCGCCGGACAGCACCTTGACCGACTTCTTCACCTCGTCGCCGCCGAACAGCAGACGGCCCAGGATGGAGCGCACGGCCTGGTCGTCGTCGCCCTCCTTGGTCCATTTGCCCATCCACTCGGCCAGCGGAGTATCGGCCGCGAATTCCTCGGTCGGATCCTGCGGCATGTAGCCGACGTTGGCGTTTTCCGCCCACTTGATGCGGCCCTGGTCCG
The DNA here is from genome assembly GCF_025354735.1 of Rugamonas sp. GTDB lineage: Bacteria > Pseudomonadota > Gammaproteobacteria > Burkholderiales > Burkholderiaceae_D > Rugamonas. The sequence goes on from NZ_JANXMI010000038.1 coordinate 75,871, forward strand.
GGTGCAGCTTGGCGATGTCGTCGCCGGCGATACAGCGCAGCATGGTGGTCTTGCCGACGCCGTTGGCGCCGATGATGGCGATGCGCTCGCCCGCTTCGACCATGATGCTGAAGTTCTTGAACAACGGGCGGTCGTAGGTTTTCGAGATGTTCTCGACTTCCACGGCCAGGCGGTGCAGCTTCTTCTCGCCGTCGAAACGGACGAAGGGATAGGCGCGCGACGACGGCTTGATGTCGTCGACCTTGATCTTCTCGATCTGCTTGGCGCGCGACGTGGCCTGGCGCGCCTTCGATTTGTTGGCGGCGAAGCGGCGCACGAAGTCCTGCAGTTCGGCGACCTTCTCCTTGGCCTTGGCGTTGTTCGACAGCTGCTGGTTGCGGGCCTGGGTCGACGCGAACATATACTCGTCGTAGTTGCCCGGGTAGATCTTCAGCGTGCCGTAATCCATGTCGGCGACGTGGGTGCAGACCTGGTTGAGGAAGTGGCGATCGTGCGAAATGATAATCATGGTGGAGTTGCGCTCGTTGAGCACATCTTCCAGCCAGCGGATGGTGTTGATGTCGAGGTTGTTGGTCGGCTCGTCGAGCAGCAGGATGTCGGGATTCGAGAACAGCGCCTGCGCCAGCAGCACGCGCAGCTTCCAGCCCGGCGACACGTTGCTCATCGGTCCCTGGTGCAGCTCGATGGCCACGCCGGCGCCCAGCAGCAGTTCGCCGGCGCGCGATTCGGCCGTGTAGCCGTCGTATTCGGAGACCTTGCCTTCGAGTTCGGCGGCGGCCATGTAGTCGTCGTCGGTCGCCTCGGGGTTGGCGTAGATGGCGTCGCGCTGCTGCATGGCGGCCCACATTTCGGTGTGGCCCATCATGACCACGTCGAGCACGCGCATGTCTTCAAACGCGAACTGGTCCTGGCGCAGCTTGCCGAGCCGTTCATTGGTGTCGAGCATCACGGTGCCGCCGGACGAATCGAGGTCGCCGCCGAGGATTTTCATGAAGGTCGACTTGCCGCAGCCGTTGGCGCCGATCAGGCCATAGCGGTTGCCATCGCCGAATTTGACGGAGATGTTTTCAAACAGCGGCTTGGCGCCGAATTGCATGGTGATGTTTGCTGTACTTAGCATTTACGATTTCGATGTATTTAGAGTGAAAACAGGCGCTTGTAGGCGAATTTTCGATTATATCATTCACACACAAAACTACTGTATATGACATACTAAAACAATGACTTAGCGCTGTATATTAAACGGATCGCACTCTTGCGGGCGCCACTGCCATGCAATTCAAGGCAAAGTTTCTAAGTGCTATGAGGGGTCTAGGCAAACCTCGATATACCATGATTGAGCGTATGACTTCCGCTCCGTTACATTGGTCTCTAACCCGGTCATGGTCATCGCGCCCTCCCCGATCCATAGGACCACGGCATCGCGTATCGGTGGTGCTCAGCGCCGCCGATGCGCATCTATGGCTCGACCACAACTTATCGCCAGCGCAGGCCGAGGAACTGGCCCGCAGTGCGGCGCTGGGCGTCGATGAGTTCGACTGGTTCAAGGTGTCGACGGAGGTGAATCGCGCCGGCACCGACGGGCCGCAACTGGTTATGCCGCTACCGGCATAGGCACTGCCACCGGATCCGGACCCCAGTGCGAACCGCCGCCGAAGCGCACGGCGACGAAAAATGCTTCGGCCTCGCAGATATCCACGCCGTTCTGCCGCAGCATCTCGCGCAGCACCTTGTCAGCCGTCTCGCGGTCAACCTCGTGCGAGGTGTACAGCCAGTCGTGGATCGTGCCTGACTTGCGGGCCCGGTTGCCCAGCAGCTCGAAGGCAATCGGCACGCGCGGCACGCTGCAAAAATCCGTGGTGAAGCCGGCCGGTACCGTCACCACGCGGCCCAGTACCTCGGACATGAAGCCCAGCGGCGCCGTCAGTTGCCACTTCCCGGACTCATCGTCTTCGATCAGGTCCACCGATAAGTTTCCGATCCAGCTCATTTTGACGACTCCCCAAGTAAGGCGCCGCACAGGTCGCGCAGCGCTGGGATGATTTGCGGATTGCGCAGCGCGGCAGCCCTGAGCGACATCGGCGCGCTGACCAGGCTGGCCAACGGCGCTGCCGAGATCGGCCTCGACCTGATCAAAGCAACGAAGGACGTCAAGCCGGACGATCAGGCGCCGACGCCGGTGCAGATCCTGATCGGCGTGAAGGACGCAGCGCGGCCGCGTACGGCGTGCCGCAGGCGTCGGCCGTCCAGACGCGAATATTCTCGTCTTCGGCCGCGCGCATGGAGACTGCGGCGGCCGCGGCGTAGCCGTTGACGGCCTGCTGCATGCTGGCGCAGCCGGTCAAGACGGCCAGCGCCAGGAGTACCAACCGCCTCATGGCGCCGGCCCGGCGGCCATCAACGCGCCGTTGAGCACGATCTGGCCGACGGTCAAGCCCAGCACGATGCGGTCGTGGTCGGCCGGCGCCAGGCCGGAGCCTTCCACGATCCGCAGCAGCGCCGGCAACGCCGTGCTAGCCAGTGCCTGCAGACTGCCCAGGTCGACCGCTGCGCCCGGTACGCACACGGCGCCGACAATCGGCACGGCCCGGCTCAGATCGGCGCCCACGGCTAGCGGCAGGTCTTCGAGCGCTGCCAGCGATGCTATGGTGATCTGCGCTGCCGGGCAAACTTGGGCGGCCAGTTGCTGCGGCGTCGGGCGCGGCGCGGCGCCGGTGGCGCAGCCGACCAGCATCACAGCGGCGGCTACCGACGCGAGAATCAGCAGCATGCCGGCATGGGCGAATCCAGCCTGCTTGCCGGCCGTAACCGGCGCGACGGCGCCCGGCGGGCCGGATGGCGGGAACAGGTCGCGCACGCCGTAACCGAGGAAGCCGCTCACCAGCGCCCAGATGGCGGCCGCGTTCGACGGCGGTGGGAAGTATGAAACGGCGGCGCCGGCGATGATGGCGAGCATGGAGAAGATTTGCACTGCACTTGGACGGCTCATGGTAATCACCTATGGTTGGTCAAACTGATGGAGGTCATGGGAATGCATGGTGGCGATGACTTTCACCGCGTAGTCGGGATCGGTGGCGTAGCCGGCGGCGGCCACCGCATGCGTCCAGCCCTCGCCGGTCGATTCTTTCCAGCAGGCGGCGTAGCGGGGATTAACCGAGAAGAACTTGGCGTGGTCATCGATGCACGCCTGGAAGTCGGGATACATGCGCCAGTTGGCCACCTGGAGCACATCCTTGCCGCCGATGTGCTCGGTGCTGGCCATCTGGTAGGTCGGCCCGTGCCATGCTGGATCGGCCTTAATGTTGAACAGGTTGTGCGCCATCAGCGCCGTGCGCGCCGTGCCCCAACCTGATTCCAGAGCCGCCTGGGCAATCGTGAAGCTGGCCGGGATCTTGGTCAGCGCCGCCGATGCGCGCGCCGCCGACCCGATCATGGCGATGAAGGCGGCCGGGCTCATTCCTGACCTCGACGGCGATGTTTTTTGAAGCGGTCGATGACCATGAAGATGATCTGCAATGCCACCAGCAGCAGCGTCAGGATCGTGACCCACTTCTCGATCGGAATGTCCAGTATTCCCGCTACCACGGTGTACACGAGGCCCGGAGATGCATTTGCCGCCACGCTGGCGGCAGTATCTGGCTGCGGAGTCATGCGCCAGCCTCCATTTTATTTTTCATGCGCCTCTTTCATAAAAAAACCCGCCGAAGCGGGTTTGTGGTGGGATGCTGGTGAATTAGGCGGGGCCTGTCAGCGCCGGCGCGCTGTGAATCAGTTCGCCATCGGCCCAGCTGTAGTCAGGCGCATAGAACCCGTCCGGCAGAGGTGGATCGACGATCTCGTACGCGCCGATCACGGTGAACGGCAGGTCGGCGCCGTCGCATACGAGACGGTCATCGAGCATATTGACCGCGGCAAACGGTCCGAACAGGCCGACAGAGGTTGAGACGATCATACGATCCCCACTCGTTGGATGGCGACGGACATCTCCGGCGCCTGGTTGAACGCGAGCCATGCGTTGGTGTCATCGGTGCCTTTGCAGCAGTGGCGCATGTCGCCGACCAGCGCGATTGGCTTGTTGAGCAACTCGACATAACTGGCAGGCTCGGCCCCGTAGTGGACGCTGAGCTTGCTGCCATCGGTCATCCCGGCAAAAGAAGTCCGAGGCGTCGTGGCGTACGAGCCAAGATTGTTGCGCGCCGTCTGCACCTTGGGATAGAGCGGGTCGGCCGACGACAGCGGCTGCGCATAATTAGCGACGGCGTTCGTTCGGCATTGTCCAAGGATTACCCAGGTGAGCGCACTGATGTACAGCAGCAACGTCCCTGTCGCAGATGTCACCTGCCAATACATACGCCGGAAAGCATTGCTGCACGCAATAGGAACCGCTGTAGGCGCTGCTGTAAAACCCTTGATAATGTTGCCAGTGCTGTAGATGGACGGACCAGAACCTGTGTCCGAAAAGGCACTGAATTCGGTGATAAACCTACCGTTGCTGTCGGTTCCGGAAGTGGCGGTATAGATCGGGCTGGCTGAGAACGCCACGTTGTAATTGCCGGCAGAGACAACCCCTCCAGCGCTGATGGTTGTCACGGCAGTTGACAGCGCGACCTGCGCGCTGAATGCCGGCAATGTCCCTGTCATGGTCAGCGATACGCCGACGGCCGTTGTGTTGATGCATACGATGCCCCAAACTGTCGCCCAAAGTTGCGCCATCGAGAAGCTGTCGGTCGTCGTGCACGCAGTCGAGGCGCTGGATCCCGGGCTTTGCGCGGATCCGGACACTGAGAAGCCTTTCGCGGTGAGGGCTGTGGCACTAATCGTCACGACCGCGAATGTCGTTGCCGACCAGACGATCAGCGCCGGCGGCCCGACAGTCGTATTCGCCTGCTCTGCGCCGAGGGTCGGTGTCGTCCCAGACACCGTAGCCGCGATCGTGCGGATCGACGTGGTGCCGTTCATATAGCCCAGGACGTAGGTGCTTCCCACCACGATCTGCTCCACGATTCGGGCGCAGGTCGCGCCCAGCGTCGTCGACACCACGCCCCCCGGCGTGATCGTCGTGCCGCTGGTGATCGTCAGCACGACGCTTTGCAGTGCCGTAGTGCCGTCCTGAATCGACTGAACCAGAACCTTGCCGGAACTGACAAGCACCCCGGCGACGGTGGCGTCCACACCGGTCGTCGACAGGGTGGCGCGCAGCAGAACTGGCGCACCGAACGTATTGGCGCCGGCGTCATAGACGACAGCGTGCAGCGATGTGCCGTAGATCAGCAGCAGGGTGTGAGTCGAATCCAGCGTGATCGCACGGATCCAGGTACCGCCACTGCCGCCGCATGCTGAGGCCAGGGTGACCGAGCCAAGTGCGAGCGTGCCCACCGGTTGGAGGCCGCTGACGGCCCATGAGCCGGCCAAGGTTGAGTTGTCCAGCAGCCCCACCAGAGCGGTCGTGAAAGGCTGCAAGAAACCGAGGTTTGCCCCGGTCTTGTTTTGAATCTGGATGTCGTAACCGGAGGACCCGTTATTTTTGATCTGCTGCTGATAGGGGCCGACCAGCAGCGTCGTGGCGTCAGGCTCGACAACGGCGAGGCCCGACAGGCCGGGATCCAGCGACAGCAGGTGGGGGCTGGCGTTCGTCAGCACCAAGTTGGCGGACATACCAGAGGTATACGAACCACCGAGGCTGCCCGGCACGTAGGCGGGGCCGGACACGCTCACCGTCCAGGCCGCGCTGGTGCCCGAACCTTGGGTCATCGTGACGCTGATCGTCAGGTCGCCAGTGGTGGAATTGTAGGCCGTGATGTCGCCAAACATCCAGTTCGATGCCGACGCCGTGATAGCCGCTTTGACGCTGGCGCCAACGGCGAAAGACTTACCAGTCTGCACATTGAGCGTGACAGATCCAGTTGCGATCGGCGCGCTCGTTGTACTGGAGGCGCTCGTGCCCGGCGCCGACAGCGCCGTGGCGGCGGCGGCGGCGGCGGCCGTCGACGAAGCGGCGGCCCCTTGCGATGCAATTAGGCCGATATTGACGTCATGCATCACGTCGCTCAGCATAGGTAATAATCGCGTCTGGAAGCCGCCGTTGCCCATGCCCGTGCTCGGGTCATCGTCGTCCGTGTACGTGTCGCCATTTGCGATGACGGTAGTGGTCATTGAAGTTCCTTGATCTCGTAGGCTTTGGTGGTGGTATTGAATACGGGGAGTTGCAGCGGATTGAGCACTTGGAAGCGGCCAAGGTATTGGCGGCGCTGCGCGTGGACGGTATCATCGGGGTCGTGGACCCAAAACACTTCCTGATCGATGCCTGCCTGGCGATCCATATCAAAGGCAGATGCGAAGCCCTCGTCTTCGCTCATGTAGTCGATCGTGAATTTCGTCACGCGGTACGGCACGCGGCGACCAAAGTATTCGGCGCCGCCGAGCGCGGCCTGCACGTCGGTCTTGGTTTCCCATCCAATCGACAGGCCGAACGATGGATTCGTGGCCGGCTGCCACGCTGGACCGATGAAGACGCGGCCGGCTTGGATGAAACCTGCCGGATTCCCGCCGTCGTCGATTTCAAGGCGCCAATATTGAGCGACTACCGTCTGCGGCAGGATGACCGTGAGCGTCGCGTATTGGCCCGCCAACTGGTCGAGGCTGTTGCGACCAGACCACCAGCGGGAGTCCTCCCATGGCAAGGTGCCGTACGGGTAGATGGCAGGCCACACGCGCACCCAGCCGGTATCGAACAGCGTCGTTGCATAGCCAGGGTCGTTGCTGCAGCGAAGGCGATATTTCCCGTAGATCGTGATGTTGTGATTTGGTAGCGCGAAGACCCGTGCGGATACCTGTTTCGGGAATGCGATATCGAAACGCGTGCTGCTCAAGTTCAGATTGGTGCTGCGCGCAACCTCCCCTAGCGAGCGAGTTTGAAGGTTAGCCAGCGGAAGCGTTGCGACGAACGAGCCGCCAGTGATGGCGGCCGTGTCAATTCGGTTAGGAAAACCGATCATGCAATTTGCCATCTTATCCCCAGACAGTCAGAATGATTTGGCGGGTGGCCAGCTGATATGTGATGCCGATCAGACGGAACAATTTCCCGCCATTGAGTCCAAAACGGTTGACCGTCAACTGGATGACGTCGAGGAAAACCAGCGGCGTTGCCGGCATCTGGTCGACTGAGATCGGCACGTCAAAGATGTCGCGGCGGACCTTTTGCAGAGCCAGCTGTCGCGATGCCTCAGTGGTGGCCGCAGCCTGGTCGACGAGCAGGCCGTCGACAACGATCTCGGTGGCCAGTTTGAATTGCTGCTTGATCGTCGCGTCCAACTGAATGGCGGTCGCGTTCGGGAGCGCCAGACGGCTTACCGTTGCCGCCGGCACTGAACCGGCGAGATCGGTCTGTACCGTCCAGATTTTTGCGTAGTTGGTCGTGACCTTCCAGGCTGGAATATTGCTGTCGCGCGCGGCGCGGCGCTCGATGTTCTCGCTGAAGTCGTAATCAAACAAGCTCAGCTTTGGCACGCCTGAAGGATTCGTCAGCACGCCCATGCGGAGCACGCCGGCCGGGTCGAAGCCGTACCATGCGCCGATGCTGGCCGAGACCTGATCCATGACCGACTGGAACGTCGTAGTGCCGTCGATGAACACGCCGACGGTGGCGCTGTTGATTGCGTCCATCGCGGCGACGTCGGTAGAAGATATCTCGACCGAAGTAAGGCCGGCAGCGACTCCGAGAAGCGCGAGGATCTGCGCGACAGTGCGCTTGGCGATGGTGGCGCCCTGCACTACGTCGGCCGTGACCGTCCCAGCAGGTTGCGATCCGGTTTGAAAATAGCCTAGCGCCAGGCAGGTATTATAAGTACCTGCCGTGGGGCCGCTGAACTGCAAGGAATCGACGGTCGCATAGTCTGCGCCGAACGTAAGCAGTGAGCCGCGGTCATAGACAGCATTGATCGCCGAGACCGGCCCATCGCTCACCTGATAAGTGAAGAACGACGTGTTGACCAACTTCGGCGAGATCGAGAACACGCTGCCGAAAATCTTCGGCTTGACCTGTCCCATCAAGTCGGCCGGTACACCCTCGACTCCGCGCGGCAGCGCGTTGTTACCGAGATAGGTATTGGTCAGCACCGGCTGCGTAAACATGAACTGCTTGTCGCGCAGCTTCAGGATCAACGTCTTCCAGTTCGCGTCGATGTTCTCGATTGTTCCCGAGAACAGCAACTTGAAGCCGGCCGGGTATGCGGCGCCGGGCTGGCCATTGCGAATCACCACTGGGCGACCATCGAAACCGTAATTCAACCAGCTATCGAATTGACCATCGGTGTTCGCCAGCGATATCTCGCCGACCTGCAGCTGGCCCTCGCCGCCGGTCGTGCCACCGCCGGAACTACCGCCGCCGGCCAATGGCGTCGTCGTCGACAGGTTCGCGTAAGCACTCACACCCAAGCTACCAGGATCGAGCAAGGCTGGCACGAATGAAATGTGCGCCGGCGTGTCGGCCGGACCAGTGGTGAAAGCGCCCTCGCTCACATAAAAGGTGCGCAGAGTGCCCGCCGCGTCGATAGCGGCCGTCAATTCAAGGACGATCATTGGCGCACCCGCATTGCGCGATCGATCTTTGCCTGCGCAGTCAACATGGCATCGCCCTGCTCCGCCATTTGGGCCGCCAAGGCCGCGATTTGGATCTTGTCGGCCTTCGAGCTTTCGAGCAGTTGGCTCAGAAGCTTGACGACAGCGGGATCGGTCGCTGACGACTTCGGCGTGAACATGCCGGCCGTCTGCGCGGCAGGATAAACCTGAGCTGGCTGCGCGAAGTCGATGAGCTCGGGACCATTCTCACCGACCAGCGATGGTCCGCTGGCCGTACCGCCGTTTGCGTGCGAATGCATCGCCAAATATTCAGGAGAGTTCATGAAGTACTGCGCCAAGCTAGCCGTACTGGCGCCGCCGTTGATGGCATTCTCATAAAAGGCCAGGCCGTCAGCATCTGGTGCGCGGTTGAGATATTGCTGATACAGCGACGTAATGACGCTGTCCTCGGCGCCCTTCGACGGTAACCCGGTCGGCGCCGTGCCGGCCTTCGTTGCAGCGGCCGTTTGCACCGCCGTGCTTAAGTCGAGAATGGCCTGCTGCAGTTTGGCGAAACCATCGTCCAGGGTGGTATTAATGGTGATCAGACCCGTTACCTGTGCCGTCATCTTGTCGAGCTGCTGCTGCTCGACATCGATCTGCTGGCCGGTGGCGTTATAGAGGCGCGTCAGGTCGCCCTGCACTTTCGCTGCATCAGCGGCGTATTGCGCATTCGTCGCGTTATAGGCCTTGTCGGCCGTCAGGTAAGCCGTCGCCACCTGGCTGAGCTGGCCCTGCGCCGTCGTGTCGCCACCATTCGCTGCAGCGAGCGTCGAATCGTAGGTCGCCTTTGCCGCCGCCAGCTTGGCCGCCGGCGACAGCGTCGACAGATCGCCCTGCGTAAGCGAGGTTTTCAGGTCAGTGATATTTTGCTGGAACGACTTCAGGCCATTGATTACGCCTTGCATCGCACTCTCTTGGCTTTGATAGGCGGACGTCAGCGCATTCTGCTTGGAGGTGACATCAGCGGCTGCTTGCGCGGCCCACAGCTGCTTGGTCAGATCCTGCATGGCTGGGCTCAGCAGTTGCAGGGCAGCAAGGTGTTGCTGTTCCAGAACAGCTGCCGCGCCGGCTGCGTTACCCGTTGCGGCGTACAGTTGAGCCTGGAGGGATAGCATATTATTCGAGGCGGTCGCGGCCGCCTGCGCATTCCAGGTGGCCTGAGTTGCAGCGGCGAGTGCCGGCGAGAGGCCGGCAAGTGCTGCAGCGTGCTGCTGTTGAAGGACGGCGGCCGCGCCGGCTGCGTCGCCCGTGGCGGCGTAGAGTTGGCCTTGCTGGTCAAGAATTGCGCTGGCTTCGGCGGTGGCTTTCGACTGGGCGTCAGCGGCAGCTTGCGCGGCCCACAGTTGCTGCGTCAGCGCCGCCGTCGCCGGCGAAAGACTTTGCAGGGCAATCAGGTGCTGCTTTTGGAGGACCGTCGCTGCGCCGGCCGCATCGCCAGTCGCAGCATAAATCTGCGATTGCAGATCCAGCTGGTTGTTCATGTCGGTCATGTCGCCGTAGGCCTGAACAAATGCCGGCGCCAGTTGCATGAGCGAAGCGTAGGTTTGCTGACCCGACAGCGTCGTCAAGTTCAGGCTATCGACGATCTTCTCAAAGCCCGCCTTGGTATCAACCCCGGTATAGCCCAGTGACGCCATCGCTTTATCGACGGCTGTGACCACTGGCGCCAATTGCTGAGCTTGCGACTGGAAGTTCTGGACGTAGAACGTGGTGTTGGTATTAAGCTGGCTCAAGCCGCCCGACAGCGTAATCAGCTGCGCGCGCGTTGCCTCCGATGCTAGGCCGACGGCTCCGAACGCTGTCGTGGCATCCTTCCCCATCGATTCGGCCACGGCATTCGTGCTGGTAAATTCAGAAGTCACGCGCGCCAGCGCCGCGCTAGTTGCCTCGGTGGGCTGCTTCAATGCTGCCAGATCTTCAAGCGTGACCTGCGCGCCGAAGACGGCCACGCTGGACGTTTGCAGCGCGGTACGGAATTTAAGCAGTTGCTCGACCTCCGTGGCCAACTGGTCTTGCGTGCCGACGAAACCGGCTTCGAGCTTGGACAGACCGGGTTGCACGGCGTCGAGAATCGTGTTGATGTGGTCCTTGAAGACCGCATCCAACTGTCCGCTGGCGTTCTGGTCCGTGCCTTCAGCGCCAAGGCTTGCGGTCGTGTAGACGTGCCCTTGCAGCGCGCCTTTCACATTCGCTTTCTCGCCGGTGGTCAACAGGCTTGCAATGGCATCATCCGAGGTCGCCACGTTCGTCATCAGCGAGGTGACCGCCGCCGAATCCGCCGGCGACCAGAAGCTGGCGGACACGCCGAACGTGCCAAGCGCCGATGTCGCACCAGCGCCGTTCGCGCCAGGGCTGCCGGCTGCCGAGTTCAAATACGCCGTGCCGCTCTGTCCCTGATTACCACGCCCATTGATGTTGATGTTTCCGGGCGTGTTGTCGTCGGCGAAGGTCAGGCCGGTGTTTTGCTCGGGTCCGGCGCCGCCCATAAGGAAGCTGCCGATCAGGATAGCGGCAGCAGCAACCCAGCCGTAAGGACCCATTGTCGAGGCATCGGCTGCGGCGGCATCAGCGCCGCCTTCCGCTGCACCGCCGGCAAGAGCGGCGCCACCTTCCGCAGCGCCTCCAGCAAGTACAGCGCCGCCGGCGGCCTCCCCACCAGCCACGCCGGCGGCGGCTGCCTCACCACCCAACGTCGCAGCCGAGCCGGCGGCCGCCGAGCTACCAACTGTCGCAGCTCCCGTCGACCAACCTTGTGACGCGATCAGCGCACCGAGAGAATCGCCGCCGGACAAGCCCACAATATTCGCCGCCGCCACCGAAGTCGGAGCGACCGCCGTGGTACCAGCCAACCAGGCGCCAATGCTCCCCGAGCCTGTCGCGGTTAGCGCAGCATACGCCGACTTCGCAGTGTTCGCGGCGCTGATTAGGCTACTGATTCCGCCGAGGGTCGAGCCAGCTGATGCGCTCGCCTGCGGTGCGGAAGGATTCAGAATCGATGCGACGGTACTGGCAATTGGCTGCAGGATCGGCTGCAGGACCATTTTCGCGAAAGCCGTCTCCATGTCGGTGACGAGCTTCTTCCAGCCCTTGCCGCCGCCGTCGATGATCGCCGACGTGAGGTCGCTGGAAATTTCGGTCGAGACGTGTTTCCAGGCGTCGGATGCTTTTTTTGCGGCATCCGCGTTGGCCTGAGTTACGGCGTTCGATGCCATGACCGTGCCGAGCTGCTGCTGGGCCGCGATCTGGGCAAGAAGGTCTACATAAATTTTTTCGTAAATGGCATGTACATCGCTCAAAGGGTCGATCTGATCGAGAATCGCATTCAGTTCCTTTGCCTGCTCTTGAAGAGCGACCTCCCCTTGATCGGCTTGTGACGCTTTCAGCTGGTCAACTTGCTCCTTGGTTTTGCCGATTTCCAGGCCGCGCTGCTGTTCTTTGGCGATCTGGTCAGTGATGCTCTGGAGGTTGGTATCGTCAGCCTTCTGGATGGCGTCCATCATCGCTTGGTTGTCGGCGTGGTTGTCGACCGTTACCGCGTTGGCGCCCTGCTGCAAGGCCACTTTGATTTCATCCTTCAACTGCCCCATGCGGTCAATGTGATCCTGTTTCTGCTGTGCCGTGAGCCCTGCCATACCGGCGAGACGCGCTTGGTCGGCCGCTTTCGACTCCAGATCATTGACCTTGATGTTGGTGGCCTGCTCGTCGTACTGCTGCTTTGAAATCTGGCCCAGCTTCTGCATCGTCGCAATCTGGTCGAGTGCCGCGCTCGATCCAATGTTGTTGAGCGCCTCCTGATTGCTGATCTGCTCCGAGGTAGCTGCGCGCTGGTCGGCGCTGAGGCCGGCGTAGGCGGCTTGCAATTGCTTGGCCAACTCAATGCCGCGCTGCGTTTTCTCGTCGGAGTCAGGCGCTGATTTCAGCACTGTCTGCTCATCTTTGATGTTTTGGATCTGTGTCAACTGGGATTTGTTGACCTCCTTGATCGCAGCGTTTTTCTTGTCAGCAACCACTTGCGCTGCGGCGCCTTCCGCCACAGTGGCTGCCGTCGATTCTTTTTGCGTCTTGATGTAGTTTGCAAGGTCGGCCTCATCTGCCTTCGTATCGAAGCCGTCCGCCTTGCGCTCGTCGATATGATCCTGCAGCGCATTGACGGTTTTCTCATACGGGCTCATCGTTCCCGACAGATTTTTTTTCAGCTGGTCCCATACACGCGACAAGGACGCTGCCAACGTGTTGTTGGCAGCGGCCAGATCTGTAGTATTTTTTGTTTGATCCGGCAAAAATGCGCTCAACTTTTGGGCCAGCTCCAGCTGGGCCTGCTGCTTCTGGCCGAGATTCACCAGCGTAGCAATATGGTCGATATCGGCCTGAGTCAGGAAGTGCATCGACTTGTTCAGCTCCTCCGCCCCTTGCAATGGATCCGCGAACAAGCTCACGAGCACCGGCGCAATATCACCGATATCCTGCTTGGTCGATTTGGCGAAATTGTTGGCGAGTCCAGCCACCACGCCCAATGCCTGGCCTCCGATTTGCCCGGACGACACAAGCGCAGTGACGATCTGTTCGGACATGCCGATGGTGACCTGGCCTGTTTTCGTCAACTCCTGTTCGAGTAAGACAATGCTTTCGCGTGTTTGACCCGAGTAGTTGTTCGTCGCCAGCATGGCGTTGTTCAGGTTTGCGAAATCTTGCTGGCCTGCGGACAGTGTTGCGGCGGCGGCGCCAATGGCCACGACCCCCAACGTAATTGGATTGAGCAGCAACTCCAAAGCGTTCGCGCGCTGCGCAAGAAGCAGGAAGCTGCCCGGCATACGCGAGAAATTTCCGCTCAGCGCCTCCCGGCCCAACACGATCAGCTCGCGCGTCGCGCCGGCCGAAGCAAGCGAGAATCCGGATGCGGATTTGCCGGATTTTTCAAAGCCATCGACGCCGGCCGTCTCCATCAGCTTGCCGGTCTTGCTGATCTCGTCTTCGAGTCCCTGAAATGCTTTGATAGCAGCCGGCGACACCGAATTGCCCATCGATTTTTGTAAATTGGCCAGGTCGGACTGCAACGAGCGCATCTTCGTGCCGAGAGGGTCGTACTTGTCGAGGATTTTTTGCGTGTCAGCCGACAGCGCGACGGCAGCGCCGCCAGCGCCCTTCATCGATGCATCGACGCCGGCCATGTTCTGCTGCCAGTTGCGTGACGCAGCGGTGTTTTGCGCGATGGAGTTACCCAAGCGGGTTTGCGCCGCCGTGCCTACGTTGGCGGCCACAGCCACCTCCTCGATGGCAGCCGCTTCAGCCTGCGATGCTGCGACCATGTCTCGGATGCGGGCGGTAGCCGATGCTTCCGCGTCCGCAAGTTGCGTGATAGCGGCAGCCTGCGCGCGAGTGGCGCTGGATCCGACGTCAAACGAGCTAGTTATAGCCTCTTGAGCGCTGCGCATGGCGTTGAGGCGCGCTACCAAGGCGTCCGCCTCAGAGCCAACGCCGTTCAAGGTCGCCTTATGCAGCAACAGCTCCTGACTCGTCATGCCGAACGTGGCGATTTCATCCTGCAACGATTTAATAAGGCGAGCGCCTGCATCGGTTGCTTGGGCCGTACCAGCAGTGACACCGGCCCAGGAATTGATTATTGTCTGCGCCGAGCTTTGCACCGCGCCGGCGGCTTCGCTCATATTCGCTTTCAAGCCATCCGTGTTCGCAGATAGATTGATGACGAGCTGGCCGGCTGTTACGGTACTTGGCATGAGATTTTCCTAACGTCTCTATTCAGAGACCTTGTTGGGGTTATTCCAGACTGCGAGCGACGCACGCTCCATGGACTGGACGTCGACGATGATGTCGCGCCTGTTTTTTTTCTTGATACCGACAGCCTCAAAGGCGATCGGGAAAGCGCCGTATTCGAGGCCTTCCCTCCGCGACGTCATGCCGCCAGTCCAGCGCCATTGCGTGGCCATTGATAGAAATACCAATAAGGCTTTCCAGTTCTCTTGGTAGACCTCGAATTTCTGGGGCTCGCTGTCGGCGATATCGACCCAGCCCTCTGCATCACCGATATCGATGCCGAAGGCTGCAAGGTCGCTGACAGCCGCTGCGCCATCATCTTTACCGCCGCGCGCCCAAAACGCGGCGGCATCTTTCAGTTTTTTGCGCGTGCGCCCGTCGCGATCTCGTTCAGGGCAGTATTGAGTGCGCGCAGCAAGGCGAAGCCGTTTGGTCCGCGCGCGCCGGCCAGCAGGTTTTCGCGAGTGAACTCGATGGGCTGCTTGTCCTCGTCGACGACGGATTTCCAGCCGGTCATCATCTTCATGATGTTGTCGACGGAGGCGGCTTTCCAGGCGTTCGGGCCTGGCGTCGAGTCCTCCGTAGGGATCGCAGCGTCGGCGATCAGCGCCTCGCGCTCGTCATCACTGAGGCGCTTGAAAATGCCAGAGAATTCGAATTGGGTAATCTTGCCGTTGTTGGTCGGAACATCGACCTTGACCGGCCAGGTGATGGTTTTATCTGCTTCGGATTTGAGGATGAACATGGTGTTACCTTTCGCGGGATTAAAAACATGCCCGTGTCTGGTCCGCCGGCCCCGCGAAGGGCGGGGCGGACCAGATCGGTGCGAGGGATGGCTTGCGCCAGATATCAGAGGAAGGAAATCGTCATTTCATCATTGCCGTTGGCGGGGATCATGTCGGCCTTGGTGGTCAGCATCGTGATGCCGTCCTTGTCCGCGTAGGCCGGCGTGGTCAGCTGTACGCTCGGCGCGTCGATCTTCACTTTGTTGCCGGTCACCGTGCCTTGCGTGACCGAGAACGGGCCCAGCACCACGTTTTTGATCTGGGTCCACCAGTCCTTGGCGCTCACGGTTGTAGCTTCCATGGTGATCGAGCCACTGACCTTGCGGTCCGTGATAATCACGCTTTCAGTGCCGCCGACCAGCGACCGGAACACGACGTTGTTGCCGAAGTCGAACGACATGTCGCTGCCGACGGCGCCGGCGAAGCCCGCCACCACCAAACCGGTCGTATTGCGGTTGTTGACGGCCAGTGGCGCTTTGAAGCCCGTCAGCGTGACGCCCGGCGAGCTGCCGTCGGCCACATCGACATACAGGCCCGAGAACGTGAAGCTAAACATCGGGATCGCCTGGGCGGTCATCTTGATTTGCACGGTCCCGCGGGCGCCCAGCAGCTTGTGGACGACGGTATCAACGACGCAGGTGATCGTGGTGGATTCGTAGCCGATGGAGATCGGCTGGTACACCACCTGCGCCGGGATCGAGTAGGTCGTCGTGACGTCGGCGGCGACAGCCAGGGGCGCGGTGAAGGTGGCAACCTTGGTCGCGCCGACGTACGTCGCGATCACGGGGCTGGCGCCGCTGTCGGCGCCGCCGGTCAGATTGATCGTCATCCCGTTGTAAGCACCGTCGATGGCCGAGGCGGACACGCCCAGCGTGATGCTGGAGATGCTGCCGGCCGTGGCCGTGCCGGTGGATGCGGTCGCCAGAATGGTCTCGGACAAGCCGCAGGCGCGCAACAGTGGGCCGTAAGCCGGCGCGGTACCGGCAGTACCGGAGCCGGCCATTTCAACGTCGAAGGCCAGCTTCGCGTAGATTGCCGCGAGCACCGATGGGTTGTTGCCCAGATAGGATTTGATGTTATTACGCTCGACGAGCGTCATTTCCATCGGCGAGACGGTCAGGTTGCTCATCAGGATGGCGTTGGCGCCGCCGGTCGGCGTTGCGTCCGTGCCGTAGGTCGTTTCGATTTTCGCCAAAATGGCGCGCTTGCGGGTCAAAAGAGGCATGATTACTCCGTGGTGGTGGTGGGTTTGTCAGCCGGCGCAACCGACTCAACAGGCGTAAAAAAACCCGCCGTAGCGGGTTGGTTCGGTGCGTCTGACGCGGGCGGCGCGTAGTCAGTTCTGGAAATGAGCTTGCGTTCGCCGGTCGCCGGATCGATGGCGTAGCTGCCGCCGACACCACTATTTAAGTCGTTCATGCCGTGCTCTCCTGGACGCGATATTTGATTTGGTAGGCCACGCGGGTGATGCCGGCGGCAGGGTTTTCAACGTCGATGGCGCGCTGAATTTGCTTCACGTTCAAGTCGACAACGAAATCGGACAGGCCGAGCTGGCGGTCCGCGTACAGCGCTTCGTGCGCGGCCTTGCGCGTCGGCTCAGGCGCCAACTTAGGGTTCTCGCCGTCGGCACCAATCAGTAGGTCGAAATTGAGGTTCCAGTAAATGAAGCCCTGGCCGAACACGTTGTCTGCCAATTCGTCACCGATATCGATCACGATGCATGGCTTGTTCTCGAATCCGTACAGCGAGTCGGTGTCGTCGCGGACCGTAAGGCCGGCGGCGGCGAGGATGGCCTCAATGCGCGCCGCGATGATTTCGGTCTGAGTCATCAAGTTTCCCGGTAGTGAATTTTGAATTTCGAATGCGTGAAGTAGATGCGCGTCTCGCTGTCGTAGCTGTCCGCGTTGTTCAGGCCGAAGCAGTCGTCTACCTGGATGCCGTTCACCGTCACGTTGCGAGTGCGGTCAAGCGCACGCGAAACGGCAAGGACAATGGCCGCCGCCTCCAGGCGCGTCCGCGACCAGGTCGAAACCTGCAATATCGCCCAGCAAATACCTGGATTCGATGTCGATCCGACGCTGTTGCCGTCATCGACCTTTTGGTACGTCACCGACGGATAGGTCGGGTTGTCCGGCATCACATCCTGATAAAGCCGCCCGGCAATCAGCGTGGTCAGCGCGGTCGACCGCGACAGCAGGCCGCGCACCGCGATGTATTCGTTCATGCGAGGTCCGATTCGAGATTGGCACTGATGGTGGCGACGACCATGTCGATGGCGTCCTGCGCGCGCTCGCGCAACGCTGGCGCCATGTATGGGTATGCCGGCGTGTTGCTGGTCGATGCCGCGCGCTGTGCAGCGCGACTGCGGCGGCCGCCTTTGAGCGCTTCGCCAAGTTTGCGGTTGATGTGTCCCTGTTCCACCCACAATGCGTAAAAGGCCGATTGAGCGCCGAACTTGTCCGACTGCTTGGCTGTAAGTGAGCCGGCCACCACATTAAAGACGACGCGTGTTGGCGAGCCGCGACGCGACGTCGTGCGGATCGATGCCTTCAGTGCGCCCGTCAACTCATTCGGGCCGCCGGCCCCTTCGAAGTTCGCCCGGGCCTGGTCACGGATCAGGTTGGCGCCTTGTCGTAGCCCCGACCGGAGGCTGCCGATCACCAGCCGCTCCGGTAACGCGTTGAGGCGCCCGATCACTTCGTTGAGGCCGTCAAGCTTCAAGTCAGCCATTATTCATCCCCTCCGAGCACGACAATTGCAGCGATTCATGCCGCTCGTCGGCATCGATCGAGGCATGAATATTGAACACCCGCGCGCCGTAAAGGATGCGGTTCTTAGTCATCGCCAACGGATCGGCGAACTGAGCTTGGTAGCGGATCAGCACCAGGTGCGTCACCTCGTGCAGGGTGGCCTGCGCCTTGATGCGCTCGCGGCCCGATAGCGAGCCGACGTCGGCCCACACCGTGGCGATGGTCGACCAGTCGGCGGGATCGGGCTGGCCCAGCGCGTCCTGCGTTCCCGCTGGCGCCTGTATCTGCACGCGATGACGCATTCCACCGGCGCGCATTAGTAGATGTCCGAGATGTACGGGTCGAGCAAGCCATCGACGTACGGCAGCGCCTCGATCTTGCCGCGCGCCAGAATCGCCACCTCTTCCCGATTTTCGAAGATCGACCCGAGCCGCAGCAGCATCCACGAGCGGATGCCCTCGGGCACGATGCCGATGTAGCCGCGACCTGTGCCGGCATCAGCGAAGGCCACTGCGGCGCCCGTCGCGTCCAGCAACGTGTACTGGCCTGCGCTGGGCGTGCTGTCAATCGTATAGATCGCTTCGGGGTTGAGTGCGACCGGCAGCGCGCCGCCCGAGTTATAGAACTGAACTTGCGCGCCCGGCAGCCAAGTGACCGGGCCGGTCACGCTGAATTGAGCGCCGCTGACAGGGAAAGTGACAGGTGACGCGAAGCCGACATCGTAGGTCACGAATACAGAGGCGATCTGCGGCATTGCGATGGGCCACACCTTGCCGAATGCAGGGGTAATGATCGCCGGCGTCAGCGCCGCGTTCACCACATAATCCGCTGGCGAGACCGTCTGCATGGTGCCGGCCATGTCGATGTACTGGATCGCGATGATATCGACCAGCGGTGAGCGCGGGAGGACGATGGCACTTGACGGCACGGCGCCGCGCGTGGACAGACTGGAGTTCCAGCAGTCCGAGCCGGGGAACGCGTTCAGCACCAGCTTGTAGCGCGCGTGCAGGAGTTGCAACTTGGTGCGCATCTCGGCAGCCTGGCGCGCCGCCGATATCAGCAGCCTCAGCTTGGCGTCGTCGTCGGTGTAGTCGATGCGCCGATCAAGGCGCGCCTCGGCGACATTGATGCACTCGCCCACCGGGGGAATAAGGCAGATTTCTGGCACGCTGGCTCCCGAGTAGCCCGGCACGTGGCCGGGCCGGATTACTTAAACCGCCTGGGTGACGGCGACCGGATTGAACGTGCCGGCCGGTGCATAGCGGGCGTTGTTGCCGAACAGCTCGGCCGACAACAGGGACGCCGCGTTACCGACCGTGACCGACAGCGCCACGAAGCCGAAGCCATTGTTCACATCCAGATCCTCACCGCGCGCCTCAATGGACACCAGCGTGTTGCTGCCGGCGGCGGCCAGCACCTGGGCGATAGCCTTGCCGGCGATATCCTTGGCGCCGGTGCCGGTGGCATCCTGTGCCTGGCGCAGCTTGGCGTCGATGGTGCCGGTAGCGGTCATCGCGCCAATGTTGATGAAGGCTGCGATGGAATGGAAGCTCGCCAACGGGAACCAGTTGACGGCGCCGGCGGCGGCCAGCACGGTGCTAGCGGCGGTGCTGGCCGGCGGGATCGCGGCGAGACGGGCGATGCGTTCGTTCAGTTTGATATTGGTATTCATGGGTGACTTTCTGAATGAGGTAGAAAAACCGGCGCGACGTGCGCCGGATTTGCAGGCGTCAGTCGCGCTCGATTAGCGCGCGCCCAGCAGCACGAACGGCGACAGCTTGTTGGCGCTCTTGGCGGGCGTGATCGGCGTCAGGATCTTGCTTTCGCCGTCCATGCGGAACGTGGTGCGGAACGCGGTGGCGTCGGCGTCGAAGTACAAGTGCATCGACGTCGCCAGTTCCATGCCGGCCGCCTTGGTGATGGTCTGGTAGTAGCTCAGATCGACCAGCATCACGTCGCCGGCGGAGCTGAACGCGTTGGCGTGCTGCGACACCATGATTGGACGGCCCAGCAGCGTGCCGTACGGGTTTCCCTGGATGCCACCGGTGAGGCCGCCCGATGGGATGTAGATCGGGTAATTACCCAGCGTCAGGGTGAACAATGCCGGCAACACGTCGTTGTTGATGATCCACACCGAGTTCGGGAAGGAGCCGGGCGGCAGGCGAGCGATCATATTCGCGAGGTTGAGCGCGGTGAGTGTGTTGGTCGATTGGCCCGTGTCTTTCGGCACGGTGACGGCGGCATTGCCGGCCAGGGCACCCAGCGGGACGCCGGCGCCGGAGCCGAACAGGATTGCTTCATTTGCTTTCCACATGACGGACATGCCGATTTTCTTCGGCAGGTACGAGGCCATCGCATTGCTGTCATCGAGCATTTCGTCGCTGACAGGGACGAGCGCCATCAGCTTTTTGAGGCGGAGGTTAGTCACGCCGAATACGGGCTTCGTTTGCTGACCCGCCGCTGCTTCATTTTGCCAGTAAGCGCGCACGCCATTGGTGCCCCATGGCGTGGTCTCATCTTTCGGGAAGGCCATGCCGTTGCCGCTCACGTTGACGTTGTCGGTCAGCGGCAGCAGTGCAGTGTCGGTCAGCGACAGTTGGAAAATCTCCTTGCCGAATTCCGGCGGGATCAGAAAGCCGCCGTCGGCGCCGTTGCTTTCATTTGCATAAGTTCCTGGGGCTGCGGCGTCGACGGTGAGCCGCTTATCGATGGCGTGGCCGTTCTGCTTTGCCGACTGGGCGCCGCGCACCGCCTTCATGAACTCGCCGGACGACTTGAAGCCGCCCCGCGGATCTTCGGAGCTGTTTTCCGAAACGCTCATGCGACCGTCGCCTGGGACGACAACGCCGGCAGCGACATCGGCCGCTTCCAGTTCCTCAGCGCGGCGGATACGGGCATCGAAGCCGCGCGCCTCAGCCATGTGGGCGTCGTATTGGACGCTTTCTTCAGCAGTCAGGTCGCGGCCGGCGGCCTCGGCGGCAGCATTCAATGCCGATGCTTTGCCGATGACGGCGGCTTTCTGTTGTTGCAGGAGACGTTTGTTCATTTTTTCTCTCTCGGAAATGAAAAAACCGCCACGAGGGCGGTTCGGAATTGCTGCTGGGTGCACATTCGACCGTTGGGCCGGGACGGCGACGACTCGAAGGAGCGGCTCCGGCGGGCCTGTGCAGGCCCAATTCGATGGATGATTTAGATGGATGCCATTTCGAGCTGACGGCGGCGGGCGGCGGCGCGGCGCGCGAAGTCATTGACTGGCTGCTGCGCCAGCAAGGCGGCAGCTTCCAGTTCCAATGACTCAGCCGGCTCGGCTGCGGAAAATTCGGTGAGTGATTCAGCCTTGGCGCCGGCGCCGGACTTGATCGCCTTTTTCATTTTCCCGACAACGTCGTCGAAGGAGCAGACGCCGTCGACCATGCCGGCCGCCAGCGCATCTGAGGCCAGCAGGCAGCGGCCCTGCCCCATGCCGTCGCGCACCGACGCAATCGCCGCGCCGCGACCCTTGGCGACAGCTTGCGTGAACGATGCGTAGTAGGCATCGACCTGGCTCTGGAGGAACGCCTGGCCTTCGGCGTCGAGCGGGCCCAGGCTATTGCCTTCGACCTTGTACTTGCCGGCCGAGACGAACGAGCACTTGTAGCCCTCCATCTCCAGCGCCGCCGACTCGTCGACATGCTGCATGTACACGCCGATGGAGCCGGCCTGGCCACCCGGCGTCATGAACAGCTGTGCGCACTGCGAGCCGGTCCAATAGGCTGCCGACGCACACAGTGAGTTGACGTAGCCGTAGATCGGCTTCGTCGAACGTGCCGAGAAGATGGCCGACGCCAGCTCGGCGGTGCCGAAGACGGAACCGCCAGGACTATCGATGTCGATGATGATGCCGGCGACACTGTCATCGGCCAGCGCTGCGTTGAGGGCGGAGGTAAATGCCTGCGTCGACGTGCCACCGCTACCGGAAATATCGTCTGCCATCGATGCCCGCTGCGACATCACGCCGTACAGGGGCAGCACGGCAATGTTGCCGCCGGCGGCGCTGGAAGACTTGGCGCGCGCGGCGCGGGCAGCCTGCGCGGCCTGAACGTCGGCCATGACCTCCGGAGTCGCGGCGGCGCCGGCCGACCAGCGGCGCAGCACGCCGGCGAATGTGGCCAGGTGCTGTTGGTCCATCGCCCAAGGCGTGTTGGCGAACGCCGCCAACAAAAGTGATCGTTTCATGTCACATCTCTCTTGGTCAAAAATCAAATGGGTAGCGCTCGTTATGCGCCGATGGAGGCCAGATAGAGTTGGAAGTCGGCGCTGGCGGCCTGATGTCCGAGGTAGGCTGGGTGGATACCTTCGGGCGTAAATACCTCGTACACGTCGACCATATCTCCTGCCGACGGCAACACCGTCAAGCCGCGCAGCGCTACACCCGTGAGGGTTGTGCTGCCGCTTGCATACAACGTGACCGAACTGGTGGTGTTTGGAGTTCCGCAGGAGATGATTGCGGTCTGGCCAATCGCCGCGCCGCTCGTGACTTTGATCGCGTGTACTGCCACACCTCGATCACTGTTGGACGGCACTGTGAACGGCGCCGTAGAGAACGAAAGAGCGGTTGCAGAGGGACTGCCGGTCAGCACCAGGCCGGCATATCGGGGGGCGACTGGGGCGCGGAAATAGCCGCCGTCCCGGGTCGGCACGTTATTCACATCGACCTCCAGCGAATTGGCGAGGTCGTAATAGCCGCTGATATACGGGCTGGGCGCCCCACCAGCGAGCACCGGCGCGCCTGTCGCGTCGACTTGCGCGCCATTGCGCAGCCAAGCGTTGTAGCTTTTTCTGACGAGATCGAGAGCCCAAGGCGTCTGGTTGCCTGCTGTAGTGAAGCAATCCGTCGAGCTCGGGCGCGGGATGAGGGTTGTTGGCGTGGCCAAGGTGCCGCATGCGGCGACCGCCGCAGCCCACAGGAGAGTATCGGCAGCGATTTGCGGCCAAGTGCGGCCGGCGCCAGCGTCGTTCGTTCCTTGGTTGGACACTACCCGGTCCGCAAATTTCCGCTTTTCGGCGCGGCCACGCACGACATGCGTGCCATCATTGAACCAGTTCCGCTGGGAACCGCTGATCGAGTAGTTGTAAAATCCCAAGCCGCGAGCAATGAGGGCCGAAACAAACCAGTTGCCATACGAAGCAGACAGCGAGCCCACGAAGTTGCCGCTCGTCTGGATGCCGACGCCGGCGCCAATTGAGTCATGTTCACCGCCGAACGTTGGCGCCACGGTGCCGCCAGCG
Source organism: Rugamonas sp. (assembly GCF_025354735.1). Classification (GTDB taxonomy): domain Bacteria; phylum Pseudomonadota; class Gammaproteobacteria; order Burkholderiales; family Burkholderiaceae_D; genus Rugamonas. Next base: position 99,065 of record NZ_JANXMI010000038.1, read on the forward strand.
ACGATCAAGTCAGCGCCAGGAACGAAGCCGCCAAGCGGGCCGACCACATTATTGATCTGCCCTGGAACTCCCGTAACGTCGGTGCCGGGGCCGCTCAAATACTGAGTGGTGGTGCTGTTACCGGAAAGCAGGCCGTCAATCTTCGCCTTCAGCGTCAACTGTGCAGCCGGGGGATTGATGGTCGTATTGACGGCATCAAAACCATAGTCGATGTAGCTTTGAAGCTTGGCGGACACTTCGGCGAGCAACTGCTTGGTGCCGCCTGACGTCGCACTGCGATAGATTCTTACCGTGTCGCCGTACACCGGTGCAGTCCAAGAGTGAGCAAGCGCAAGCGTACCGGATGCACCGGTAGTACCGCTGTATTCACTGGACGGACCCGACTCAACCCCCAAGTCCACGGTGGTCTGGACGTAGTAAAAGGTCGTCGCGGCGGCTAAGGCACCGGCGGCCACGGCAGTGATCGATTGAGCGCCTGGTGCCTTCGGGACGCGGACAAAAACTCGAATGGCGGCGGAAATGCCCGCCTTCAGGGTAATACCAAGGTCATCGGTAAGCACCTGACTGGCGCCAGGTCGGCTCACCCAGCTGGTAGCGCCGGCGACAGAAAAACGTACCACTGGCTGGCCGAGAGGATATTCAAGGGTTGCCGAATAAATGACGGGAGAAACCTGTTGTTTCTCACCGCCGGCCACGGTGGCGGAGGCGCTGCCCGATTCAAATACCAATTGGGGATTTGCAACGTTATCCCTGGGGGTGAATTGAGCTCGCGTGGTTGCCGAAAAATCGGTGCCGGGCGTCAGATTGGTGAAATTGCAAATATTCGCACCAACGACCCGCTTCCGCATGCCTGACAAAATCGGGACTGACGACCCGTCCCCTGCCACCATATTGACCGCCGTGAACGCGGCAGTGCGCGGCTTCAGCAAGCCGATATCGACGTTGTCGAACGCAGCCGGCACCGGGGTATTTATCGTGAATTTGTCCATTTTTATCCTTGAATTGCAAGGCGCTCAAGCTTGGAGCGCACGATGTCGGAAAATTCCTCAGGGGAGTCGACGGCGAATACTTGGGCTAGCTCAATTTGCTCCGCGCAATAAGCCTGGGCAGATGCCATCGAAACACTCAGCGCAGCCGAGACGAACGCTGCGTGCCGCTCGTACACAGCAATCAACTGCGCGCCCTGCTGGTCATTCGGAAATTTGAGGGCCTTCGCCACCGCTTCGACTTCTTTACGCGCGACGCGCTCAGAGGCTGCTACCGACAGTGCCAACAGCCGGGCATCACCCTTATCGGGCTGAGCTGGCGCCGGCGCCGGCGGAACGTTGGGCGTAACATTCGGAGGAAGCGCGGTGGTGGCTTCGATTTCCTGATCTTCTTCTTCGGCCGCCGTGTCGGCGATCATGTTGAGCGGCCGCAGCGGCTCATCCAGACCTTCGATGCGGTTCAACCCCTCAGCCGCCCGGGCCTCGTTGCGAGTCAGCCAGCCGCCGAGGGTGCCGTTGTTGTAATAGGTCGAGCGGGCTGCTGCATCGCCGCGCAACAAAGCAGTCGTCGAGAATTCGCAACTGATCGTCAGGTCGTCCGGATCGAGGAAGTTATAGGCCAGCGCGGACGCCCAGCGGTTCAAGCGCGGCTCCAGCGCGTTGTTCACGAAGTCGATGCTCTGCTGCTCGATGTTCGAGAACGTCGCTTTCGACAGGTCGCCGATCATGTGTGGCGGCACGCCCCACATCGTCGCGATTTCCGAGCGGGTGTACTGCCGCGACTCTAGAAACTGGGCGTCGGTGTTCTTGACCGTGATGCCAGGCGAATATTTCATTCCATATTCGAGTACCGCGATCTTTCCCTTATTGCGGCCGCCCTGCTGCTCTTGCCAAGCTTCACGCCAGCGGTCGCGTGTTTCCTTATCCTTGAAATTGGTCGGGTGCTCCAGCACGCCGCCCGTCGGAGATGCGTCGTTCTCGAAGAAGCGTAGGCCATAGTCCTGTGCGGCCAGGCCGGAACCGATCGCCTTGGCCGCCAACTGGATCGGCGAGTAGCCCATAATCCCATTACCGGACATACCCTTGATGTGCAGCATATCGGTGCGCGCCAGCACCAGGTCGTCGGCGTTCGCCAGCTTGATCCGGTAGCGCCAATTCATGTCGGTGTCCGACCGCAGCACCTCGACGGTCACCATGTCCGGATGGATCGGCAGCAACGCTGTGACTTCACCCTTACCGTTGGCGATGATCTGCGCGAACGCATTTCCGCGCAGCTCCAGGTGACCAGTCATCATTTCCCGAAATTCCATCGGGTTCTGGAAGTCGTTCGGGCGGCTGGCGATCAAGCGATAGAGCCAGTGTGTTTTGATTTCTTTGCGCGAACCGTCGGGCGCTGTCTTGTACACCTTGAAGGGCGCCGAGCTCACCGCATCGGCAATGACACGTACGCATGCATAGACAGCCGTCAGCTGCAACGCCTTGTCGCCGCGCGCATCGGCCGCGCCAAAGCGCGATGGCGTCGGGCCGAACCAGAAATTTCCATAGGGCGAGCGGTCGCCGTTATCGGCCTTCGGTGAACACAGGAACATTTATTCCTTCCCGCCGAAGCCAACCGTCATGTGCAGCGTCAGGACAATCAGGAGCGCACCGGTGCAGATAAGCGAAGCGGCCGCGCCGAGTAGCATCCCTACGCCGGCGGCGATCATCGTGATGCCACCCAGGATGCACAGGTTATAGACCAGCACAGGGGTAACAACGTCACCGATAAATTGAAGGGCCAGCACCAGTTTTTTCATCACACCACCAAAAGTTCGTAGTCGTCCGGCATGCCGCCGGCCTCTGTTTGCATCGCGCGACCAATGCCCATAATCCCCGCCACGATGCCATCGATCTTTTGTTCTGGCTTCTCTTTGCGCGGGTAGACGTTGTCTTTTGCATCCAATTTCGCCACCACGTTCGATGCCATCCAGGTCAGCACGGGGTTGCCGTCGTGGTGAAGCCGGCCTGCCTTGACCGCACTTTCAAATTCTTTCATCGGCAGACTCATGTTCTGGACTGTTTGGCGGAATTCAACAAGTTCAGCGCCATCTTTCATCAGCTGCTGCGCCATGTGCGCCGCGCGCCACGGGTCGAAGGCCACCTCGTTCGGCTGGTATGTTGTCAACTGGACCTCGGTGTGCTCACGGATTAGGTCGTAATCGATTTCGGCGCCGTCGTGCTGCTCAAGGAATCCTTCAATCACCCATTTTCGGTACGCGTCGCGATTTTTCGGGTCGTTCTCAATCGCATTTTCCGGGAGGAAGTATTTGCCAAAAAGGTAGTAATGGTCCTTGCCGTCGATGCGCTTTTTGAATACCTGCATGACCACGCACACGTCAGACGTACTGGCCAAGTCGAGGGTGAGCCAGTTCTCGCAGCCAGCGAATTGCTCGGGGCGCAGCGTGTAGTCCGCGCAGCGATTCCAGTCCAGGATGTTTAGCCAAGCCGATTTCGCCGAGCACCAAACGTTCAGGTGCTTGGTCTTGAAGCGAGTCTGCTTGGCGGCGCTATTCACAGCCTGGCGCTGCTGGCTCAGCAGGTACTCGGCGTCGACTGACACGCCCATGTTCGGGTTTGCCTTGCGCAGCGCTTTTGGATCATCCCAAGCATCGCCGTCGTCGATCGAGTACATGATGGCGAACAGCTCATCCTCAATCATCACGCCCTGCAGTACTTTCTTGCAGTCCATCTCTTGGTCGTAGCACGGCCCGGCGATGTTAAATCCGGCCGTGGTGATCTCGACCATTAGCGGTTGGTCGCGGGAGCCCATGCCGGTCTCCATGGTGTCAACCAGGTCGGACGTGTCGTGCTCGTGGTATTCGTCCACTATCGCGCATGACGGAGAAGATCCGTCGCCAGGCTTGCCGATGACCGGCTCGAAGCGACTACCATCCTCCGGGGTGAGTAGCATCTTCGCCCAAACCTCAGCGCCGATCAGATCGCGCAGTTCCTGAGTACGCTCGATCATCTGCTTGGCCGGCCGGAACACTTCCCATGCCTGCTTCTCGGTGGTCGCGCCAGAATAGACCTCGGCGCCGAACTCGCCGTCAGCGGCGAACATATACAGGCCAATGCCGGCGGCGATGATCGACTTGCCGTTCTTGCGCGGTACGGCGATGTAAGCTTTGCGGAACCGGCGGCAGCCGAATTTCGTCTTTTTTACGCGGTGCTTCCAGCCAAATAACGTGCAAAAAATGAATGACTGCCAGGGCTGCAGCACGATCAGTTCTTTTTTCTGCCCCCACTTGCCCTTTGTGTGCGGCAGCATCTCCAGGAACTGGCAGACCATCTCAGCCGCATCGGCGTCGTAGATGAACTTGGATTTTTGCGCCTTGTTCGCAATCAGGTCGTTCAGGTGTCGCTCGCAAGCCAGCTTTACCCATGTGCAAGCCAGAATCTTGCCTGCGACGATATCTCGCGCGTATTTGTTGGCCGCATTGACATGAGGATGTTCCATCTATTTCATGCAGCGCCCTTCTTCTTGATCAGCTTCGCGAAGGGGTTTGCAGGCTCCTCTTTCTTGGCGCCGGCGACCTTTGAGCGATCAGACGGAGTCATGCCGAAGCGCGCCAGCAGGGAGTCCAGTCGAGCCAATTTGGCCGCCGGCATTTCAATTGGGTTTGCCCGGAAGTTCGCCAGCAAAACTGCGGCGATCTCCACCGCGATGCCATCGGCGTGACACAGCACGCCAGCATGGCACTGCGACGTAATTACGTTCCAGGCGCCAGCTTGCTCCGGCGTGAAATAGTCCGGCGCTGGCCCGATACCGGCCGCGACATCCGGCTCGTCGTCGCGTTTGCGCTGAGGATTTTTCTTGTAGGCGCCGCGCAACTCAAGGACGTTGGTCGGGGTGCGCGGTCTTGCCATATAGACACCTTTTGGAAACACGAATTTTGTGGAAATAAAAAAAAGGCTGCATGGCCGGTCTTTAGGGTCGTCGGCCGTAGGGATTGGACGCCCCCTACCCCTGCGCCGATCCATTCCAGTCGCACCAGAACGCTTACCAACATGCGATACTGAGCTATCCCTGCACTTCGCACACCAACAAACGAAAGACGCTCAAAACTCATTCTGGCGCATCTGAAGGCAACAAATATCAGACGCGCCGCGTGACGCTTTCTAAGTCCATTTGCCCGTCACAACTCCAATTACGCCGCGTTTGCATGGCTCTAGTGACCACAATCGGTCGTTACCAACGCGTCATCACGTGCCTGCACGAACTGAGACCACCAGCTCTTTGCCGCCAGTAGGGAGCGCTCCATGCGGTCACCCCTGCGCGTTTTGATGATGCGGTTTGTGCAGACGCCCACGCTGGCGAGCACGACGAAGTGAGCGGACGGTTGCAGGACATTTCGCCACCACTCACGCTCGCTTGACGCGGCTGCAGAGACAATAAACCATGCGCCTGGGGCATCTGAGGTCGCGAGCTCCCGTAGCCGAGTGTTTCTTACACCAAGGGAGCGGATCATAGCGGCGGCGCTCCAGTCGCTCTCGCTTATCTCAAGTTGTGCGCGAATAGCGTCAAGGTCGATGATGGTGTCGCCGGGTTTGGCATGCTGAGCGACATAGGTCGACTTGCCACCGCCGGCCGGGCCAAACACGATTGTCAGATTAGGACGTGAAGGCTGTAAGTCAGGCGGGCGCAGCAGCTGATCGATGTGGGGGTCCATGTCATGGACCTTCTGCGCGCGACTCGGAGGTAATGGTTGGTGTTGTTTGGTAGCCATGATGCGACCCTTAATTAAGTGCCGGTCGCATCGAATACCTGATCCTGGTGCTCAGGGTCATAGCTCAGCCACCACTTCTTCACGGCTCGGATTGACCGGTCGGCATGGTCCCCCTTACGTGTTGCGTTGATCCGGTCGATGCACGTGCGTGCGCTGGCCAGCACTACTACAAGGGCGATAGGTCGCAGCGCCTCGCGCCACCAATCCCGTTCCGTCGCAGTTGGCGCTGATACGATGAACCAGGCAGCTGGACCGGGTGACGACGCCAGCGCGGCTAGCTTTTCATTGCGGCGCATCAGGCATTGCTCAAGGGCCGCGCTGGACCATGTGTCTTCGGGAATGCCCAGTTCGGTGCGGATAATGTCCATGTCGATCACGGTATCGTCGGGGCCGGCGTGGCGAGCGATGTAGGTATTCTTTCCAGCTCCTGCCGCGCCACACACAATGGTGAGCGGCACCTGCGAAGCTTCCAGCCCCGCCGGCTTGAGCAGCGCCCCGACTTTGTCATTCAGCAACGCAGTTAATGGCTGACGGCGGGATCTGTTTTGATTGGCATAATGCTGCTCGCACAATGATTCAAGATTGGATTCATCGCGTCCATTCGAAACATAGTCGTCTTCATCCTGATCGATGCTGATAGGCATGATGGATAACGGGACTATGTGATCAACTTTTATCGCGGCGCGCGTTAAGCCATCTCGCTTGCAGCGCTTGCACAGGGGATTCTTGCGAAGATAAATTGTATCGTTTTGCATGTTTCAAACCTTCGATATCGATGATAATGCCGCCCACGCTGCCGTCGGCCAATGCCGAAACACGCTCAAATCTCGTTTAATCGATTCCTATCGATGCCTGCTTGCCGCTCTCTCTTCGGCCTGCTTAACGCTGTCATGGCATGGCTTGCACAGCGACTGCCAGTTGTTCTCGCTATCCCAGAACAGCTCACGCGCTCGGGTGATGCGTGCTTCATCGCCGCTATCGATTGCTTCCTTCAGACGGTGAGCGATGATGTGGTCGGCCACGTTGGCGGCTTGAAGCCTACCGCTGCGCTTGCAGTACACGCACAGTGGGTGCTTACGCAGATAGTGCGAGCGTGCCTTTGTCCAGGCGCTGGTGTAGCCGCGCTCCTGTGCTGTGCCACGCTGTGCATCCTCATCCTTGCGTTTGGCCTTGAGGTGCTTGACGCAATAGCCTGGTGCATCAACCAGTGCGCCGCAACCAGCCTGTCGACATATCGACTTCGGACGTTTCGGCATGATGTATGTGTGTGAGGTTGCGGCCGCCTGCGGCGAGTAAGGCATGCGATGTTCTGCACGAAGGATCGTCGCCCTTTGCTCATCGACCGCTGCGACCGCTATTGATCACGCCGCTGGATCGCGCTGGCGCTGATTGCGTTACGAGGTGCTGACGATTGGGTCGGTGCTGGCCACGATTGCGTCAGGCACGTCGGAGGTGATCTCGCCGGAGACGATCGGCAGTGGTGCGATGACCAGGTCCGCGGTGATGGTGACGCCGTCGGCGGTCGCGGTGATGGTCGCGGTGCCGGACTGGCCGGACAGCGTGGCGACAGCGGTCAGACCGTCGACGGAGACTTCCAGCGCGGCCAGTGGCGATGCGTCGACGGTGCCGGGCACGGTGACGGACCAGGCGGCCGGCGACAGCGGCGCTTCGACTTCGCCGTCGGCGGCCTTGAACGTGGCGCGCAGGTTGATCGGGCCGTGGTTGCGGGTGACGTTGATGCTCATGGTGGATACCTTTGCAGGAGTGCCGTCACAGTCGACAGCGAAGTGGAAGTCGCACAGTGGTTCGACGTGCGAGCAGAAGAAGCGGTTGAGGATTGCGGTGATGGGGTTGCGCATATCAGTGACCGTAGGCGATGCCGCCGGCTGCGTGGCCAGCCATGTACTCGGCATGGGCGCGGTCGATACGCTGACGCATCCATGCATCGAAGCCGATTTTATTTATGTGCTCGGCGCGGCGCTCAGCTTTCTCTTTAACCTCGCGCGCATATGCCGCAGCATCGCGCCGCAAAATTTCAAGGTCGACGAAAAAATGCGGCATCTATGCCTCAAATAAAAAGCCGCCAGCGCAGTGATGCGGAGGCGGCGAAGGCGCAACGGGAGATGCGGTTTTAATTCCGTCGAATTCGAGGGAATTAGAATTGTTGCCGCTCTACGCTCTCATCCGTTGCCGTGGCGTCGGGACTACCGCAGATGTGGCGAATTGGGTGCCGCGTGACAGCGTTTCGCGGCAATCGGTTTAGCTTGCGCCAGCACGCCCGCAGGCGCCCGATTTAGTGTTTTTGCAAGGTGATCGGTCGAGGCTACTTCATGGCGCACCTCCGTTGCTGGGCGGCGCGGTGTACTCACGCGGCCGGCCAGTTCAACACCAGTCTGTTACTTGGCGACCTCGGCATAGATTTCGCCGAAGGCCGGGTGTAGCAAAGTAAACTTGTTACTATCATCATTCCGGATGAATTCAACCGGGATCAGGTCACCCATCGAGTTCTTCACGAAAACGCGAACGACCGCTCCTTTGGCTAGGTAGTCGAGCGCGTCAAGCGTGATTAAGGCGGCGGGTGAAATCCAATTCATTTTTGACTCCAGAAAGAACTACATGAGCATTCCTGCATTCGAACCCGCAAGAAAAGCAATGGCGGCACTTGATCTTTACAGCGACTTCTATGCCAGTAGCGCTCCATTTCAGGAGGAGAAGCAACGGATCATCACGATCCTGCGCGCCACAGCAGCGAATACTCCAGCAGACAGATTTCTGCCTGCCTTTGCTGATGCTTTAGAGAAGATGTAGTCGCTCGGCCGGGTCAATCTTCATCTGGTTGGTCTGGCCCTCGGTTCTCCGGCAGAAGATACCAACCCAACTGGCGCCGGATTTCTTCCATGCTCGGCGGCGGTTCCTCGGCGTGAGTGCGGCTATCCATCCATTCCCGGACCGACTGCTTTGCAGGCTTGGTCGTGCGAGGGAATTTCATGGCCGCCTCGGAATGTGGCGCGGAAAAGAAAAAACCACCGCAAGGGTGGTTTTATGTGCTCCCACGACAATCCGCGTGGTGAGCGATTCACAGACTTTTTGCGCGAGCGCTTCCACCAAGGGCGAAAACAACTCGCAAATTTCCGCTATCGGTGCCGCCGGATTGTGGCGATCATTACGAGTGAAGAAAGTCTGTGATGTGCTGGTTATTTCATGTCAAGTTCCGATTGGCTGCTTGTCGATAAATATGTGCCATGCACAATGTAGCGATCACAATACACGAAGTGAGCGGGGTTTACAACTGAATTTTCAGCGGTGTCAGCACTCAGCACGCAAGCGACCAGATGCGCGCGAATTGTGCGAAATCATCACGTTCTGCAATTCGCCGATCATGTCCAAAATTCTCTCGCGCTCAAATCCGCCTGCGAACACGTCGGCTTGGCCCGATCCCTTACAAGTAGGGCACAGTCGGCGCTCGCGGGTGACGCCGGCGCCGCGGCAGTCATCGCAGTGCCCAGCCAGCCAGTGTGCAAGCGAGCGCTCAGCGACGCGCCGGTAGAGCGCTTGAGCTGCGGCAGCATCCCATGCCGTCCCCTCTTTCACCCATTTGCGCTCGCGGCCCTTCTTGATCACTTCCAGCGTCCAGATGCGCACCAGCTGCGCCAGGTTGTTCGAATTGCCTTCGAATAGTTTGCTGACGGTGCCGTCGGCATACTTGACACGGGAAAGCAGCGAGCCTAAGTCGCCGGCCAGCGCCGCCGCCGCGATAGCGTCCAAATCGTGGTGGAATGCGTCGTCCCGCAGGTCGTGCGAGGTCAGCGAGCGAACGAAGCGATCAGCAAATCCCATGATAGACCCCTGTTTGTAAACACAGGGATTTTAGCATGAGGAAAGTAATTTCCTATCGGAATATGGGCGATGCAGTGTCGCGTTGGCGCGACTATGGTTCGACGTGGTATTTATCGCGGAACTTAGTGCGCATCATGTCGCACGTACCGCGGACGAAACGTCTCGTGCTTAACTCCTGCAATTGATCAGCAGCTAATTTGTCGCATTGATCTATAACTTGTCGTGCACGCTGCTTCTCTTTGAACTCCGGGTCATCACCCATCTGCGACCCAATAAACAAAATAAATGCGACGAAACCGACGAAAGCGAGAGCGCAGTATCCTATAATTTTCATAACACTAGCGCCTACTTTGTGTGTGTTATGAGCCTCGCTAGCAACGGCCGACTCAACTGAGGCCAACGGTGCGCCACATGCCGGGCACGCAGCAGCCAATGAGCTAACAGGGTTGCCACATTCAACACAAGGCGAAAGCGCCATATCATCTCCAGAAAAAGTTTCTGGAAATGATACACGCAGCATTGCAATAAAGGCTAGTATTTCAGCGTAGCTTGCTTGCCTTGAACTCCGCCAGCCGGCGATGAAGAGATCATGATCGAAAGTTTCGTCAGGCCGCGCTTCGTGATGCGAACCTGCTCGTTGACTTTGCGCTCACCAGTTTCAGGGTCTTCGTAGTTGCCAAGCTTGTGCCAGAGGTACCCCGCATCCTGCTTGTCTTGATAGGCAACGTAGCCCGGTTTCCCGATGCGATGATAGATCCACTTCGACAGCAGCAAAAACTCTGTGAGTTTATGCGGTTTCATTTGCAACAACTTGGCGGCATCGCGAATGCAAGATGTGCCATCCGAGTTGGCGATCAGATCAAAGCCAGCCACGGCCGGCGCCTGTTCGGCAACTTGGTGCTCCAGCTGTACTGCTTTGGCCGTAGCCTGCCGCTGCAAATCGAGAGCATCAGCCCACGCGCGCGCAGCTGCAACCGGGTCGGCGAAGTTTGGGAGCGCCGGCCCAGACAATGCACGCCGTTCGCACTCGATGAAATATTGACGCGCTTGCTTACCCTGCGCGTTGCGCTCGACCATCGAAAGCTCCTTGGCCATGTCGAGAGTCAGCGCGTATTCGACGCGAGCCCCGCGATTTCCCGCTCCCCCGTTTTGGGGAGCGGAATCGACAGCGACAAAGTCTGAATTTTCCACAAAATCGAACTGTTCGATCCTGCCTTTAATCCACGTGGAGAAATCCTTGCCGACCTTGAGAAATGAATGCAGATCGCGCGCGCTGGTGGTCTGCATCAATGTACCGCCGATTGCTGATTGGCACGTTGGGATTAATGCAGCCGCTTGTTGCAATATTTCATATGGTTGACGCGCACTCATTGTGAGCCTCCTTTTGGTTTCATATCCCTGATGATGTCGATCATTGCGGCATTGCCACCGACACAACGAACTATCTCGGCACTCATTTGGATCGCGCGGTCCGAGCGCTCACCGTTACTCATGATAGTTATAAAAATGTCAGACTGAGTGAATCCGCCCGCGCTAGCCCTGAGCAATATCGAATCTACGATTTTACGCAAGCTCGGCGCTGGTAACTCGGTATGATCATAAGCATAGACGGATAGCATCATGAACGATCCTGCGGCACTCATGTCGTAGCCACCCCCATTCCGGACGAAGTGATCCCGCATGCTCACGCAAACCGCCCGGTTTTAACGGCTGGGCGATTGCTGCTCTTCCAGGCGACGGTGCTGAGATAATCCTGCGGCAGGGTGATGCCGGCGGCGCGAACGATGGTGCGGGAGGACATGGCGCCCTCGGTAACAAGGTCGTACATCTGCGACATGGCCTTTTTATCAAAGGCGCTGAATTCTTTGTCGTGCGCCGCGAACCAGTCGCGCTGGAGTTCCATAATAAGGCACAGGTGCTTCAACGTGTCTTCAAGATACGCCAAGCGGTCGAATGGCGGCTGCTCCATGTCAGCGGTCGAGTCCGGTGCGGCGGCGAAAGCGGCCAGAGGGATAGCAGTAGCAAGTGCAGCTGCGGACCGCATAAAGTTGCGGCGGCTGGGCTCGACAACTGCTAGTTGATTCTGCTCGGATTTTGATGTAGCATTCATTGCAATTTCCTTCATCTGGTTGGGAATTTAAGCCCCGAACCCATCCGCCAAGATTGTTCGGGGCTTTTCATTTACTGATTCAAATTTTTCTTCGCCTCTTCCATCAATCCCCTGAGGAAGGCGACCATCTGCCCGTTCATCGAACGGTCACGGCTTTTCGATTCTGCCTTTAACCAATCGCGCACATCAACGGGAAGGCGAAGTTGCAGCTTGACTTCTTGCGACATTTTCCACCTCCGAAGCGCCTTTAAATTGAAGGCATAAATGAAATATACTCCGCCTTCAATTTGAAGGTAAGCTTTATTTTAGTGGCAGTTTTTGCACCCGATGTGTACCATCTCGGCATGGCTACCCAAGACGACTACATCAAAACCGCTTTACGGCTCCCCCGTGATCTACATAGTCGCCTCCTTCACTCTGCCGAGGCAAAGGGGCGCTCGCTGAATGCGGAGCTGATAGATCGACTGCAAGGAGAAGACGCCCCCTCAGCTTTAGTCGAAGTTATAGCGCGACAAAACGCCCAAATCGCCGAACGCGACCTCGAACTGCATGCGCAGCGCCTGGAAATTACAGGTCTCGCGTCCACGCTGCGACTTGCGTCTAAGCTCATTCTGAATAATGCTCAATGGACCAAGGAAGATTTGACAAAATTTTCGCGGAGCGCAAGCGATTTGATCAAGCACATCCCCGAGAGTGTTGATGACCTACTGGAAGATGGCGAGAAAAAAATGAAGCAATTTGTCGATGCTAATGAAAAATTTTCAAGCATTATCAAACAGTCCCATTGGCCGCTGAGTGAAGCGGAGAGCACCCGCGCTGTCAAGCGAATTCTCCGCACGCCTTTAAAAAAAACAGCAAAGTAATTTATTTATTGTACTTTTGCTGCAAAAGGGTCTCCCGAAATGAAGGACCCTTCCCTCACCTCCATTTTTTATTCGGCCTCGGCGCCTTCGCCTTCCGCACCTTCGGCTTTTATCACCAGCCAGCTCAACACTCTGCGCCGGGTCACGATAGCTGGCCGCCGACAGCGCCCTACTCCGCTCCGGCGACAGGCGCGCGCCGGCGGTCATGATCGCCAGCAGCTCCTCTCTCGTCAGCGCGCTCATACCCGCAGCGCTCCGGTTCGATTGAACTCCGCCACGGCGGCGCGCGCGGCACGGTCGATGGCAACGTTCGGCACGCCGCGCAAGTAATCCATCGTGCGGCCGACGCCCACGCGCAGCGCACGAAACTCGTCGCCAGTGACCATGAGCTTGCCGTGCGCGGCGGCGCGTTCCTGAATTGCCGCTATCGCTTCGACCATCAGCTGGGCCACCGGCAAAATCTCGTGACAATCCGGCGCGATCCGGCGAACCATGTCGGCGTTGCTGAGCAGGTCGTAGACGTGCTGCTCGCAGAAATGCGGTTGGCCGAGCGCCAGGCTGGCGATGTAGCCAGGCATCTCCATGCTGACCGCCTTGCGCATGCCGAGCGGCAGAACGCAGGGCTTTGGCTTGTACTTTTTGGTGCGTGGCTTTTTCATTTCCGGCCTCACAAGCGATTATTTTTTATTGGTTGATGTGCTGGTAGCGGGCGTGTTGCGTTCGTGGCGTGGCGGGTCTGTGGTGAAGCCGGAGAAGCATTCGGCATCGACACGCCATGCTGCTTTGCGTATTCCGCCACCCGTTGCTCGCGGTTTGCCCGTTCCGCAGCTTCGGTCGCCATGCGCTCGTCGTAGGCAGCATCGAGTCGGGCCTGGCGCGCAGCGTCGCCATCGGCCAGCAGCTGCTTGATCGCCGCCAGCTGTGCACGGGCATTGTCGTCAAGCGGCGCGGCAGGCGGCCCGGCCAGCAACGCGCGCGCCGGCGCCGGCAGCAGGCCGGCCACGGCGGCACGACTCAGCGCAGCATCCCGGGCGCCAGCATCCCAGCCGATTGAAGCAGCCCAGGAGGCCGGCCGGCATTCGGCGCGCGCCTCGGCAACCTTCCGCGTGTAAGCCTCCTTGAATGCCATGCGCGCGCCAACCTCGTCGCCCAGAGCCAGGATCGGGCTGGCCAACGCAAACGCTTCGGCGCATTCAACGGTCCAGACGACCGTATCCGCCTCGTTGCGGCTGCGCAGCGCGATGGCCCAAGCCTCCTCGGCACCCGGCCGGCCGTCGAGCAGCTTGCAGCGCATGGCAATGCCGGCCGGCACCGGCGCGAACTCGCCGTTCTGGTCACGGTAGGCCTGCATGGCGGCGCGCACCACCGGCATCGGGAACGGCGCCAGATTCGACAGCCAGGCCTTGACCATCGCGGCCTCGGGCAGCGGCTTGCCGTAGGCTGCCAGCGTTTCGGCGAGCAGTTGGCCGAACTCAGGCTTGTCGGCGGGCGTCACGTCGCCACCATGTCGATGATGTCGCCGCCGGTTGGCGCGGCCGTGCCGAGCACTTCCGCCATGACACGAGCGTTCGTCTGCTCGATCGTTTCGGCGCCGGAGGCGGCGCGCGCCTGGCCCGCATCGTTGAGGATGAATCGGTCGATGTGGTCTGCGCTGCGCAGGATCAAGCCAATGGCGTTGTACCGGGTCTTGCTTTCGTTCACGCCCATGTTGTGCGGCGTCTTGGAGCAGCCGCGAATAGCGCGGCACACGTCGGCAGGCGAATAGCTCTTCAACGCCTTCGCGATCACCTTACGGCGCTTCTCGTCCAGCTTCGAGCCAGGCGAGTTCATGACTTTTTGCCAGTACTCGAAAATCGTTTTCACGGCGTCGAGCGGCTTTTGCTCGACAACTGGGTTGGCTCCCGGTTGTGGCTCCGGTTCAGGCTCTGGCTCTGGCTCTGGCTCTGGCTCTGGTTTCGGCACTGAGCTTGAAAGGGTTTGCGAAGGCTTTGATAAGGCTTCTTTTTCCGCCTCAAAACTGCGTAAAATTGTGGCTGGAAAAGTGCTTGTAAATTCCCGTAAAGCCTGAGCCAGCAACAGTTTCATCGCATTTGGCGGAGAGATGGTGTTGAACTGTTTCCCGGCGGCCTTGCCGACATTTGGGTTTTCGAATTGGTTCCACTTCAGGTACCGTAGAATCAGCACCCAATGAGACTTTTCGCAGCGGTCGATATAACCCTTTTCAACAAGTCCAGAAAACCCTTTAGATACCCTTTCAGTAGCCCACTTGAGATCATCGGAAGCATATGCACTTGGAAGCCGAAAGCAACCCAGCATATTCCCATGAGGGCATGTGAGCAGATACAGGGCGAGCGTGCGCTCGTCCTCGTTCATCCCCGCGACATCCTCGCTGGTCCAGAATGCCGTGTAGACCTTACCGTAGTCACGCATGGCGTACCCCTGCCGAATACTTCGTGCGCCCAGTCAGCGCATCTCGCACCGTGGATTCGGCCACGCCGAACCGGCGAGCCAGTGCACGGTAGCCGGCGCCGCGCACGCCAGGCTGGTGCTGGGCGCGGATGTCGCGGACCTGTTGGTCGGTGAGGACGCGGCGGCGGGTCATGATTGGACCTCGGCAAACATGCCAATCTGCTCTTGGCGAATTGGCTCGGGTGCGAATAGTCGCCCCTGACTAAAGGCCTGCTCGATCCGCCGGCACGCGATTTCGAAATATTTTGGGTCGCGCTCAATACCGATGAATTTACGCCCCGTCTGGATGGCGGCCACACCGGTTGTTCCACTGCCCATATATGGATCAAGGATGGTGATGTCCGGCGGCAAAAATTCACAGCACCACACCATCAACGAAATTGGCTTCTGGGTCGGGTGCTGTTTATTTGGTGTGCCGCGCGTGGCGCTGACGCGGTAGAGCGCTGCCGGGCGGTTGAGGGAAGTCCACGCAAGCTCGACCTGAGAGAAATTCGGCCATGGTTGTTCTTTGTCCCATGCGAGGATCGCGCGCGCTGGCGGCAGAGGAAAGTAATTGCCGCCCCAAATAATTTGCACATCAGACATGGCGCGCAACTGGTCGAACATTTCAGGCGTGGGTGGAATATCCCATTGCACGTCGGACTTGTTGAGGATGCGATTTTTCAGCGTGCCGGAACCTTGCTGGCGCGGCGACTTGCGGACTGCGCTGGTCGATCCCGCGCCATCGAGGTTCAATATTCCGTAAGGCGGATCGGTAACTACAGCGTCCACGCGACCAAGCGTCGGCAACACTTGCTCGCTACTGCCAAGATAAAGCGCGGCATTGCCGATAATAAATGGCACAGGCGCGGCGCTGTCAAGGCACTCTTGCTCGTTGCTACTATATGAACTCATGTCGATTCCGTTCAAAGGTTATGCCGGTGCCGTCAAGCGGCAGCGGCTTTTAAATCTTTCAATTTTTTCTTGTAGTGCGCTTCGATAGCCTGGAAATCGGGAATTTTGTAGTGGCGCTCATCGTTGTCAGCCATCAGACCGTCGACCATCGCATCGCCCTCGCGCAGCCGTAGCCGTCGCTCGTACTCGCGCTCGTTGCCGTGCAGTCGGTCATTGCAGTATTTGCATTGGCCCCACACGTTGCGCGGATCGAATTCCAGGTGTTTCGCTGATCCGACTGTGCGCAGGTGGCCGGCATCGTAGTCACCGCCGATGCGGCCGATTCGCACCAGGATCGTGTCGCAGGAGCAGCACTGCTTTCCCTCGTCCCGCGTGCGGACGTATAGGTGCATGGCCTTCTTGGCCTTGGCCAGCCACCATTTACGCGGTTTGAGCTTTATGAGGCCCACCTGCCGCTCCTTGCGGTCGGTGCGCGCCTTTTCAAGCCGCACCAGCTCTTGGGCGCATTCCGGCCCGCAAGCCTTGTGCGAGATCGAGCGCGGCGGGAACGCCTTGCGGCAGGCCTTCACCGCGCACTTGCGCATGCGCTGCTTCGGCTCCTTGACGGCCAGCTTCGTGACCTCACGGGCCTCGATGCGGTCGGCGCGAGCGAACGCAGTGCGCTTCATGGGCGTGATGCCGGGCTTCATGGGGGCGCGGCGCATCATTCGCAAAGCCCGTACGACGAAGCGCATGCAGTCGGCTCATCTAGTGCCGTCAACAGCGAGAACTGCTTTCCGCCGCGCGATGTATTCGCCCATTCGATGACGGCATAGATATCGTTGGCAGCCGCGTGCGCCGGCGCGTTCTGGACGAACTTGCCGCCATTCTCGGCTGGTATGAACGTCGCACCGCCGCGTTTGCTGGCCGCCAGCACGCGAGCCTCCCACCCAGATATCCGCGAGATATGCTCAGGGAAGCGCTGCCCAATCTGCTTGAGTTCGGGCTTGTTGGCGTTGATGCACGGCATGCAACCTACCCGCCCCATACCTTGTGTGTACAGCGGATTGGGCTTGATACCCTTGCTTGCGCAATAGGCGAACACATCCGCAGCCGACCACTCGACAAGCGGCCGGTAAATATGCAGGCCGCCGCCGACAGCCTCATATTTCTTGGCGTTGCGGCGGTTTAGCGATTCGTCTCGACGGACGCCTTGCCAGCTAACCACGGAATGCCCTCTCTCGATCAACCCAAGTTGGTACTCGACGGCCATGTTGCGCTTGAGCTCTTCAGTGCAAAATTGTGCTTTGCGCGATGGGAAGCACCCCTTCCACAAGCACAGATCGAGGAATGGATTACCGCTCGGATGCAGCACCGCCAGAGCGCGGCGCTTTGCCTTGTTGGTCCAACGCACGCGCTCGCCGCCGCCGACTTTGATGGTTTTCTGTATCGGCTTACCCTTCTTGTCGAGTGCGATGTTGCCGCGGCCATCGCGTTTTGGAACTGCCTGGCCGGCCGCGTCGAACACTGGTTGGGTGGCGTACTTGCGCCGGGTGCGCTGGTCGCGCGCAATAAATACCCGCTTACTGGCGATCTCATTTTGGAAGTTGGCGCGCAACGTAGCGATGACAACACCGGTGGCCTGCTCGAGATAGTGCAGGTACTCATACACGGCCTGGTGTTCGTTGCCGGTATCGCAGAAGATGCCGCGCACACGGTCGGTGCCGAAGCGCTCGATTGCCAGTAACAATGTCGCCGCACTGTCCTTGCCGCCAGAAACGGATACCACGTGAATAATGCTCATGGCTGCCCCCCACTCGCCAGCGCCGGACCAAACAACGCCTCAAACAGCGGATCGCGCGCCGGCACGATGCGCGCCAGACGCACTGCATAATGCGTGTCGTCGCCAATGATGTGAACGCTGCGCCCCGGCACGCTCGGCGGCGCGGGCTTGACCGGCTTGTACTGCTTGCGCGTCGGCGCCCGCGATGGCTGGTCGATCTCGGCCAGTAGCGCGGCGATCTTCGCCTCGTCGAGCGTCAGCTTATAGATGACCTTGCCCAGGTACGTCGCCGTGCTGTCGATATGGCGCGCGACCTCGATGATGCGGTCTTCGCGCAATTCGCGGACGTACTTGCGCGCGCCGGATGGTGAGAATTTCAGAAGGTCGCAGATATCAGCAGCCTCCATCTGGCGCGCGCCGAATGCGTCGATCAAGCAGCGCAGGTTTTCGAGGCGACGGCGGGTGTTGAGCGTGTCGCGGGTTCTAGGCGTCATGGCTGCGCCCCGCTATCGACAACTTCCAATCCTAGCGCCGCCGCAATGTGATGCTCCAGGGTTGCGCCACGCGATTTCTGCCATCCTGGCAGCATGAAGATACGGTCGCAAGTCATCAATTGCGTGATGTCCTTGCGCATGCAGGTTTGCCAGTGTGCAGCCATCTGCGCAACATCCATCTGTGCGCAGGCGGCCAGTTCGTCGGCGCCGCCGTTGATTTCGGCTGGATTGATGACCTCGTGGCCGGCAGCGCGTTGTCCGGCGGCCGCTGCGTGGAAGGCGGGGAAATTGAGGTCGATGTGGCCGGTCATTGGGCCGGCGATGTAGGTGCGCGTCACGATTCATCCTCCATCGCGCGACGCACGCCCGGAGCATCTAGGCCGGCCATCTTGCAACCGTCTTTAGTGGCGTGGAAGTAGGACTGCTTGTCGCTCTCATGGCCGGCGGACATGAAGCCGGCGGCAACAAGGCGGCGCATTGCCAACTCGACCGCCCCGCCGCGCCCAGCGCAGAAGTAGTTGCGCAGTCCCCAAGTACGTTTTGGACGATGCTGAACGGCGCCCACGGCGTGCCTGAGCTTGTCGAGGTCGCCCAGCTCCAGCGTCGCCACGCGGTCGGCCAGCTGGCAGGCGACGCATTTACCATGTATAACGTCAGTCATAAATTGATACGTCTTTACGCTGTTTTCAGAGCCGCTACCGGCGCGCTGGGCGATGGCGCGCATCACTTCGCGCACAACCATCGTAGCGTTATCACCGGTCTGGTCGTCCGCGAAACCTTGGATCATTTCGTGGACGGCCGGCAGGTCGCAAACGCGCTGTGCTTCCCGCCACTCGCCATCGCGCTTCTGGTCAGGAAAGCGCGCAGCATCCTCGACGTCGGCACGATCCAGCGCAGCATTAATATCCTGCTGGGCCGCTGGCTGTACTGGCGCCGCCAGGAATGCGATTTTCCGGATGCGCTGGACCGCATCAAGCAAGACGTCAAGACCCTCTACATTGGCGAAGGAGATCACGGCCAGCGTCTCGTCTGGTTTGGCGCATCGGTTCAACACTTGCGTGACACCCATGCCGAGGCCGTCCCGACCTATCCACAGGCCAGGCAATCGTTTATCGTGAACACAGTCGCCGAGGCGCACTTGGCCATGACCAAGGTGGATGATGGTGAACGGTGAGACGGTTCCATCTGGTGGATAAACGACGGCGCCAGTCAAGCGCAATGCGGCGTTCTCAGCCTCCAAATCAGCTACGCGCGCCGCCAGCGCAGCATTCGATGTGGCCCTGGCCTGCGGATAGGACCAGGCTTCGCCGGCGCGCTCCATGACAGCCTCTTTTTCATCCGGCTGAAGCGCAGCAATGCCGATCTGTGCGACGCCGATATGATGATGTGATAGCATAGATTCCTCTGTTCTGCGTTTTTGGGAAGCCCGGCTGCAACCGGGCTTTTTCTTTGGCGCCACGATGCACGCATTTTTAAATTGCTGAAGTATTAAATTGGGAATCTGCGGAAGGCGCGGCCGGCGCCGACAAACGACTTGCGGAAGTAGTCCTGGGTGCCATCGCCGAAGTTCTGGCACCATGCGCTGGCCGAATCGTCGGCGCGCTGCGTGCTCGACCAGTGCCAATCATCAGGAAACGCATCAGCGCCGCCCTCGCGAAAATTTTCCGCGATGGTCTGCAACGGGAAGTCTTTGGTATATGCCTCGCCGACCGGCAGGCTGCTAGGGTTGATACCGTTGTCGCGGTCGTCCCAGTTCTTGCGCGCGGTCGGCTTGAACGCGCAGTACTGCATGTCCTGCTCATCTTTCGCCGGAAGGCCCCAGTCATCGAATCCGCCGATACGCAGGGCCAGCGCATCCTGCGCCAGCTTGCTGCCGGCCGCGGCCATGGCCACGGTGTTCGCCAGGCCGTCGCAACGGCTGGAGGCGCCGGCAACCTTCGCCATCGAGTCGTTCCATGTGCCACGCAGCGCGCCCTCGACGCCGGCCGTAATCAGCGCAAAGCGCTGGCCATTGATCTGGTAGATGCCAGTGAAGAAGCCGCCGCCCAGCGGCGTGCCGATCGGTGGCGGAGTGAAGGTGTTAGCGGATGGCGCAGCTGCGAGTACTTGGTTCATGTGAGACTCCATTCAAAGTCGAAATTAGGACTGCTCGGATTGGTGCTGCTCGATCTGGCGCTCGGCCAGCATCGCTTCGTAGTGCTGCCGCGTGCGGACATGGCCGGGGTCGACCTGCAGCGCGCGGTCGATCTGCTGTTGCAGGCGGTCGCGGTCGATTTGTTCTTGTGGGGTCAAGAGGCAACTCCCGCGGCCAATGCGCGGATGTCGTGGATCGGCATGTCGAACGCATCATGGATGCGCAGGATCATTGAGGCGCCGAGCCTGAGAATGCCGCTGCGCAGCTTGGAAATGACCGGCGGCATGACTTCGAGATCACGCGAGAGCGCAGCATCGTTTTTCAGGTCGCCGAGCTGCAAGAGCTTGTCGAGCAGCGCGTTGACGCCGACGGTGGTGAATGTTGGTGGTTTGGTCATACCGTCACCTCGACGGCGCCTTGGAACGCAGCCTGCATCGTTGCAAGCCATTCCGCCGACCAAACCAGTGCCAGCGCTGAAAATTGCGATGTCTCTGGCGTATCGCCTTTGCGAATACCCATGAAAAACCGTTCGGCCGGGCGGCTACTGTTTGGCTTTAAGCTGCCAAGCGCATGGACATCAGCACCGCGAGCGCGACCGAGCGTGCCAACCAGGCAGGAGCAATCGCCGTGATATGTCGAGCCGTCCACATTACCTGCCTTCAGCGCTTCGATCAGTGCCGGGACTTCGCGCGGTGCTGACGACAGCACGGCCCAGATATCGTCGCGAACCAGCAGGAGATTCGCGCCGCTCAGGTCGCTGCCGCTCAGGTCGCTGCCGCTCAGGTCGCTGCCGCTCAGGTCGCTGCCGCGCAGGTTGCTGCCGCTCAGGTCGCTGCCGCTCAGGTTGCTGCCGCGCAGGTTGCTGTCGCGCAGGTCGCTGTCGGTCGCGCGTGCCGCGCTGACAGTGATAGCCATCGAATTGTCTGCAACGTCATGCGAAAAAATGACGTTTCCACTCCAGCGATTTTTGATCTCGATTTTCATTTTCAGGCCCTAGTGTTTTCGGTTAAAACTGTCGCGCGGATCGGTGCGCGACTGCCCGGTTATTTGTTGGCCGGCGCCGTCATGGCGGCAAGCCTCTTACTGCCTTTTCCAAATTCTTCCCGCTCTCGTATTCATCGAGCGCGGCCAGGCTCTTTTCTTGCGGTGTGCGAGCGCGCCGTCGACGATCTCTGGCGCCGACGTGCGCCTTGGCGTAGTGCACAACCTGGGCTTCCTTTGTGCCCTGCCCTGTCTTTTCCTGCATCGCCTCTCCTTATCGATTTATTGGTATTTCGCTGAGCAACCGGAAGCCCTTAAAGCAAGCGCTTCGGCGTTCGAGAACCGAAGGCATTCCGGCCCGGCAGGTTCACGCGGCGGGCGCGCTGGCAGATGCCGCTGACGCCATGCGAGGCACGACTGGACACCGGCGCATCCCGGCAAGGTAGGGATTCCACTTTCGGATCGCCGGCCGTACCATTGAACTCAATGAAGTGCAGCATCGAGAAGCGGGCGAAGACGGACCGGGCAAGGCCGGCGGCGAGACAGTGGGCTTCGATGCGGGATTTCTCGGCATCGCTGAGGGGGACTTCTAAGCAGTTGTGGCGGGTGTTCGTTTTCATGCTGTGGCTCCTGTGGTTCGGACTACTAGGATGGGAATCGGAAGGTGCTTTGGTGCGGTGCTACGGTAAAAATCTGGCGGGAGATTCCAGCGTGTTAAATTGCTAATTCCACTCAACAACATTACGAAGGAATCGCCCATGGACTCGAAAATCAATTCCAATAAAATAGAAATCGAATCTTTTACTTCCGAACAACACGTTCGATTTGAGGTTGAAGCGATAACAGGAAATCGGACAGAGCTCGTATCTGTGAATGTGAGAGTTCCCACGGTACCGACACAGACCATGATGGAAATCCACCTGGCTGCGATTCAGAGGGCGGTCGAGATACTTCGATCAACGTACTCGTGAGGCCAATCAATTTTTTTGACGCAGTGCGCACGGTCATTTTCTCGAAAGCGATGCGCTTATCGGCGTTGCCCTGACCGCTCGAACCATCTGCGCCAACAGCATCCTGGCCTGTGGCAGTCGTCGCCGCGATCCGTGCTGCTCGAAGAGATTGAATCGCCTCACTCGCGGCTATCATCGCGTTGGCAAAAGGCTGGATCAATTCGGCTGAACGCATCACATCGCTACCCGCGAAGACTGTGTTGGCGAATGTTTTCAGGGCTTCGATAGCGTGAGTGTCCGAGTTCATACGCCCTCCCCGACAGCAGATTTGTCCGTGGTGGCGGGGGTGGGGGCGGGGGAAGATGGGGATTCCAACGCAGCGAACACTTCGGGCCGAGCCAAGCGCAGGTACTTGATCTGCGCCTTTGGGATACCTTTGTGGCGCCATTCAGAGACCGATGGCGGCTGTATGTCGCACATGCGCGCGACCTCCGACGTTCCACCCAGAGCGTCAATAACTTTGTCAGGCGAGAGGTTTTTATCCATGCCGTATTTTAGGCATGCCTAAAGTGTTTAGGCAAGCACAATTTAGGCATGCCGCAATTTAATTTTGTTAGGCTTACCTAATGACATGGCACAAACGACTAACGCACGCGCGCGAGACGCGCGGCATAAAAAAATCTCATTTCGCGACGATGGTGGGAGTCAAGCCGTCCAGCGTGACCGATTGGGAAAACGGCGACACCAAGATGCTGGCCGGAGAAAATTTAATGCGAGTGTGCGAAACGCTAAGAATTGCTCCGACCTGGCTACTTGAAGGTCTTGGAGATATGGACGCGCTGACAGGGGTGGAGGATGGGATTGCTCTTGGAGCTATGCCTGTTGTAATCGCTGACGATTCGAGTGAATTCTATCAGATTGCGAAAGTCCAACTTAGTCTTCGTGCGGGCATCACCGGCTTCAAAACGGAACCGGATCGACGTGACGGCGGAACGCGCGGCGTGGCGCGTAGTTGGGTGGATCGCAATGGTTTTGATCCGGCACGCCTGTTAGCTATTGAAGTTACTGGCGACAGTATGGAGCCGCGACTCTACCAAGGCGATCTAGTCATCATCAACACCGCCGACACTATGAAAAAGGACGGCGAGGTATTCGCGTTCAACTATGATGGTGAGGCAGTCGTAAAGCGATTGGTGAAGGAGCGTGGCGAGTGGTGGCTTTTCTCTGACAATGCCGATCAATCGCGCCATCGACCGAAGAGCTGCCGTGAAAATGAGTGCATCATAATTGGTCGAGTAGTAAAAAAAGAGAGTGATCGCATTTAACAAACCTGAATAGTAAAAGAATATGAAAATACTGATCTTAATTTTGCTAATGAGTTCATCTTCTTACTCTTCAGCATCTGATGTTGATATTCTCAAGGAGGCATGTGTTTCA
This sequence comes from Rugamonas sp., assembly GCF_025354735.1. Classification (GTDB taxonomy): domain Bacteria; phylum Pseudomonadota; class Gammaproteobacteria; order Burkholderiales; family Burkholderiaceae_D; genus Rugamonas. The sequence continues at coordinate 122,748 of NZ_JANXMI010000038.1, forward strand.
CTAAAGACACCTGCGAAAAGAATCGAGTGTTTGGACGCTATCGGCAGAGTTAATTTCACCACAAAGAAAGACGCCATTCACCCTCTACCCGCTCCTGCGGAGAAGGCATTTCCTGAATTGGCTCACGAAGACTGGGCGAAATTAGTAAGTGTAAAAAACGACTCTTTTTCCAAGGATATACAGTTCAGCGGAATATCGAAAAACGAGGGGAAAACATTCGGCTCGCCCGAATATAGTTGGAAGGCAAATGCCTTCCTGGGCAAGACGTCAGGACTGGACACGTATATGATTTCTTTTAACGATCTATACGTGGCAGCGAAATGGAAAATGTGGACTTGGGCAAGCAGCGATCGGGCGGAAGACTTAAAGATACTACAGGGCCACCGCGACGTTTCATCCTGCGGTGCCGGCACATGCCTGTTCTCTGAACCGCTAGGAATTATGGTTGATCGTAAATTCATGATCGACGCTGCCAATCAAGGGATTTGGATTAAATTAAAGTCCCAGACAGGCGAAGAATTTTCGCTAAAGGTATCGAGTGAGGATGCTTCCGCACTGCTTAGCGCGGTTGCGGAGTGTAAGCTCAACTTGTGCTGAGCTACGGAATGAAATAGCCCGCGCACCATCCGATGCGCGGGTCGAACTGGCATGGCGATCAGCCCGACCGGGGGGGCAAGGGCCTATTTTTCCAGGGCCCTGCCACCCTTAAATAACGCTCGCTAAGTAGGCAATCTCTCGCTGATATCGGGTCACACTCTCATTTACCTGAAGCCGCTTCCCGTCGACACTATGGAACTGTCCAATTTTAAGTTTGGAAATAGGAATGCTTTTTGCTCCACTTATTTGCCCGCTAGATACAAAATCATCAGTGATAACAAAGGCGTCGCTGAGCTGGCCATGATCAAAGAGGGATGGATACTTCTCCGCTATTTTTAACGCACGCTCAATATACATTTGACTGGCCCGGCCAGGCGTAGACGCAAGGCGACCTTTCGACCCAGCCATAGTCATTACGATTGCAGCGACCTTCGGCGAACTAATATTGCCTCCCCTCACATTCCAAACGCCGAAATCTTTTTTGGCGTTACTCATCATATCCAGTGTGAGCGACAAAGAATCGATCGAGTGCTCGTCGACCCGCACTGGAATTATAATCGCGTCCGAAGCGCACCATGCCAAGTGCGTACCACCGGCATAGAATGGGCTGGTATCCATCAGCAGATGGTTGCAGCCTTTATCCGCCGCCTCAGCATCTAAAATTTCACGCAGGCTGAATAGTAAGCGCTTCACCGCTTGAGGATCGGCACGAGAAAGGCCGACCTGTAATTGCTGGTAGAGCGTAGAGGGGAAGGCGAACATTTCGGCGTCCCCTGGTAATACGTAGCATGCCTTCCCACCCTTGAAATCCTCGCAGTGATTGCTGACGCGGTAAGACACATCCTGGAGCAAATCGCCAAACGCTGGACCAAGCAGTTTTGGCAGGAGCGCTTTGGCCACGGTGACGTCAGGGGATGCGCCTCGCATTAGCGTTTCGGTCAAATTTCCCTGTGGGCACAGATCGGCTACTAACAATGTATTTTTTCGCGAAATCTCATAGGAGAGATTAAACGACATAGTTGATTTGCCAACGCCTCCGCGCAAATTGGAGACTGCGTAGCTGCGATAACGCAACCCTCCGGGCATGGTAACGCCGTTCTCGACTACGTCTGAATAACGCTCGAGAACCTGCTCGACTGTAGACATATTTCTCTCCTTTGGTGGGTGCAGGCGAAAGCATATACCGCAGGAGATGCAAAAACAAGCAGGGATAACAAATAAGTGCAGGCTCTACTAAAATATGCAGGAGATTGCTTTTCCCATACGATACAGGTTGCCCAGCGACGACTATTGCATCCCCATGTGCCGCACCACGATGACGCTAGCCAGTCACTGCTGATCCACATCGATCTGCCGATGCTTGCCATCGACGGCGCCGTTGCGCCAGCCATGCCAGTAGGAGCGGCTGAACGCGCTACCAGGCTCATCGGCGCCCTCCCCGCTGGCTTCACAGAAGCCTTGATGCTCAGCCCGCCCAGCGCGGGCTTTTTTATGCCTAGTGCCGGCTGCGCGCCAGGCGCTGCGCGGGCAGGCCTGGCGCCAGCTTAGGTCGCCATTTCCAGCGTCAGCATGCCGTCGATCACATCGATGACGTCGGCGGCGCCGTACACGCTGCGCTGAACATCGCCCACCTTGAACAGCGCATTTAGCGCGGTGCGCTCCTTGCGCTTGATCGCGGCGATCTCGTTCCGGATCTCATTCAGCAACCGCCATTGTGGATGACTATACCCTGGCGCCCGCCCTGCCTTGGGCCAGATCACCTTTTCAAGAGCGAGGCGCTGCTTGTTTAGCTGTGTGCGCTTTGCGCGCAGGGCGTGCCACTGCATGGTGGCATGAATGAGTTCGCGATCGTGGTTCATGACCTACCCCATGTCAAGTTGTCCCTGCGTACCTGCGGCGGCGCCCTTCGGCCGAACCAGCTCACCAATACGCGCAACGCCGGCGGCGTTGTAGCGGAAGCTCGGCATCTGCTTGTCCGAGCTGCGTGACTTGTCCAGCATGAACTCGCCGTACTGTGGAATTTTCAGGCCGTGCTCGTTTGCCAGCTTGCCGACGGCATTTTTGCTGATCCCGTGAATTTTGCCGACCTCGGTCGCCGAGATCATCTTTTCTATGGTTGGTAGCGGCATTACGTCTTGGCCGGCCACAGTGTTGACAAGCGCGGCGTAGATTCCCTGCTGCGCTGGCAAGCCGAGCGCCGGGAACTTCGCGCACAACTCGGCCGCGACGCGCGTGGTGATCTCTAGTGCGCGGGCCTGACGGAATGAGTCAAGGGATGGATTGGCGCTCCGGCGCGTCTGCTGGACGGGAAGCATACCCGACTCCAGCTCGACCAGGCGGTCATAGACCTTCGTCTGCACCGCGAGCGATTCCGACATCACCATCAGCTCTGATTCCCGCTTCGGCAGGTGATAGCACTTGCTTTGCCGCGACGATCCGTTTGGCCCCGGCACTTGAACGTGGCCTAAGAATTTAGGCGACGTTATCCCAGGGTGCTTTTCAATTTTCACCATGAAATTATCGTGTCGCAGCTCGGCTGAGCCCGGCTCTCGCATTTCATTGATGATATCGACCAGCTCGATGCTGGACATCGTGACCGCCTGTGCGGCGGCGGCCTTCAACAACTCATATTTGACGCGATCATTCATAGCAATCCTTAGTGGATTTTTTGATAATTCGGACTCTTCATTCTGGCTATAAAAGTCCGCGAGCGCAAGCCAACAGCCATCCTGTTGCAAATCGTTAACCCCGCCTTAAGCGGAATCGCACAGATCGCTCTTCGTTGGCTGTGTGACCATTGGTGATATTCCCCGTTATCAATTTCGCTACAATGAAACGCGCCCACAGCTTCCCGGCCCCGGGCGCGCCCAACCTACTACGAAAGAAAATAATGTCTGATGCAATGACTGAATATCAAGAAGCTTACGACGCCAACCAATCGGCGACCGCCGAGTGTAATGCCATCGCAGCAACTATCAAATCTGCGGGCGCCATTTTGAAGGATTGGAAAGTGGCCACGATGGACAATATTGAAATCAATGTACCGGGATTACTCTTCGAAAATCCCCACATGCGAATCGACGCACGAAAGTGGCCTACTGCTGCCGCGATCGCCTCAGCCCTTACTAACTATCACGCGACAAAACGAGAAGAAAATGTGAAGTACAACGCATTGCCGCTGAAGTTCCAGAAGCTGATTAATCCGCCGACAAACTGAGGTACTCGACGCCGCCGCTGCGCTTCATATCCCGGTCGTCTTCAATAAGCCAGGCAAGGCAGTCGCGGCCCTTGTCGTCGACGAACTTCACGCTCAATTCCACGCCGGTGGCTTTTTTGAAGATCGCGCGCATGGCGTCCAGCATTTGCGTGGTCGTTAAAGGTTGTCCATTACTTACTTCGGTACTCGCAGCTCCTTCGGGAGCTTTTTCAATTCCAACATCGTTGTTCATCACGTGCCTTTCTGGTTATTTTTGTGGATCGGGCCTTACCGCCAAGCGGCGAATTTTTTGCGCCGCCGGCCTTTTGCAGCCTTCCCTCTATAAATTGCCCTTGAAGTAAGGTATTTGCTCTTGGTCTTCAAGGTCAAGAGCAACTGCTTCAAGGCTATCGGGGCGGAGGGAAAAGACTCAGCTATCCCAAGCGTAGTCTTTTCAGGGATCGGTGCATCGGTCCATGACTCGTCAGCCTTGCCGGTCTAGGGTGCTAACTTCGCCGCCCTTGTGCGTATCTCAGACCGTCCCACAGTACGCCTATCCCAACACCCCTGCCGGCGGTTCCCGACGGATGCTGCGGCCGATACGTCGGCGCGCCCTACTTGATCGCCGGTTTTTTCGGCGATGGATGATTGTAGCAAATAAATTTAGGTATACCGAAATAAATGATTGACTTTGAATTTAGGAATGCCTAAACTTACTCCATCAACTCACCAACCAGATGGAGCGCCAAATGTCCAAAGCAGCATCAGCACCAACCGCACTTGTCCTGCGCACCTGCCGCGCCGACATGGCCAGCACCAAAAATTTCGCATGGCCACAAGTCGGAGAGCGCGCAACTGCTGCGGACTGGAATCCTAAGGCTAAGTGCGGCAACGGCCTGCACGGCTGGCTCTACGGCCAAGGCGATCACGAATGCAGCAACTTCCTCGACGCCGATTCGAAGTGGCTGGTTGTCGAAGTCGCCGAGGCTGGCATCGTCATGCTGGGCGGTAAATGCAAATTTGAGTCAGGCATCGTCCGCTTCGTCGGCGATAAAAAAGGCGCCACGAAATACCTCATGGAAAACGAGCCGCGCTCGGCGAATGTGCCCGTGATTGGCGCGAGCATTAATGTTGGCGATCACGCTGCCGGGCAGGTTGGAGCACTGGGATCGCTGACCGGTGGCAACCGCTCCACGCTGACCGGTGGCAACCGCTCCACGCTGACCGGTGGCAACCGCTCCACGCTGACCGGTGGCAACCGCTCCACGCTGACGATCAAATATTGGGACGTAAAAAAAGGGCTATCCGGAATAACTGGTGGAAACGACTATGACTGAACAACTTCAAAAACCGGAATATCGTGTGGAAAGCGTGGCCGTCTTGTTTGCCAGGTGCGACAGCAATTACAAGGATTTACCTGGCTGCGACGTGTGGGACATCGAGCGCGATGCTACGCGCTGGCCTGGTGGTGTGCCGGTAGTTGCGCATCCTCCTTGTCGCGCATGGGGGCGTCTGCGGCACTTTTCTAACCCGCGACCAGGGGAAAAAGAGTTGGCCCTGTGGGCGGTAGACCAGGTGCGACAGTTTGGCGGTGTTTTGGAGCACCCCAGCGCGTCTACACTCTGGCCAGCTGCTGGACTGCCTGCACCTGGTAAGCGGGATGCATGGGGTGGCTGGACGCTCCCGGTGCATCAAAACTGGTGGGGACATAGGGCTGAAAAGTGCACCCTGCTTTATATCGTTGGGTGCGAGCCAAGCGATATACCGGCTCTCCCGCTTGTCCTCGGTGAGGCCAGTCATGTTGTTCAGAGTCGGAAACGAGCTGGAAGCCGTCCCCACATTTCAAAATCGGAGCGGGAGCATACCCCTCCAGCTTTCGCAAAATGGCTCTTTGACCTGGCGGCTAAATGTTCGATTCCACACGAAAGGGCTATTGTCCAATGAAGTACTTTCCACACATTAATCCGGATAGCCAAAAAAAGAATGCTGGCGCGCGAAATTTGCCGAGGTTGGCGAAGATGGAATCGAGGCAAATGTGGCGTACACGCTCGATGAAAACCATAACTTCATTGCGGAGAAATAAGCCATGTCCCCAGCCGAATTGCAAGCCCTCGCCGAAGCCACTCGTCGCGGTGACGCGGCATTTGCTGCTCAAGGTTGATCGCCATGACGACGACCACGCATCCGACCAAAGAACTGGTCCGCGCCGTGATGGTGCAGCACCGAGCAGATCGCACGCCGCCGATGTCGCCTGAGCAGTTCAAGCGCGAGCTGGGCTGGAAGATGCTGGCCGGCGCCCGGGGTGCGGCATGAATGCGCCAGTGAAGCTGGCGATCCTGGCTGTGCCGGCCGCTCAATCGCCGATGGACCGCGACGAACGCCGCGACGTTGAGATTGCCCACCTGGCTCGCGTCCACTTCTCCGCTGACCGCGCCTCGATCATCGCCGGCACCGGCTTCACGACCAACGATGCCAGCAACTCGCTGCAGCAGTTCTTCGCCGACTCGCCGGAATTGGGCGAGCTGATCCGCGCCGCCCTGTCTGGCAGTGCCGAAGTGGTCGGCAAGCGCTTCGCTGATCTGGTCGTCAAGGTCATGCAGGACGACGCCGAGGCAGCTGCAAAACACGATGTCGAGTGCATGGAACGCGCCGCGATGGCCGACCCCGACAACTTTCGGCCGAAGACGCGCAGCCAGGTTGCGGCGTTGGATTGGCTTACCGCCGGAGCGTAAAGAACCCAGTCGCCGCACGCTGCAAGTGCGGATGGGCCGGCGGGCCAGCATAAACGCCAACAGAACCGAGGAAACCATGCTTACGTTGCCAATGACTTATTTGACCTCGGAAATCGACTACAACCCGATGACTGGAATCCTTACCTGGAATAAGACATCAGAGAACCAGATGCGGGTTGCTGGGACTGAGTGCGGCCGCCCCGATAGGAGCGGCTATCTGGGCACATACAAAGAGCCTGATGTTGCAGCAAAAGTCTATGCCGAGGCGGCGAAGGCAGCATTCGGAGAGTTTAGCTTCATCAGCAGGCCCGACGTGCCCAGCTGATTAGGTGCGGTAGCGGTCGCTGGGTGCTGCAACCACCTAGCTTAGCCTTGGACAGGTGAAAAAGTAGACCCAGAGGGATCTGAAATGCCCCCTGACCTGCGCCAGGCGAGCGCAGGAACCACACAGCAGCAGCGGCGAATTGGCGTACTGCGCAACGGAGGCGGGTAGCACTGTGCACAGTGTCCGCTGGCCGTATGGGCTCTGAAACTCGTGACGGTCAGAGGTTGCTGCTGTGTGGTGAATTCCCAGGCTGATGGGATCAAGTGCGGGAAAAAGCCCCTGATGCATTTCAGGGATCGGAGCCGAGAGGCTAGTCCAGCGGAGATGCTGGAACGGTCAGACCCGTTTGATGCTGGCGAATTGACGATCCTAAATCGTGAAACTTAGGCTGGTTTGAGTCCAGCTAAGCCGGGAGAAATCAGCACCGGCCACCACACGCAGAGAGCGGCGTACGCGCTCCCAAACACCGCGTGAAGGCGCACAAGGCGCCGCGTATCGGCGGCACGGGAGTCAACCCGAACTAACCAGGAGAGCAGCGTGATCCACATGAAACGATTGTCCCAGTTATCCCGCGCAGACCAAGAGCGCATCGCCAAGTCGGCTGGCGTTCCTGTTGCCGCCGGCATCGCTCACATTGCGCGCACTAAGGGCGAGGGCCGCTTCGTGATGACGGTGCGTACCGGCGCTGGCGCTGGCGACATCGTTCGACATGCGGCCGTCGGCAACCCTGCTGCACTGGCGGACGCCGCATACGATGCCGGCGCGCTGGGCGTCTCGCTGGTTCAGGTGCTGCCATGAGCCGCCCACCAAAACAGCGCGATCTGCCATCGGATAAGGCATTGCGCTACGTGCAATTCGGTGTCGAGCTACTGCTCATTCTCGGCTTTATTGCGCTGATTTCGTTGGCGCGCTCCGATGACGACGACGCTGCCGGCCGTGACCGCGCTGCCGACGCTGCGCACCGCGCGGCGCCTGAGCAAAAGCACGACAAATGAAATTTATTGCCACCGTGCTACGCAATCGCGGCGCCGGCCTGCCGCTTGACCTCGCTTTCCGCGCGGCGGTGCTGGGCCGGGAAATTTTGAAACTGAATCGGAGAATGAAATGAATGCAGTAGCAGAAAAAGCTCAAGTCTTGCAAATGCCAGCAGCCGAGCAGGCCGCCCTCCCGATGGTCGCCACCAGTAGCGCCTCGCTGATCCTCGACAGCGCCAGCATGGACGCAATCATGCGCCTCGCCGACATCATGGCGAAAGGCCGTTCGACGATCCCGGATCACCTCAAGGGGAATTCGGCCGACTGCGCGGCCGTCGTCATGCAGGCGATGCAGTGGCAGATGAACCCATTCGCCGTCGCGCAAAAAACACACCTGGTCAACGGCACGCTGGGCTACGAGGGCCAGCTGGTCAACGCCGCAATCCAGTCGAGCAAGGTCACCGTCGACCGTTTCGCTTACGAGTGGTTCGGCCCCTGGGAAAAGATAATCGGTAAGACGAAGGTCTGTGAGGCGCCCGCCAAAGGAAAGTACGGCGACAAGGACTATAAAAAGGCATACCAGTACCGCGTGCCCGACTATCAGATGCAGGACGAAGAAGGCCTCGGCGTGCGCATCTCCGCGACCCTGCGCGGCGAGTCGCAGCCCCGCGAACTGGAACTGCTGCTGGTCCAAGCCAGCGTGCGCAACTCCCCTTTGTGGGCGACCGATCCGAAGCAGCAACTGGCCTACCTCGCGGTGAAGCGCTGGTCGCGGCTCTACGCTCCTGATGTGATCTTGGGCGTCTACACGCCGGATGAGTTGGAAGAAGTCAACCGCGAGATGCGCGATATCACACCTGCACCAGCAGCCTCACCACGTGATGTTGGCGAATTGCCCGAATGTAGCGCAGAAAAGTTTGAAAGCAATCGCGCTGCTTGGCGGGATCTAATCATATCGAAGAAAAAGACGGTATCCGGCCTGATCGCCATGCTCAGCACCAAGGCCACGCTGACGGAAGACCAAAAGCTGACCATCGATAGTTGGTCGCACGAAAACGAATAAATCGGCGCCGCGCCAAACCGTACCCGACAACCACAAGGAAAAATCATGCACCGCGACAGCCCGCTTACCCGCGAAATCCACGACCTATTGCAGGGCAGCGATGCCTGGCACGAATTCCGTTTCAACCATCACGGCGCCAGCGAGGCAGCTGCCATGCTTGGCCTGTCGAAAAAAGTCACTCGAACCGATCTGGTGCGCATGAAGGCTACGGGCTTGGCCAAGGAATTCTCCGAGTGGGTTCAGGCCAATATTCTGGACTACGGCCACGAGGTCGAAGCCCTGGCTCGGCCATTCGCTGAAAAGATTATCGGCGATGACCTCTACCCGGTCACATCTTCGTTGGGTGCTGAGAGCGCATCTTGCGATGGCCTGAACATGGCCGAGACGATCGGCTTCGAGCATAAACAATGGAATGCCGAGTTGGCCGCGTCCGTCGCCGCCGGCGTTCTACCCGATGATCACCAGCCGCAGGTCCAACAGCAGCTGATGGTTACCGGCGCTGAGAAGTGGATGTTCATGGTGTCGGACGGAACCGAGGGCAACATGGTCTGGATGTGGGTCTACCCGGATACCGCATGGTTCGCCCGAATCATCGCCGGCTGGGAGCAGTTCGACATCGAAGTTGCCAAATACGAGCAGGTCATCCTCCCTGAGAAGGCGGTCGCTGACCCGATTGCTGCCCTGCCGGCACTGGTCGTGCAGACCGAAGGCAAAGTCGTGAGCAGCAACCTGGCTGTCTACAAACATGCCGCCGAACGCTTCCTGGCCGCCATCAAGACAGAACTGCTGGATGACGAAGATTTCGCCAACGCAGAAAACACCGTCAAATTCTGTGGTGAGGCCGAGGATAAGCTTGAGCTGGCCAAGGCCGCCGCGCTGGCGCAGACCTCAACCATCGACGATGTTATGCGCACGGTCGACCACATCAAAGAGCAGTTCCGTACCAAGCGCTTGCAACTGGAAAAGCTTGTCAAAACCCGCAAAGAGCAGATCAAGGAAACCATCCTAATGGATGGCAAGCGCGAATACGCCGACCATGTGGCGGCGCTGGAAAAGGAAATTGCGCCACTGCGCCTAGTGCTGGCCCAGCCAGATTTCGCTGGTGCGATGAAAAATAAGCGCACGCTGGCCAGCCTGCACGATGCCGTCAATACGACGCTGGGAAATGCAAAAATTGCCGCCGGCCAGCAAGCCACCGACTACCGCGCGAAGCAGGCCTGGTGTAAGGAATCGGTCGCCGGCTTCGGTCACTTGTTCGCCGACATGGCCGCCATCATCACCAAGCCGATGGACGACTTCCAGCTGGTCGTAACGACGCGCGTCGATGCGCACAGGGCCGCTGAAGCTAAGAAGGAAACGGACCTGCGCGCCAAGCTCGCCGCCGAAGAAAAGGCGAAGGCCGATGCGGTCATCGCTGAGGCCGCGCGCCTGGCGCAGATCGACGCAGAGAAAGTCGCGGCGGCCGCCGTAGAGCAGGAGCGCGCCCGTGTGGCCGCAGAAACGAAGCGCCAGCTCGAAGTGCAGCAGGTCGCCATCGCCGCGCAGAACAAGCTCAACGAGCAGGCCGCCGCCTCACTGGCCGAACAGAACCGCTTGGCTGTCGTGGCCGCCGACGACCAGCGCACCGCCACGCAAGCGGCCGATAACATCGCCGCTGACGCGCGCGCCGCTGTGCTGCGTGACCACGGGCATCTGACCGACCTTGCCAATAAACAACTGGCTCGGGCGCCGGCGTATCAGATCGCGCCCAATGTCGAGCGAGAACGCACGCCGCCATCACTGCGCCTCGGCCAGATCGGCGATCGCCTCGGCTTTACGGTCACGGCCGACTTCGTACTGTCGCTCGGCTTCGCGCCGGCGGCCACGGATAAGGCGGCCAAGCTTTACCACGAAGTCGATTTTCCGCGTATCTGCTCTGCCCTGCTGCGCCACATCGACGCTGTCCGCGTGAAGTACGCAGCTTAATCCACTAACCACCAGGAGATATCCATGAATGCAAACATCATCCCACTCACGCCAGTCAACTCGAAGAAAATCGCCGCTATCGGACACGATTTGGCCAACGAAGTGCTTGCCATCCAGTTCCTGCGCAAGGGTGCGCCAGATGCGGTCTACCACTACCAGAATTTTTCGGCGGTGGAATACGCAGCATTTGCCAGCGCTCAATCCCTCGGCAAACACTTCGGCGAACATATCCAGCCGCACAAGGACAAGCACCCGTACCAGAACATGGGTGTGCCGGCGGCGCCGGTGGTAGTCGAGGATGCGGCGGCATGAAACTCAATCTTCTTCCGGCGGGAAGCACTCTCACGTCCGGGGTAAATGGGACATTCAGATGCGACCCCGGCGAGCTGATAAAGATGAAGGATGCATGGGGCGCAATCATCTTTGACACGCTGCAAGAAGGATCGCCATTAATTAAAAGAAAGGCAATTGAAGTTATGGAAAATATCCAAAAGGCCACTGAGATTGTTGAGGATTCAACTGCATTATTTTCAGCGGCATTCAACAAACTGGTTGCTCGGCAAGGTGAAATCGCGGCACAGACAAAATCTATCAGTGGATCGGTCCGAGACGCTCAGCAAAAGCTGCTGGATGGCCTGGATAAGATTACCAAGACCGCCGACTTTCCCCGCCTAGAAAGGTATGTGGAAATGCTTGAGCGCGCGGCAGCGGCAATGCAGATTCTGGCGGAGCTCGAAAAGTCGGGTCATCTTGAGAAATTCTCCAAGGCGATGAAATGACTGCGCACATCGCGGTAAGGACACCGCCTTGACAGAAATCGTGCTGATGAAGGTCGCTGGCGGCGCGCTGGTCCCGGTGGAGCAGGCAGGCATCGACTACCTGTCAAAAATCAAACTGGGCGCCGGCGTCAAGATGAAAGTCACGAAGCACAACAGCGTGCCGTTTCACCGGAAGATCTTCGCCCTGCTGGGCGTGGCCTTCGATGCTTGGGACGCGCCAGCGGTGGAATACCGGGGCGAGCCGGTCGCCAAGAACATCGAGCAGTTTCGGGAAGACCTCACGATTTGGGCTGGCTTTTATGAAATGGCGGTGCGGCTCGACGGCACGATCCGATTTTCGGCGAAAAGCTGGTCCTTCGAGAAGATGGACGACGCTGAAAAAGAACGACTCTACAACAGCATCATCAACGTCGTGCTGGAACGAGTTTTGACCAATTACACCCGCGACGACCTGGATGAGGTCATTGCCAAATTACTGCGGTTCGACCGCTGAAGGATTACATGAATACTACAACCACGGCAGAGCAGACGGCAATCGAAGGCATGGGAGATTTGGCACCAACCGAGCCTGCACACATGATCGCGCGCGTCAATGCACTGGCGATCCGCATGGTCCTCCCATTCGTAGCCCAGCAAGATATCCGCTACTACCTGAATGGCATCAATATCCGACCATTGGATAATGGTGGCGCGATGATTATCGCCACGGACGGTCACCGCTACATCGTCGCGCGCGATCCGCACGGGTTTGTCGAGCGCGAGGTGATTGTGTCGGTCAGCAAGGACGCGATGAAGCACACGGGCAGTTCGAAGCATACCCTAGACGTGATGTCGAACGGTGCGGCGATGATTTCTGGCGAGGTTACGCAGCCACTGTTTATCCAGCCGGGCAACTCGCTCATCGACGCGGCATTCCCGCGCATCGAGCGCGTGGCCAGCGTGACCGGCTACAAGGAGGGAATCTCGGGCGCCGTAAATCCGAAGTATCTGGCGGACGCGCTGCTGATCGGGAAAAGCTTTGGCGGATCGATCCGCTTCTTCACGCGCGACAGCGACAGCCCACTGACTTTTGTACTGGGCGGCGTCGGCGAACTGGAATGCTTCGGCGGGATTATGAAGATGCGCGAGAGCTTCGAAACGCTGTCGGCATGGTTCCCACTGCCAGGCGAAGTTGAAACGCTTGACGATATCTAACCATGACCGATAACGACGAAGTGCCCAACAGCGAGCGCGACGGCCGGGCCGCCAGCTATGCCCTCGCCTTAATCCTGCTCCATCTTTGCGGTGACTTCTACGATTCTATGAAGGGAAAACCATGAGCACCAATACCGCAATCAAGACGCCTCGCGTCGAAGCCTGTATCGACGCTGTCATGCTCCGCTTCCCAAGCCAAAAATCGACAGCTTATTACGAGGCCGTGCATCAAGTCATTGCACCGCTTGCGCGAGACCTTGAAATTGAAAATGCAGCACTCCGCGCCGCGCTGGAAGCAGTACAGCCAGTTGCCCCGCAGGGCGATGGCGAGCGTGAGAGATTTGAGAGAGCCTTTGGCTCTAAGGAGTCATTCGCATGGCTGAATGAGAATGGCGACTACAAGGTATCCGCATTGCAATCGGCATGGGAAATTTGGCAAAAGGCCATCGCCCAGCGCGCCGGTAGCGACGTTGACGTAATCGGCGATTTTCAGGCCGAAGCGCGCCAGCAAAAGCTGAGTGACTTCATCGCTTCCGCCAAGCCGCCAGCAATCGAGCGTGATGCGGCGCGGCTGGACTTCCTGCAAACAGTTTTAGAGCGCAATGAGTATGGCCCCAGCCTTAGGGTTGCTGGCCGGAGTTACGAAGCTGAAACGATCCGCGAGGTTCTTGATGCCGCTATGGCCGCGCAGCAGGGCGAGAAAGGCGGTGCAGCATGAGCCTGGTCGAACACCTGATGGGCACTCGCACATCATTGGATTTGGCAAAGGAGTTGGCGCGTACCGCCCTCGACAACGCGCAGCTGCGGCGCCGTGTGCATGATCTGGAAGTGCAGCAGTTCTGGTTGACACGGCCGGCGCCGGCCAGCATGCCGCCCGAGGGCATTTTGCATCATGCGCTGGTTGAGCAAATGGAGCGTGAGGCTGCGAAAACTATCGCAAAAACAAGCTTAACCACCGGAGGAAACCAGTGATGAGTCAGCAAAATATCAAGCCTCGTTACATAACCCTGGCGGAATGGGCGGCCGAGCAGTTTTCTAAAGTGCCACACACGAATACGCTACTGAAATGGGTTCACGAAGGCCGCATCCAGCCGCAGCCGCAGAAGATCGGGCGGTGCTGGCGCGTGCGGCCGAACGCAGAATACCGGGCCGACTAATGGGGCGTCAGAGGCTCGCGAAAAATAGAAGTCTTCCGCCGAATTTATACCAAAACTCGGCGGGGTATTTCTATTTCAAAAACCCGGACAGCAACAAAACAAAGGGGATTGGAAAAGATAAGGCAGCGGCCATGCAAGAAGCGCGGAGCGCCAATGCAGCCTTGGCTGCAAAGACTCCCTCATCACTTGTGGATTGGGTGATGGGCAAGACCGATTACACATTGAAGGAATGGCTTCCGATTTACCGAGATCTATGGGAGCAACGATACGAGACTGCGCCGGCCGCCAACACGCTGCGCAGCTGCACCATGTACCTGAAGAAAATCGACGCTTGCGATTACGCTCACATGAAGCTGCGCGACGTCGGTACGGCGCACGTCGCAAAGCACCTACTGGCTGTAGAGGCCGGCAGCGGGCCAGCAGCAGCGATTAATCTGCGCGCAAGGCTGTCTGATGTTTTTCGTATGGCAGAGACGCAAGGCCTGATCAGTCAAGGGGCCAATCCTGTCAAGGCCACATACAACCCCAATCAGACTGTAAAGCGAGAGAGACTCTCGTTGGAGCAATTCGTCGCAATCCGCGCACTAGCTCCGGTATGGTTGCAGCGCGCCATGAACTTGGCGCTGGTGACGGCGCAGCGCCGGGAGGATTTGACCAACATGAAATTCGCCGACTACAAGGATGGACATTTGCATGTCGACCAAGGAAAGACTGGGACTCGGCTACGCATCAGTGGCGAGATCCGCCTCGCGGCGATCAATATTTCGGTAGAAGAGGCGGTTTCAAATTGCAGGGATTTGATCGTCAGTCGGCACCTGATCCACCATGTTGCGCGAGTATCGAGAGTTAAGCCTGGCGATAAGGTCGATCCGAATGGATTGTCGAACGCTTTCCAGAAAGCGCGCGATGCAGCCGGCATCGTTGCCGAGGATGGGAGGACGCCGCCCAGCTTCCATGAGATCCGAAGCCTGGCCGAGCGGCTTTATAAGGTGGAGCGCAGCGCGGAATTTGCGCAGGCGTTATTGGGGCACAAGCATGCCAGCATGACGGCCAAATACGACGACCTGCGTGGCAAAGATTGGGCTGTGGTGTCCTAATTCAATTCGTAAAATATTCAACGAATATTAGAAATTTCCAAACAAAGCCTTTAGGTAAAGGCCCTACGCGATAAGCCTTTGTTTGCTGTACTTAGCACGTTTGAAGCCCTTAAAGCGATGGATTTGATTAACCGCGTATTTTACCATTGCTGCGGGGCCGACCAGCAACTGTCGCGCGACGGGGGCGAAGCGGGGATGAAGCAGGGGCGAAGCGAGGGGCGAACCGGAACCGCGCGCTGGCGCACCGAATCAAAGTCCGTCGACGCCAATCGCGCCAGCCCGCGCCGACGCCGCCACCAATCGGGGTCAGACCCCGCCACAGTTTAGCGGCCGGAAGTCGGCGTCGGCGCCAGCGGGGTCTGACCCCGAAGTCCCGCGACTGCTATGCTCAAGCATCAAGCGTCCAGCGCCGGCGGCTCCGCGCCTCACGCCGCCGGGAAATCGGTCGCCGCGCCGCGCTCGCGCCAGGCCTCGATTTCATCGCGGCTGCCTTGCAGCTTGGCGCTGACGGCGTTGATGCCGAACTGGCCCAGCACCAGGTGGCGCGGCGGCCGCGGCAAGTCGGCCAGGCCGACGATCATCTGCGCGATGCGCACCGGATCGCCCGGCTGCTGGCCGCTGATCGCGCTGGTGGCGCGCATGCGGGCGCCGACGGTGTCGGCATAATCGGCGATCAGGTTGGGCGTCTGCGTCATCGAGCGGCCGGCCCAGTCGGTGCGCGCCGGTCCCGGCGCCACGCACGAGACGCGGATGCCGAGCGACGCCGTTTCCGCCGCCAGCGCGTCGGACCAGCCTTCCACCGCGTGCTTGCTGGCCGCGTAGTAGCCGGAGCCGGGGAAGCCGATATAACCGGCCACCGACGTCAGGCTGATGACGTAGCCGCTGCGCTGCGCGCGCATCACCGGCAGCACCGCGCGCGTCATCGCGAACAGGCCGAAGACGTTGGCGTCGAACTGGGCGCGGATCTGCTCCTCCTCGCCCTCCTCGATCGACGACATATAACCATAGCCGGCGTTATTGACCAGCACATCGATGCGGCCGAAGCGCGCCTGCGCCGCCGCCACGCCGGCCGCGATCTGCGCGCTGTCGTTGACGTCGAGATCGACGGCCAGCGCGCGTTCCGGCGCCAGCGCCACCAGCTCGTCGAGCCGGCCCTTGTCGCGCGCCGAGACCACGGCGTGGTGGCCGGCCGCCAGCACCTGCCTGGCCAATTCCAGACCGAGGCCGGTCGAACAACCGGTGATGAACCAAACCTGGGGAGCATGTGTAGTCGTCATGGAAAATTTATCCTTGTATGAGGGGCGCGGAAGTGATGCTTCCGCTGAAAGCAAACGTTCAAACGCCGGCCAGCGTCGGATAGGCGCTGACCGTCAAATCGAAGCCGCCGGCGTCGGAGACCAGGTGCGCCATGCCGCCGTAAGGCAGCGTGGCGCGTTCCTTGACGTGGCCGAACGGAAGTCCCGTCAGCACCGGCATCGGCAGGCGCGCGCGCAGGTAGGCGAGCATGGTGTCGAAATCATAGCCGTCGTCGGCGGGGCTCAATCGGTAGCCGGAGATATCGCCCAGCAGCACCGCGCGCACGCTGTCGAGCGCGCCGGCGTACAGCAGTTGCAGCATCATGCGCTCGATGCGGTAGGGGTGTTCGTTGATGTCTTCGACGAACAGGATGCCGTCTTCCACCGGCGCGAAATACGGTGTGCCCAGCAGCGACACCAGCATCGCCAGATTGCCGCCCCATAGTTTGCCGCGGAGGTCGACGGCCGGATTGCCGGCCGCCGTGCCGCGCACCGTGTGCACCGGCCCGCGCAGGCAGCGCCAGAATTGATCCAGCGTGTAGGCCACCGGTTCGTCGCGGATGAAGTCGTCGCACATCATCGGGCCGGCGAAGCTGATGCGGCCGGTCTGCTTCATCAGCGCCATGTGGAAGGCGGTGAAGTCGCTGTAGCCGACGAATAGTTTGCCGCTGTCGGCCATCGCGCGGAAGTCGATTTGCGGCAGGATGCGGCTGATGCCGTACTGGCCGCGCAGCGCGATGACGATGTGCGCGTCGGGATCGGCGGCGGCGGCGGCGAGCTGGGCCAGGCGGGCGGCGTCGGTGCCGCCGAAGCGCTGCATGGTTTGCGCCGGGTCGTAGTAGTTATGGACCAGGAAGCCTTGTTCGCGCAGGCGCTGTATGCCGCGCTCCAGCGCGGCGGGGTCCGTCGCGGCGCCGCCCGGCGCGGCGATGGCGATGCCAATTTTCGTTGTGCTCAAAATATCTCGATCAAGGAAGGTGAACGCGCCCACCGCAAGCGGCGGCGCAGATCGCCGGCGCTCAGGCGATCTGCGACTTGCCGTGCGCCGTCATCTTACCGCGCACATGGCCGTCGATCAAGGCGAGCAGGCGTTCGTTGAGCTGCGCCGGCAGATCGTGGCCCATGCCTTCGATGACGTGCAGCTCGGCGCCGCGTATCGCCCGCGCCGTGTCTTCGCCGCAGGCCAGCGGCACCAGCGGATCGGCGGCGCCGTGGATCACCAGCGTCGGACAGCGGATCGTCTTGAGCAGCGCCGTGCGGTCGCCCGAGGCGGCGATCGCCACCATCTGCCGCGCCACGCCGTCGGTGCAGACGTTGCGCGCCATCGCCCGCTCCACCCTGGCGCGCAGCACGCGCTCGGGCGTCGGGTAGGCCGGGCTGCCGATCAGGCGCAGCACCGACATCATGTGCGTGATGGCCTGTTCACGATCGTAGGGATCGGCCGGGCCGCTCAGCAGCGCGTTGCGGGCCGCGCGCGTCGGCCCGGGCAGGCCGCGCCGGCCGCTGCTCGACATGATGGAGGTCAGGCTGAGCGTGCGCTCGGCGTGGCGCGCCGCGACGATCTGCGCCACCATGCCGCCCATCGACATGCCCAGCAGGTGCACCTGGCGCAGGCCCAGCGCGTCGAGCAGGCCGCGCGCGTCTCGGCCATGTCGGTCAGGGTGTAGGCCGGCGACAGCGGCCAGCCGAGCTTGGACTTCAGGTAGGCCAGCACCAGGTTGGGTCGTTTGAATTGATGGAGTTTGCTCGACAGGCCGCTGTCGCGGTTGTCGAAGCGGATCACGTAACAGCCCTGCTCGACCAGGCCGTCGACGAATTCGTCGGGCCATGCCGTCAGCTGCATGCCCAGCCCCATGATGAGCAGCACCGGTATGCCGAGCGGATCGCCGCTGGTTTCGTAGGCGATGGTGATGCCGTTACTTTGTACGGTAGCCAAAACGACGTCCTTCTATCCGAAGCGGGCGGGAGGAATAAGCATACCATTTTTTGCCGCGTCGGCGGCCGCCGTTCAGCCGGCCCCGGCTCCCGCCTGGCCATCCGTCCCGGCGCCGGCGGCGAGGCGCCGCGCTTCGGCCGCGGCGGCGCGGCGGGCCGCGAAAAAACTTTTCAGGAGATCACCGCAGGCCTCGGCCAGCACGCCGCCGACGGCCTGCGCGTGGTGGTTCAACGGCCCTTGCGCGAACAGGTCGAGCACCGAGCCGCAAGCGCCGGTCTTGGGGTCGCGGGCGCCGTAGACGATGCGCGACAGGCGCGCGTGCATCATCGCGCCCGAGCACATCACGCACGGTTCGAGCGTGACGTATAGCTCGCAGCCGGGCAGGCGGTAATTGCCGAGCGCTTCGGCGGCGGCGCGCAGGGCGACGATTTCTGCGTGCGCGGTCGGATCGTGGCGGCCGATGGGCTGGTTGTAGCCGCGCGCGATGACCACGCCGTCCTTGACGACGACGGCGCCGACCGGCACCTCGCCCAGGTCCCACGCGTGCTGCGCCTGCTCCAGCGCCGCGCGCATGAAACCCTGCTCGTCCGCCGTCGCCTGGTAGGCGGCGGGCGGCTGGCCGGACGCGGGCGCGGCGGCCGGCGCCGTCGACGACCCAGTCGACGATACAGTCGACGATACCGCCGCGGAATTAAGCAGCGCTGCGGCGGCGGGCGTCGGCACTTCAGGCATCGGTGATCTCGGCCCAGCAGTTCGGCGTTTCGTGCAGCACCAGCTTGTGCAGGTGCAGGCCGGTGCCGTAGCGGTCTTTATAGGCGGCCTTCAAGATGTCGAAGGCGATCTGCGCCAGGTTTTCGACGGTGGGAATGCGGTCGATGACGACGGTTTTATGGTCGGGCAGCGTGGCCAGGAAGTCGCGCACCGGCGCGTCTTTTTCGTATACCAGGAAGGCATGGTCCCAGACGTCGACCAGGTGTTCCTTGGCCAGCGCCTTGATGTCGGAAAAGTCCATAATCATGCCGTTGTCGGAGTTGCCTTCGACCGAGATGACCTGGCCGGTCAGCGTGATTTCCAGCGTGTAACGGTGGCCGTGCAGGTTGCGGCACTGGCTTTTGTGGTCGGGGATCCGGTGGCCGGCGTCGAATTCGAGCTTGCGTGTGATGGTCAGCATTATGGTATCTGTAAAAGTTTATGGGTTTGCAGGCTCAGCTTCCACTTCGGGTTGCGTTTGCACGTTTCGATCGCCAGCGTGGTGTTGAACGCGGCCAGCGGGCCGTCCATCGGCTGCACGAAGAAATGGTCGAAGGCCAGGCCTTCGTAGGCGGCCAGGTCTTGATGCGTCTGCGGGATCACGACCTTGATTTCATTGCCCTTGCCGACGACCAGCTTGGAACCCATCTTCGGGCTGACGCAGATCCAGTCGACGCCGGCCGGCACCGGCAGGGTGCCGTTGGTTTCGATGGCGATCTCGAAGCCGACGGCGTGCATCGCCGCGATCAGCGCCGGGTCCAGTTGCAGCAGCGGTTCGCCGCCGGTGAAGACCACGTATTTGCTGGCCGCGTAGGTGGCGGGCCACAGCGCGTCGATGGTCGCGGCCAGCGCCTCGGGGGTGGTGAACTTGCCGCCGCCGTCGCCGTCGGTGCCGACGAAGTCGGTGTCGCAGAACTGGCAGACGGCGCTGGCGCGGTCGCTCTCGCGTCCGGTCCACAGATTGCAGCCGGAAAAGCGGCAGAACACGGCGGGACGCCCGGCGTGGGCGCCCTCGCCCTGCAAGGTGTAAAAGATTTCTTTGATACTGTAGGTCACGGTATTTCCTCGGCGGGCGGGGTCTGCGGCAGCAAAACCCCGTTGACAACCTTCTATTATAGCTGCGCGGCGGCGGGGACGGTAATCGCGCGCCGCGGCGCGTTTCAGCCGTCCGCTAATTTACTTGGTGAAAGTGAAAGATTGAGATCGCGCAATGCCGCGACGCGTGGGCCGCGTTATGTTGCGGAAGCGTCGCAGTTTCCCTGCGGCAGCAACGTCGAAAGGGATCGTATGCGGCTGGCGCTGTCACCGATGCTTACTCTGGCCGCCCTGCCCTGGCCGCCGCCAACCATGGCGGGCTGGCGCTTGGATGCGATGCTGGGCGGGGCGGCGCTGCTGGCGGCCCTCGCCTTCACCCTGCTGTGGCGCCAGTACCGGCTGCGCGACGCCCTGGCCGCGTCGCGGGCGCAACTGGCCGGCGAGCGCGGCCTGCGCGACCGCGCCGAGCAGGTGCTGGTCGAGACGCATACCCGTCTGTGCCGGATGGCCGCGCGGCAGCACGGCGCCAGGGAGGCCGAACGGCGGCGCATAGGGCGCGACATCCACGACGATCTGGGCCAGCAACTGCTGGCGCTGAAAATGGACGTCGACACGCTGCGCGCCATTCCCTGCGACGGCGGCGCGGCCTTGCCGCCCCGGCTGGCGCGCCTGGAACAGCGCATCGACCTGGCCGTGCGCTCGCTGCGCGTGGTCATCAACGACTTGCGGCCGGCCGCGCTGGAGGACGGGCTGGGCGGCGCGCTGGCGCGCCAGCTCGACGATTTTTCCCGCCTCAGCGGCATCGCCTGCGTGCTGCAAGCCGATGGCGAGGCGCTGGGCGCCGCGCTGGCCTGCGGCGCCGGTACCATGTTGTACCGCGTCATGCAGGAGGCGCTGGCGAATGTCGCCCGGCACGCCGGCGCCAGCAAGGTCAGCGTGGCGCTCAGCCGGCGGCCACGGCGGCTGGCGCTGACGGTCAGCGACAACGGGGTCGGCTGGGCGGCCGGCCACCCGAGCCGGCGCCCGCCCGGCCACGGCTGCGGCCTGCCCGGCATGCGCGAACGCGTCGCCAGCGCCGGCGGGTGGATGAAAGTGCTCAGCCGGCCCGGACGCGGCACCACCGTGCTGATCTGCGTGCCGCTGGCGCCGGCCCCAGGCGTCGCTTGAAGACGAGTGGTCGGCGGCCGGCACGCCATCGGGCGCACCGTTGCTTTGCATCAAGCAGCCGGGCGGCGTCCGCCAGCAAAATGAGAAGTTACCAGCAGTAAATTCCTACGCCAGCCCCACACTATAATAACGAGGACAGCCATGAATCATCCGAAAATCCAGCACCTCATGGAAGTCCCCGCCGCCGACCAGTCGCACGGCTTCGCCCTCAAGCTGATGGAGTTGCTGGTGGTGCCGACTTTCGTGATCGATCTGCACGGCAAGGTGCTGATCTGGAACCGCGCCTGCGAGCGCCTGACCGGGGTCGCCGCCTACGAGGTGCTGGGCACGTGCGACCACTGGCGCAGCTTTTACGCCGAGCGGCGCCCGACGCTGGCCGACCTGGTGCTGCTGGGCCGCGGCGGCGACTTGCAGGCGCTCTACGACCAGCACGCCCGGCGCGGCGACACCGACGGCAATCTGTGCGCCGAAAACTGGTGCGACATGCCGCGCGTCGGCCGGCGCCGCTATCTGGCCGCGGACGCCAGCCCCATCTTCGGCGCCGACGGCCAGCTGGCCGCCGTCGTCGAAACCCTACGCGACATGACCGACGAAAAAAAGGCGCAAGCCGCATTGCAGCAGCTGGCCACGCGCGACGGCCTGACCGGCCTGGCCAACCGGCGTTGCTTCGACGACACGCTCAACGCCGAGTGGCAGCGCGCGCTGCGCCAGCAACAAGCACTGTCGCTGCTGATGGTCGACGTCGACAATTTCAAGCAATATAACGATGCCTACGGCCACGTCGGCGGCGACGATTGCCTGCAACGCATCGCCAGCGCCGTCGCCAGCGAAATGCGGGCCAACGACCTGGTGGCGCGCTACGGCGGCGAGGAATTCGCCGTGATCCTGCCGAACCAGTCGCTCAAGGGCGCGGCCATCGTGGCCGAGCGCATCCGCTGCCGCGTCGAGCAGCTGCACCTGCCGAACATGGGCAGCGAGCGCCATGTGGTGACGGTCAGCATCGGCGCGGCGACGGCGCTGGCGTCGGCCGACAACGAGCCGGGCCAGTTGGTGGCCACGGCCGACGGCGCGCTCTACCGCGCCAAGCACATGGGCCGCAACC
>NZ_JANXMI010000128.1 GCF_025354735.1 Rugamonas sp.
GCGGGTGTAGCTGAGGTTGAGCTTGGCGTTCTCGAACTGCGCTTCGGCGGCGCGGGCGCTGGCGTCGAGTTCCTTGAAGCCGGAGGTGTTTTCGTCGAGCTCGCGCTGGGCGATGGCTTTTTCGGCAAACAGTTTTTCGGCGCGGGCCAGTTCGATCTTGGCCAGCTCGACCTTGGCGCGGGCGGCGGCGGCGGCCGCCTCGGTGCGGTGCAGCTCGGCCTCGTACGGACGCTGATCGATGACGAACAAGACGTCGCCCTTGTTGATGATGGCGCCGGGCTGGACGTTGACGGTGGTGATGAAACCGCCGACGCGGGCGCGGATGTCGACGTGCTCGATGGCTTCCATGCGGCCTGAGAATTCCTGCGTCTCGGTGATGGTTTTCTCGACGACGGTGGCGGCCGACACGGTGGCGCCATCGGCCGGCGCGGCCTGGGGTTTGCCGTGGGCGCTGTCGCAGCCGGCCAGGCCGACGCTGATGATACCGGCCAGGGCCATCGCTGCGACTACCGGGACGGCCAGGGTCTTGAAGCTTGGTGCTTGTTTCATCTTGATCTCTCTCTCAGATTGTGAATGCGGCATAAAACGGGAAGGGGGTTCTGGCTGGGTCCAGCGCTGCGGCGCCTGAACTTAGAGCTCACTTAACATCTATATTTAGAGTATCAAAGAACTCTATAAGATGCAAGCGCTATTTGTTGATATCGGCGAGAAAGTCGCCTATGGCCGCCAACACGGCGGCGCTGGCGGCGCATTCATCGCGGCCGTCGGCGCTGGGCAGCGCGACGGCGGGCAGGCGCAGCACGGTGGCGGCGACGCCGCTGGCCCGCAGGCGGGCGCCGTAGTGTTCGGCTTCGTCGCGCAGCGGGTCGCCGTCGACGGTCAAAATCAGCGCCGGCGCCATGCCGCGCAAACGGCTCGATTGCAGCGGCGAGGCGTAGGGGTGGATGCGGTCGGACGGATGCGGCAGATAGCCGCGATAGCCGGCGGCGCAGGCGTCGGCCAGGTCGCGCCGGACCGCGTCGTGCGGCGTGGCGCGCATGGAGGCGCTGCTCAGGCTGGGGTCCAGCATGGGCATGACGAGGATTTGCCCCGCCAGCCGGGGCGTGCCGCGGTCGCGCGCCATCAGGGCGGCGACGGCGGCCAGGTTGGCGCCCGCTTCCACCCCGGCCACGATCAGCCGCCGGCCATTCCAGCCCAGCCGCGCGGCATGGGCCTGGGCCCAGCGCAGCACGGCGTGGGCGTCTTCGGCGGCGGCCGGGAACGGTTGCACGCTAGCCAGCGTGTAGGTGCTGGCCAGTACGATCAAATCGGGGTGGCCGGCCACCAGCTGGCGCAGGATGGGGTCGGCCGGGTCCAGCGTGCCGGCGCCGAAGCCGCCGCCGTGGAAAAACACCAGCAAGTCCGGCTTGCGCGCCGACGGCGCGGCGCGCACGGTGGTGCCGTAGACGCGCGCCGGCAAGGGACCGGCGGCGCCGTCGACCGCCAGGTCGATGCCGGCGCGCCCGGCCGGCCGCGGATCGGACGACGCGGCAGGTGACGGGGAGGATGACGGCGACATGGCGCGCTGCTCAGCCGTTGCGACGGTCGATGTTGCCGACGATCAGCACCATCAATATGCCGGCCGCGACGATGGCCGCGCCCAATGCCATGGCGCTGTGCACGCCGGCGCCGTTGACGGCCAGCGCGCCGGCGAAGGAGCCGAGCGAGATCGCCAGTTGCAGCACGCCGACCAGCACGGCGCCCACCGCTTCCGGCTTGTCGCGGGTGGCGCCGCCGAAAATCCACAATTGCAGGCTGACGGGCACGATGCCCCAGACCACCGCCCACACCATCAGGCTGACGGTGGCCAGGGCGAAGTTGCCGCCGAAGATAGTCAGGCCCAGCAGCGAAATCAGGAACACGATCATATTGCCCAGCACGGTGCCGTGGCGGCTGCGGGCGGCCAGCGCGCCGCCGATGAAGTTGCCGGCGATGCTGAACAGGCCGTAGGCCAGCAGCAGCGAGCTCAAGACATTGGTGTCGACCCCCGTCACCTGCGCCAGGTAGGGCGTGACGAAGGTGTAGCCGGCGTACTGGCCGCCGACGGCGAACAGCAGCGTCAGCAGGGCGGCGGCGTTGCGCGGCGACTTCAGCACGCGGCCCAGGTCGGCCACGGTGACGTGGTCGTCCATGACGATGTTGGGCAGGTAGCGCCACTGCGTCAGCAGCACGATCAGCGGAATGATGGTGGCGGCGACAAAGGCGACGCGCCAGCTGAAGTAGGCGGCGATCAGCGTGCCGGCGGGCACGGCCAGCACGGCGGCGATGGAGATGCCGCTCATGACTATGGTCGACGACACGTGGGCCTTGTCGGCCGGAACCAGCCGCGCCGCCGCCGGCACCGCCACGGCCCAGAAGCCGCCCAGCGCGATGCCGAGCAGGATGCGGGCGCCGAACAGCACGGCGAAGCTGGGCGCCAGCGCCGACAGCACGCTGGAGATGATGGTCAATATCGTCAGCCCGATCAGCACGCGGCGGCGGTCCATGCTGCCGACGGCCAGGGCCGTGCCGGGCGCGGCCACGAAGGCCAGCAGCGCCGTGATGGACACCATCATGCCGGCCGTGCCTTCGAGCACATGCAGGTCGCGGCTGATGCCGCTGAGCAAGCCGACCGGCAGCAATTCGGCGAACACCACCGTGAAGGCGCCGAGCGCGATGGCCAGCACGCCCGACCACGAGGTGGCTGGAGCTGGGGCGGCGGCTGCGTCGGGTAGGACCGGACTTTCCAGGACTGCTGACATGATAATTCCCTCGCTAGGTTTGGTTTCATTATTAAACTGAGCGCAGCTTACAACAACCGGTTGCATATGTAAACCAGTTTTGGTGCTATCATTCAACTAGATTCCTACCCATCGCAAGCAAAGGCGGAAAGAAAATGAAACGTAGCAGTATGGAAAATGAGGTGTGTGCCGTGGCCCGTTCGCTCGACGTCATCGGCGACTGGTGGACCTTGCTGATCGTGCGCGACGCGCTGGCCGGCCTGCGCCGCTTCGGCGAGTTCCAGCGCAGCCTGGGCGCGGCCAAGAATATCCTGACGACGCGGCTGCGCGCCCTGGTCGCGCAAGGCATCCTGGAAACGGCGCCGGCTTCCGACGGCAGCGCCTACCAGGAATACCGGCTCACCGCCAAGGGCCGCGCGCTGGTGCCGGTGCTGGTGGCGCTGGGCCAGTGGAGCAACGAGCACGTGTTCCTGCCGGAGCAGGAGCGCATCCTGCCGGTCGACCGCGCGCAGCGTTTGCCGATCCAGCCCTTGCAGGTGGTCGCCGCCGACGGCCGCCGCCTCGCGCCCGAGGAAGTCCATTTCGATGCGCCCCAGCGGCCGCCGGCCGGACTCAGCTGATTTGCGGACCACCCGTCCGACCATCCCGCCACGCCGTCACTAACCGGACCACGCCATGAACGCCATCCACTCGCCCGCGCCGCAGCCGGACCACGACCTCGACTGGGAAGCTGCGCTGGCCGCCGCCGCGCCGGCCGCCGCACCGGCCGCGGAACCGGCCATTAACGCCCACGTGTTCGAGCACTTCGCGCCGCCGGCGAACAGCGAGGCGGTACATAACGACATCGATTTCATCCTCGACATCCCGGTGCAACTGACCGTCGAACTGGGGCGCAGCAAGATCGCGGTGCGCAACCTGCTGCAAATCGCCCAGGGCAGCGTGCTTGAACTCGACGGCCTGGCCGGCGCGCCGATGGACGTGCTCATCAACGGGTGCCTGATCGCCCAGGGCGAGGTGGTGGTCGTCAACGACAAGTTCGGCATCCGCCTGACCGACATCACCAATCCGTCCGAGCGGATCCGCAGCCTCAAGCGCTAGCGGGCGCCGCGCCGCGCGCCATCGCCGTTAATTTAGAGTACAATCCTATACTAAGTGCAACAGTGGCCACACAGGAGTCCATGATGAGAAAATCGAAAGCCGATACGGCGGAAACCCGCAAGCGCATCGTTGAGATGGCGTCCAAGGTATTCCTGACCCAGGGTCTGGCCGCCACCGGCGTGGCCGACATCATGGCCGCCGCCGGCCTGACGCAGGGCGGCTTCTACCGCCACTTCGAGTCGAAGGAGGCGCTGATCGCCGAGGCCAACGGCGTCGCCATCGACCACCTGTTCGCCATGTTCGCCGAGGAAACGGCCGGCCTGGCGCCGCGCGCGGCGCTGGACCTGATCGTGACGATTTACCTGAGCCAGCTGCAACAGGAAGACGCCCAATATCTGTGCCCGCTGGCCAACCTGGGCAGCGAACTGCGGCATGCCGATGCGCAAATCAAGGCCTCGGCGGCGGACGGCTACCAGCGGCTGGTGCAGCTGATCGCGTCGAAAACCGAGCCGCTGGGCATCGCCCGGCCCTTGCAGATCGCCGACGCCATCGTCTCGACCATCGTCGGCGCCGTCACGCTGTCGAAGTTGACGCTCAACGACGCGGCGGGCGACGCCGTGCTGGCGAACGCGAAAAACACGGTCGACATGTTGCTGGCGGCCTCGGCCTCGGCCTCGGCGCCGGTCGCCGTCGCCGCTTAATAGTCGTAGCCTTGACCCTGCCGCCAGGCCGGGTCCGCACCCCGCCCGCGCCCGCGCCGGCGGGGTGTTTTTATGTCGGCGGCGCCCCCGTTGCGGTCCGCGCCATTTAGATGACACGGATTTCCCCATATTAGATTAAACTAGACCTCTAAGAGCTGCGCAGCGTTTGCCTGCCAGAACCGGAGTCCAGCATGAAAAAGTCCAAAGCCGATACCGTCGAGACCAGGAAGCGCATCGTCGCGGTCGCCTCCAGGGTATTCCTGGCGCAAGGCCTGGCCGCCACCGGCATCGCCGACATCATGGCCGCCGCCGGCTTGACGCCGGGCGGCTTCTACCGCCATTTCGAGTCCAAGGAACAATTGATCGCCGAAGCCAACAGCGCCGCGTCGGCCCAGTTGCTGGACGTGTTCGCCAAGGCGACGGCGGGCCAGCAACCGCGCGAAGCGCTGGCCACGGTGGTGTCGCTGTATCTGGACCAGTCGGAACAAGTCTCGGCGCTGTGCTCGCTGGCCAGCCTGGGCAGCGAGCTGCGCCACGCCGACGACCACGTCAAGGATATCGCCATGAACGGCTACCGCCGCATGATCGAATTCGTCTCCGGGCTGACGCGCTTGCTGGGCGTGCCCGACCCGGCCAGCGTGGCCGACGCCATCGTGTCGACGCTGGTGGGCGCGGTGACGATTTCGCGCCTGGCCACCGACGCCGCGCTGGCCCAAACCATACGCGACCACGCCCGCGCCGTCGTCGGCAGCCTGGCCGGCAAGACGCCGTCCCCGTCCGCATCCCCCGCCCTATCGTCGCCATGTCCAGTGTAAACGGGGACGGCCGGCCGTCCGAACAAGCAGCCAAGGCCGTCGACATCGCCGCCGTGGACATCATCGACTACGCGCCGCACTACGCGGCCGATTTCAAGCGCCTCAACATCGACTGGCTGGAGCGGTTTTTTTACGTCGAACAGATCGACAACACCGTGCTGTCCGATCCGCAGCGCCACATCCTCGACCCGGGCGGCGCCATCTTCCTGGCGCGGCTGGGCGGCGAGATCATCGGCGCCTGCGCGCTGATCGCCGCCGGCGACGGCGCGCTGGAATTGTCGAAGATGGCCGTCGCGCCGCACCGCCAGGGGCTGGGCGTGGGCCGGCGCCTGATCGAGCGCGCCATCGCCGCGTACCAGGCCGGCCCCGCCACGCGGCTGTTCCTGGAATCGAACAGCAAGCTGGAACCGGCGATCCGCCTGTACCTGCGGGCCGGCTTCGCGCACGCGCCCAAGCCGGCGGCGGCCGAGGCCCACTACGAGCGCGCCGACGTCTACATGGAGTGGCGCGGCTAAGCCTGTTTTTTCGACGCCGGCGTCCGCGGCCGGCGCCGCCGCGCTACACTGGCAGCCACCGTCCGACCCACGCTGCCCATGATCGAAAAAAACCTGCCCGAACTGATCGCCCTGAAGCGTTTGATCGACGAGGGCGGCCGCCATCTCGACGTCGGCGTGCCGTGCACGGTCAGCATGGACGGCCGCGATTTCCCCGTCTACACGCTGGCGCTGGGCAATCCCAGTCCGGACGTGCCGGCCGTCGGCTTCTTTGGCGGCATCCACGGACTGGAGCGGATCGGCACCCAGGTCATCCTGTCCTTTTTGCACAGCCTGCTGACCCGGCTGCAATGGGACCACGCGCTGCACCAGCAACTGCAATCGCTGCGCCTGGTCTTCATGCCGCTGGTCAATCCGGGCGGCATGTGGCAGGGCACGCGCTGCAATCCCCAAGGCGTCGACCTGATGCGCAACGCGCCGGTGACGGCGGCCGGCCGCGTGCCGCTGCTGCTGGCCGGACAGCGCATCAGCGCGCGGCTGCCGTGGTATCGCGGCGCGGCCGGCGCGCCGATGGAACAGGAAAGCCGCGCCGTCTGCGAGCTGGTCGAGCGCGAACTGCTGTCGCGGCGCTTCAGCCTGGCGCTCGACTGCCACTCCGGCTTCGGCCTGCGCGACCGCATCTGGTTCCCGCACGCGCACACGACGACGCCCATCGCCCACCTGGCCGACGTCGGCGCGCTGGTCGAATTGTTCGGCCACAGCTACCCCAACCACAACTATGTGTTCGAGCCCCAGAGCCGGCAATACCGCACCCACGGCGACCTGTGGGATTATCTCTACCTGAACGACAGCGGCCCGGCCGAGCGCGTGTTCCTGCCGCTGACGCTGGAGATGGGTTCCTGGCTGTGGGTCAAGAAAAACCCGCGCCAGCTGTTCAACCGGCTCGGCATCTTCAACCCGGCACCCACGCACCGCCTGCAGCGGGTGCTGCGCAGCCACCTGGTGTGGTTCGACTTCCTGCTGCGCGCGGCCGCCAGCCACGGCCACTGGACCCCGGTCGGACTGGCGCGCAAGGCACAGCAGCGGCGCGCGCTGGCACGCTGGTACGACGCATGAGCTTGCCGAACGCGGCGTCCTCGCCCGTGCCCTCGCCTTCGTCCGCGTCCGCGCCTTCCACCGCCGCCGGGGCCGCCGACGCCGCCGGCTGCTGGGTCTTGCTGCGCGGGCTGATGCGCGAACAGCGCCACTGGGAAGACTTCCCGCAGCGGCTGGCGCAGGCGCTGCCGGAGGCCGTCATCGTCACGCCCGACCTGCCCGGCAACGGCCAGCGCCACGGCCTGCGCAGCGCCAGCCGCATCGGCGACAGCGTCGAATTTTGCCGCGATCAACTGCGCGCGCGCGACCTGCTGCCGCCCTACCGGCTGCTGGCGCTGTCGCTGGGCGGCATGGTCGCCGTCGAATGGGCCAGCCGCTATCCCGCCGAAATCGCCGGCGCCGTGCTCATCAACACCAGCATGCGGCCCTACGGCCGCTTCCACCAGCGCCTGCGCTGGCGCAATTACGCGGCCCTGGCCGGCCTGCTGCTGCGCGGCGGCGCCGGCGGCCACGATGGGCAAGCGCGGCAGGAGCGCCTGATCCTCGAGCTGAGCAGCAACGACGACGCCACCCGCGCCGCCCTGCTGCCGCGCTGGCTGGCCTACCAGCGCGACTACCCGGTCACGCGCGGCAACGCGCTGCGCCAGCTGTGGTCGGCCGCGCGCTACCGTGCGCCGGCGGCGCGCCCGCCCGTGCCGCTGCTGATCTTGTCCGCCGCCGGCGACCGCCTGGTCGATCCCGAATGCTCGCGCCGGCTGGCCCAAGCGTGGCAACTGGACCATCGCCAGCACCCCAGCGCCGGCCACGACCTCCCGCTCGACGACGGCCCTTGGGTGGCGCACATGGTGGCGCAAGCGGCGGCGCACTGGCCGGCGACAAAACCCGCATAAAGTCCGGCGCCGGCCGCCGCCTGTAAAATAGGCGTCCTGGCGCCGCCTCCGCCGCGCTCCCACGTCCAAGAATGTATGAACCAGAACGACACCGCGCTGCCCTGCCGCAGCGACTGCGGCGCCTGCTGCACCGCGCCCTCGATCACCAGTCCGATACCCGGCATGCCGAACGGCAAGCCAGCCGGCGTCCGGTGCATCCAGCTCGGGGACGACAATCGCTGCGGCATCTTCGGCCGGCCGGAACGTCCCGCTTTCTGCGGCGGCCTGCAGCCGTCGGCGGAAATGTGCGGCGCCAACCGCGCGCAGGCGATGCGCTGGCTGACCGCTCTGGAGCGCGCCACCGCGCCAGCATAATGCACAAGTCCACGTAACTATATTCCTCATCGTTTTTTCGGCTTGCGATTCACGGCCATCGCATCGCGCCTCGATGCCGGTCCTCATGCCCTTGTTTTCAACAAACTCCCGCGCCGCGCGCCCGATCCGGCATCCGATTGCCGCCGCCGCGGCGCGCTCGTGGTAAGCTTCGACCCCGCGCAGCACACCGTGCGCGACGAGCCGCTACACTTCCTCCATCACACCACACGCCTACTCATTCATGGATATTATTCTCGCGCTCAAAGCCCTCGTCATGGGCCTGGTTGAAGGCTTCACCGAGTTCCTGCCCATTTCGTCGACCGGCCACCTGATCCTGGCCGAAAGCCTGCTCGGCTTCAAAGGCATGGAAGAGAAAATGAAAGTGTTCGAGATCGTGATCCAGGCCGGCGCCATCTTCGCCGTCTGCTGGGAATACCGGGTCCGCATCGCCGCCATCCTGGCCGGCATCTTCAGCGACCGCAAGCAGCAGCGCTTCGCCGTCAACGTGCTGATCGCCTTCCTGCCGGCGGCCGTGCTCGGCGTGCTGTTCAACAGCAAGATCAAGGCCGTGCTGTTCGCGCCGGTGCCCGTGGCGCTGGCCTTCATCGTCGGCGCGCTGGTGATCCTGGCCGTCGAACGGCGCGCCAAACGCCATCCGGCGCTGGCCCGCATCCACTCGGTCGACGACATCACGCCCATGGACGCGCTGAAAATCGGCTGCGCCCAGGCCTTCGCGCTGATCCCCGGCACCAGCCGCTCCGGCGCCACCATCATGGGCTCGATGCTGTTCGGCCTGTCGCGCAAGGTCGCCACCGAATTCTCCTTCTTCCTGGCGATCCCGACGCTGTTCGGCGCCACCGTCTACTCGCTGTACAAGGAACGCGCGCTGCTGTCGGCCGCCGACCTGCCGCTGTTCGGCATCGGCACCGCGGCCGCCTTCGTGTCGGCCTTCCTGTGCGTGCGCTGGCTGCTGCGCTATATCAGCTCGCACGACTTCACGGCCTTCGCCTGGTACCGCATCGCCTTCGGGCTGATGGTGCTGGCGACCGCCTACTCCGGCCTGATCGTCTGGGCCGACTAACGCAAGATTTGAGCATCATGAATCAGGATATGGACACCACGGCGCACTCCCCGGCGCACTCACCCGACCTCGCGGCGCGCGCGCTCGAGCAGCTGCAAACTGTGTTCGGCTACCCGGCCTTCCGCGGCCAGCAGGGCGAGATCGTCGAACACGTCGCCAACGGCGGAGACGCGCTGGTGCTGATGCCGACCGGCGGCGGCAAGTCGCTGTGCTACCAGATCCCGGCGCTGCTGCGCGACGGCGTCGGCGTCGTCATCTCGCCGCTGATCGCGCTGATGCAGGACCAGGTCGACGCGCTGGCGGAGGTGGGCGTGCGCGCCGCCTTCCTCAATTCGACCCAGACCTACGAGGAAGCGAACCGCATCGAGCGCCTGGTGCGCACCGGCCAGATCGACCTGGTCTACGTGGCGCCGGAACGGCTGATGACGGAGCGCTGCCTGAACCTGTTCCACGACTCGAAGATCGCGCTGTTCGCGATCGACGAGGCGCATTGCGTGTCGCAGTGGGGCCACGACTTCCGGCCCGAGTACATCAAGCTGTCGATCCTGCACGAGCAGTTCCCCAACGTGCCGCGCATCGCGCTGACGGCCACCGCCGACCAGCAGACCCGCACCGAGATCGCGCACCGCTTGCAGCTCAACGACGCGCTGCAATTCGTGTCCTCGTTCGACCGCCCCAACATCCGCTACCAGATCGTCGAAAAGGCCAACGGCCGCAAGCAGCTGCTCGACTTCATCACCAGCGAGCATGGCGGCGACAGCGGCATCGTCTACTGCCTGTCGCGCAAAAAGGTCGAGGAGACCGCCGAGTTCCTGAACGAGAACGGGATCCGCGCCATGGCCTATCACGCCGGCATGGAGCACGCCAAGCGCAGCGCGAACCAGTCGCGCTTCCTGCGCGAGGAAAGCATCGTCATGTGCGCCACGATCGCCTTCGGCATGGGCATCGACAAGCCGGACGTGCGCTTCGTCTGCCACCTCGATTTGCCGAAGTCGATCGAGGGTTATTACCAGGAGACCGGCCGCGCGGGCCGCGACGGCATGCCGGCCAACGCCTGGATGGCCTACGGCCTGCAGGACGTGGTGCTGCAGCGGCGCATGATAGACGAATCGGAAGCCGACGAAACCTTCAAGCGCGTGCTGGGCATGAAGCTCGACGCCATGCTCGGACTGTGCGAGACGCTGAGCTGCCGGCGCGTGCGCCTGCTCGATTATTTCGGCGAGCGCTCTACCCCGTGCGGCAATTGCGACACCTGTCTGATTCCGCCGGTGTCCTTCGACGGCACGGTGCCGGTGCAGAAACTGCTGTCGGCGATTTACCGCGTCGACCAGCGCTTCGCGGCCGGCCACGTGGTCGAAGTGCTGCGCGGCGTCGAGACGGAACGGATCAAGACCTGGCACCACGACTCGCTGTCGGTGTTCGGCATCGGCGCCGACCGCAGCGAACAGGAATGGCGCGCCATCCTGCGCCAGGCCATCGCGCTGGGCCTCATCACGGTCGACCACGAACAATACAGCTCGCTGAAGCTGACCGACGCCGCGCGCCCGGTTTTAAAAGGCGGCCAGAAGGTGCAGCTGCGCCAGTACCAGAAACCGGTCAAGGCCAAGCGGCCGACGACGGCCTCGAAAGGCTATGTCGAGATGGACTTGTCGAACTCCGAGCAAGCCATCTTCGACAAGCTGCGCTGGTGGCGCGTGGAGACGGCGCGCGCCCACAATGTGCCGGCCTACGTGATCTTTGTCGACGCCACGCTGCGCGAAATCGCCAAGGCCAAGCCCACTTCGCTGGACGATTTGCGCGGCGTGTCCGGCGTCGGCGAGAAAAAGCTCGCTTCCTACGGCGATGAAATCGTCGCCATGATCGCCGAGATGCTGTGATGTGGCGGCGCGCCGCACTCGCTGCCGCGCCGCGCTATTGTTGAAGACTATGAACTATTTACTCGCCCTCGTCATCCTCATCGCCACCGTGCTGGTGGTGCGCGCCATCCTGCGCAGCGGGCCCGCGCGCGCGGCCGCCCTGCCGCTGCCGTCCGGCGTGCCGTATGTGCCGGCGCTGCCCGAAGGCGAGTCCGCGCTGCACTGGTCCGACGGCGCGCGTTATCTGGTGGAAGTGGTCAACGAGTCGCGCTATCAGGCCACGCTCAAGGAGCTGGCCGGCGCGCACGGCGAGCGGGCGGCCGACGCGCGCTATCGGGCCATGCTGGTGCCGGACGACCGCAATGCGTATGAGGACAAGGCGGTCGCGGTGTTTTTGAATGGCCGCATGGCCGGCTATCTGGCGACGAAGGACGCGCTGCGTTTCCGCCAGCGCCTGGCCGCCAAGGAGATGCCGGCCGCGCTGACGTCGTGCGACGCCATCGTGCGCGGCGGCGGCATGTGGCAGGGCCGCCATCTGTCGTATGTGGTGGTGCTGGACATCGAGCCGTTCGAGTAATCCAGAATCGGCGCGCGCGGCGCGGGACATCGGCGGCCGCTTTCACGACCCGGTTTTCACGGCCCGCGAGCGACGGACTTTATTTTTTGACGAACACCAGATCCCACACGCCGTGCCCCAGTTTGATGCCACGGTTTTCAAACTTGGTCAGCGGACGGTAGGCCGGCTGCGGCGCATAGCCTTCGGCGCTGTTCTGCAAGCCGCCCTCGGCGCCCAGCACTTCCAGCATCTGCTGCGCATATTCCTGCCAGTCGGTGGCGCAGTGCAGATAGCCGCCGGTGGCCAGCTTTTGCGTCAGCAGCGCGACAAACGGCGCCTGGATCAGTCGGCGTTTGTTGTGGCGCGCCTTGTGCCACGGGTCCGGGAAGAACACGTGCACGCCGGCCAGCGATCCGTCGGGGATCATCTGGTTCAGCACTTCGACCGCGTCGTGCTGGATCAAACGCAGATTGCCGATGGCTTGTTCGCCGATCTGCTTGAGCAGGCTGCCGACGCCCGGCGTATGCACTTCCACGCCGATGAAATCCTGGTCCGGCATGGCGCGCGCGATGTGCGAGGTGGTGTCGCCCATGCCGAAGCCGATTTCCAGAATCACCGGCGCCGTGCGGCCGAAGGCGGCCGCGTAATCGAGCGGCGCTTTCGCGTACGGCAGCAGATATTGCGGCCCCAGTTCCTCCCGCGCGCGCGCCTGGGCGACCGACAGGCGGCCGGCCCGCGTGACGAAGCTGCGGATGCGGTGTTCGGTCGGGTCGTATAACATAGCCCGCGCTGGGCCGTTCGGTGGCGTTTCGGAAGAAGACATGGGATGGAATCTATCGGTGAAATGGAAGGCCGGCGCGCTGCGGCGCCGGCTGTGCTGTCGGGCATTATACCAGTCCGCCCACGCCCTTCCGGCGGCGCTGGACCGTGCCCCAGACCGCACCGAATTCCGTCCCACATCCGCATCGAAACCGCACCACCACGGCACCCCAAATTGGCGCACGGCCCACTGGCACGCCGTTTGCGCACCAGCACCGTGCAACCGTCTGACGTAATTACAACAAACAATGTTTATTCTTGACCATTGTTGTCTATACAATATACGCTAGTCCGCATTACTTCCGAATTATCTCCACCAAGCCGTAGCGAAGGGACTAGCAAATGACCATGAAACGCACCCGATTGCACCTGGCGATCGCCACCTTGTTCACCGCCACCACCGCGCTGAGCGCGTCGGCCTGGGCCCAACAGGCGGCCGATGCCATGCCAACGACCACGCCGGCCGCCAGCGACGACGCGGCGCCGGCCGGCGCCAAGCGCGCCCCGCGCAGCGACCAGATTCAGTTGGTCGTCGTCACGGCCCAGAAGCGCAAGGAAGACGTCAACAAGGTGCCCATCAGCGTGTCCGTGGTGCAGGGCGAAGACCTGGCCGCCAAGCACATCACCGGCCTCGAAGACATCACCCGCAACGTGCCCAATATCTCCTTCTCGGGCGGCACCCAGGGTAG
Source organism: Rugamonas sp. (assembly GCF_025354735.1). GTDB lineage: Bacteria > Pseudomonadota > Gammaproteobacteria > Burkholderiales > Burkholderiaceae_D > Rugamonas. The sequence continues at coordinate 13,208 of NZ_JANXMI010000128.1, forward strand.
CGGCGCCGGCCTGTCGAACATCGAAATGCGCGGCATCTCCTCGAGCGCCGGTTCCGGCACCGTCGGCATTTATATGGACGACGTGTCGATGACGACCCGCAATCTGTACAGCCTGGGCAGCCCGGAGCCGAAGTTCTTCGACGTCGACCGCATCGAGGTGCTGCGCGGCCCGCAGGGCACGCTGTACGGCGCCAGCTCCATGGGCGGCACGCTCAAGGTCATCATGAACCAGCCGGACTTGAAACACGTCACCAACTCCTTCTCGACCGAAGTGTCGGCCACCGACAAGGCCGGCGGCTTGAACGACACCGTCAACGCCGTGCTCAACGTGCCGCTGATCCCGAACGAGATGGCGCTGCGCATCGGCGTGCAGAGCAGCCACATCGGCGGCTACATCAAGCAGGTCGACCCGGACACGCTGGCCACCGTCCACGACCACACCAACACCGAGAACGACGTCGTCGTGCGCGCCGCGCTGAAGTGGAACGTCACGCGCGACCTGACGGTCACGCCGTCGATCTTCTACCAGCAAGTCAAGACCGGCGACCTGGGCACCGAATATCCGCTGTCGCAAACGACGGGCGCGGCGCTGCAACCGTACCAGATCTCCAAGCCGGTGCTGGAACCGGGCAAGGACAAGCTGTTCACGCCCAGCCTGACCGTCAATTACGACCTCGGCGCGGCCGACCTGATTTCCGTGTCCAGCTACTACCAGCGCACCTTCGACCGCACCCAGGACGGCACCCAGGCCAACAGTTCCTTCATCGGCGGCGTCTTCGTCACGCCGAGTGCGCCGGACGGCCTGGCCGGCGCGCTCAGCGTCCTGCCCGGCTACGTCTACCTGAACAACCAGGTCCACCAGTTCTCGCAGGAATTGCGCGTGTCGTCGAAAGGCTACGATCCGAAAGGCGGCACGCCGCTGACGTGGATAGGCGGCCTGTACTTCTCCAACCTGCACACCACCGTCAACGATTACGAGCCGATACCCGGCATCGGCGCGCTGTTCAAATCCTACGGCGTGAGTCCGGACGATCCCAACATCGTCACCGGCAGCTTCCCCGGCGCCTTCGCCGGCGACAGCGCCTATTTCAGCGCGCGCCACTACCGCACCCAGCAGGAAGCCGTGTTCGGCGAGCTCAGCTACCACATGACGCCGGACCTGACCTTCACCGCCGGCGCGCGCGAAGTGCACGCCACCGATTCGCTGGCGCGCGAAGGCAGCAACTACTTCACGTCGACGCCGGGCGAAACGATACAGCAGCCGCACGACGTCGACAGCCGCGCCTTCACGCCGAAGTTCGCCGTGTCGTGGAATGTCGATGCGAGCAATATGCTGTACGCCAACGCGGCCAAGGGCTTCCGCCTGGGCAGCCAGAACCGCGACATTCCGCTGTCGCTGTGCGGCGCCGAATTGAACAGCATGGGCTTGACGCAGGCGCCGGCCAGCTTCGGCGCCGATTCGCTGTGGAGCTACGAGCTGGGCAACAAGTCGCGCTTCCTCAACAACCGCCTGTCGGTGAACGCGGCGGTCTACTACATCGACTGGAAAAACATCCAGGTCGACCGCACGCTGGACTGCACCTTCGACTACGAAACCAACGCCGGCAAGGCCCGCAGCGCCGGCCTGGAACTGGAAGTGAAGGCCAAGCCGACCGCCGACCTGACGATAGACTTCAGCACCGGCTATTCGAACGCCTACCTGGTCGAGGCCAACCAGGCGCTCGGCTCCAACGGCGGCCAAAAGGTGCCGGGCGTGCCGAAGTTTAACGCCACGCTGGGCGGCGAATACCGCTTCACCATCACCGGCGACACCGACGGCTTCGTGCGCATGACGGGCCACTGGACCGGCAGCAGCTACGGCACCACGCACGACACCGACACCGACTACACCCGTCCGGCCTATGCGACGGTGGACGCCAGCATCGGCGCCAACGTCGGCAAATACCAAGTGTCGCTATTCGCCAAGAACCTCGGCAATAACGACAAGATCATCCAGAAGCCCAGTGTGCAGTTCTTCCAGGAAAACTACCGCCTGGTGCCGCGCACCGTGGGCTTGAACTTCTCGGGCAGCATCTAAGCGCGGGCGGGACGCAGGCCGCCGCGTTCACCTCGCAGTAACAAAAAAAAAGTCCGCCAGGTTGAACTGGCGGACTTTTTTTATGCCGCGGCCATCGGTGGCGCGGCGGCAGGCGCGGCGATTATTGCAACCTGGTCGGCGAGGCCTGGCCCTGCGTGGCGTTTTGATAGTCGGCGCCGCTGGTGCTGTTGACCGCATGACCGCCGTGCGATGGCAGGCGGCTGCCGGTCTGCTGGCGATCGTTGTCCATCCATGCCTTGCGATTTTCCGTCGACTCGGCCGTGTTGGCGTCGCCGACTTTACTGGCGTCGGTGGTGGCGCAAGCGCTCAGGCCGACCGATGCCAGCAGCATCAATCCTGCAATCATTTTATTCATGGCATTCCTTAAGTGGTGGTTGAAACATGAAGACCGGGGCCAATTTGCGGGATAAATTGTAACACTTGGTTTTTGCAAAAAACAGTATCTTATATCACAACGTCCGGTTCAAAAAAATTGTGGCCGGAACGCGCGCACTCGCACGAGTGAGGCCGGCCATGATGCGCGACCGTTTTTCATTCGAGCGGATCGGCGGCGCGCCGCGGCCGACCGAACTGGCGCCGGCCGCCACCGCGACGCCGGTCCGGCCTGAATAAATAGGGTATAAATAATTTATATTATTTATACCCTATGTCATCCCCCCCCTACATTTTATAGCTCAGGTTGACGCCCGCCGTCAGCGGCTGGTTCGTCATGACCCGGCTGAAGGCGGCCGACGGCTCCGTTTCCTGGAACATGTTTTCAAGCGCGACGTGCTTGTTGCCGAGATTGTTGACAAAGGCGCTCACGCCCCAGCCACGGGACGATTCCAGGCCCACGCGCATATTGGTCAAGTTATAGGCTGGCAATTTCACATAGTGTCCCGTCGATTGATAAGGGTAGACGAAGCTCAGCGAATAGCGCGCGTCCACATAGGTATTGTCGACCCCGGCCGTGAAGACATAGCCGTCGGCCAGGTGCTTTTGGTAGCTCAGGCTGACGTTGCCGTTGAACAGGGGCACGTCCGGCATCACATTGGCCGGCGAAATTTCCCAGTGCTCGCCCGGCGACACGTCGGCATGGGTATAGCCGAGCGCCGCACCCAGCACGAAACCGCCGCCCAGCACGGCCTTCAGGTTGACGTCCGCGCCCTCGATGGTGGCCTTCTTGCCGTTGATGTTGAAGGCCCAGTCGCCGGGATAGCCCAGCAGTTGCGGGTTCTTCCAGTTTTCATAATAGGCGCTGGCGTTCACCGTCAGCCGGTGTTCGAAGAAGCGCGCCTTCTCGCCCACTTCATAGCTCCACACATGGTCGGGCTTGTAGCTGGTGGGCCAGCCGCTGGAATAATTGAAGGGCGCGTAAGCCCCGCTCCAGAAGGCGCCGGTGGTCGGATACAGCGCGTTGCCGCCGCCGGGGCGCGAGCCGCGCGACACGTTGGCGTAGACCATCAGGTCGTTGTCGATCTCGTAGGACAGGCCCAGCTTGGGATTGACGCCCACATCGATCTGGCGGAGCGCGCCGGTCGCCGACGGCGTCGCCGCGCCCAGGCCCGAGCCCCAGCCGGTGATGGTGGACGAAAAAGCGTAGTCGTAGCGGTAGAGCCGGGCGCCGGCCTCGATTTTCCAGCGCTCGTTGAGCTCGTAGCTGGCGTTGCCGAACAAGGCGAACTGCGTCATGTGGGTGGGCGAATCGGCGATGAACCATTGATTCGTCGTGGCCGCCTGATTCGTCCCCAGGTCCATATACACCGAGGGGTTGGCCGTGATGCCGGAAAAATTCCAGGTCGACCAATAATCGCTCGCGTAGGCGCCGGCGACCCACTGCAAGGGACCGGCGCCCTTGGACGCCAGGCGCAGTTCCTCGCTGAGCTGGCGGGTGGGATCGTCTTCGGTGCCGACCACCGCGCCGGTGCCGCCGGGGCCGTAATATCCCGGCTGCGGTCCGGCCGGATTGTTATTCGAGGCCAGGGTCGCGCCCGATTGCGGATTGTTAAAGTCTTCGCTGCCGTCCTGCACCTGGACCGAGCGCCGTTTCCAATAGGACGTGGTCGAGGTCAGGTCGACCGTATCGAAAGCGTAACGGAGCGCCAGCGTTCCTATGGTGATGCGGTCGGTCATCGGTTCGGCGATATCGAAAGGCTGGTAATGCGTTTGCGTCGCCGGCGTGCTGTCGTACGCGCTGATGCCATCTTGCTTGCTCGTGAAATAATACAGCCCCGGTGCGATCGTCAACTGCGGCGTCGCCTTCCAGAGCAGATTCATGCGCAGGTTATATTGCTGGGCCGCGTTCGAATGCGGATGACTGGCCGCGACCGGGGCCGACTGCACGTCGCCGCGCGTGGCACCGTTGTTGCCGACCACGGGGAAGGGGTTGGCCACGATACGGTCGATCCAGCCGCTCGTATATGCTTCGGAGGCGACGATGCGCAGGGCCATGCTGTCCGGGACCAGCGGGATGTTGAGCATGGCGTTATTCGTGTGATTGAATCCGCCGCCGTCGGTCCCCGACAAAATGCTTTGCAGCGATGCGGAAAATCCGCTCGTATCGGGCGCCGCCGTAATCAGCTTCACCGAACCGCCCATCGCGCCGGCGCCATACGAGGTGCCCTGCGGCCCGCGCAAAACGTCGACGCCGGCCATGTCGTACAGCGCCGGCGAGATCACCACCTTGCCGTTTTGCGCGCCGGCCGGCGGCGTCAGCGGGATGTCGTCGAGATAGAAACCCGAGGTCGGCGAACTGCCGCCGCTGGACGTCATGCCGCGCATCTCGATCTCGGTCTGGCCGGTTCCTTCGGTCTTCAGGGACACGCCCGCGATCGACTGGATCAGCGTGGTGATATCCGGAATCGCATTCTGTTCCAGCAGCGCGCCGCCGACCATCTCGATGCTTTCGGACTTGCGCTGCGCCGTCAGGGTTTGCTTCTGGGCCGAGACCAGCACCTCTTGCATCATGCCGGCGCCGGCAGCGCCGGCGGCATTGGCAACATCCGAACTCGCGGGCGTTTCGGGCGCGTCGGCGGCCAGCGCCCGGCCGGAAACGGAGAGGGCGGACAGGCTAAGGATGGCACACGCCAGTGCGATCGGTCCCGGTTTGAACGGCAGCGTAATTGCCGCGCAAGCGAGCTGGCTGCGATGTGTCGACCGGTGCGAAACGATGCTCATATTCTGACCTTTTAGCTTTTTTTGATAGTAATCATGGGGGGAGCAAGATGGAAAAACATCCCGGGATGGCCGGCTTGTCCATCGAATTGAGCATAACCATGACGAAATAAAAATTTTCTAAAAAGCACTACCAAAACCATAAAATTGTTATAAAAATCGCTGGCTTGACGGGTGCGATCCGTCAAGGAACTGAAGCGGGTTGTCGATCAGTTGCGGCATGACGCTGCCGAAGCGAGGAAAGAACCGAGCACAGCGTTAAGCGTCGTACAGAGCGCGACCGCGCGTGGGCACATAGTTGGCCAGGCCCGTCCTTCGCAGCGCTCCGCGCGCGAACGGACCGGCCGCCGTCCACTCCCACCAAAGGAACGCACATGAAAGCTCTCGTTTATAACGGCCCGCGCGACGTGCAGGTCAAGGAAATGCCAGACGCAAAAATCGAAAAGGAAACCGACGTCCTGGTCCGCATCACCACCACCAACATCTGCGGCTCGGACCTGCATATGTATGAAGGCCGCACCGAGATGGAAAGCGGCCGCATCCTGGGCCACGAAAACCTGGGCCAAGTCATCGCCGTCGGCAAGGCCGTCGACCGCGTCAAGGTCGGCGACATGGTCTGCCTGCCCTTTAATATCGGTTGCGGCTTCTGCGCCAACTGCGAACGCGGGCTGTCGGGCTTTTGCCTGACCGTCAATCCGGGCACCGCCGGCGGCGCCTACGGTTTTGCCGGCATGGGCCCCTACAGCGGCGGCCAGGCCGAATTGCTGCGCGTGCCCTACGGCGACTACAACTGCCTGGTGTTGCCGGAGGACGCGCAGGAAAAGGAAAACGACTACGTCATGTTGTCCGACATTTTCCCGACCGGCTATCACGCCACCGAACTGGCCAGCGTCAAACCCGGTCAAACGGTGGTGATCTACGGCGCCGGCCCGGTCGGGCTGATGGCGGCGACATCGGCCTTCATCAAAGGCGCCAGCCAGGTCTTCGTGGTCGACAGCCACAAGGATAGACTGCAATTGGCCGAGAAAATCGGCGCCACGGCGATCGACGATACCGAGGGCGACGGCGTGCAGCGCGTGCTGGAACTGACCAAGGGCCAGGGCGCCGATTGCGGCTGCGAATGCGTGGGCTACCAATGCTGCGACCGCCATGGCAAGGAAGTCCCCAACCTGACGATGAATAATCTGGTGCAGACCGTCAAGGCGACCGGCTCCATCGGCACCGTCGGCGTCTTCCTGCCCAAGGACCCGGGCGCGCAGGACGACCTGGCCAAAGAAGGCAAGCTGGCCTTCGACTTCGGCCAGTTCTGGTTCAAGGGCCAGAAGATCGCCACCGGCCAAGCCAACGTCAAGGCCTACAACCGCATGCTGTCCAACCTGATCCACGTGGGCAAGGCCAAACCCTCGATGATTGTTTCCCATGAGCTCGCGCTGGAGCAGGCGCCGGAAGCCTACGAGAATTTCGATGCGCGCAAGCAGGGCTGGACCAAAGTCATTCTCAAGCCCGGCAAATAAGGGCTCGAATGGCTAGCGATCGGGGACGGCGCCGCTCCCGATTCCAGCGCTTTGAAAAAACTTCCACTTAGGAGTAGAAAATGAACCTACGCAGCCTGCTTTCCTCCGCCCTGATCGGCGCCGTTGCCAGCGCACGATCAATGACGCCCATGGCCACCCTCGCGGCCGCACGCCTCGCCGACCGCCATACGACGGGCGAACTGGTCCTCCTGGATCGTCCTCTGTTTAAATACGGTGCGCTGGCGATGGGGGTCGGAGAACTGTTCGGCGACAAGATGCAGACCGCGCCCGACCGCACGGTGTTCCTCGGCCTGTTGGCGCGCGTCATGAGCGCCGGGATCGCCGGTGCGGCGCTGGCGCCGCGCGGCCGCGAGCACGCGGGCGCGGCGGTCGCCGTCGCCACCGCCGTACCGCTGGCCTACCTGACGCTGGCCGGCCGCAAGCAAGCGATGGCGCGCATCGGCCAGACCCGCAGCGGACTGATCGAAGACGCGCTGATCGTCGCCGCGGGGACCGCGATCGTGGCTTGGGCCACCCGTCCGAAATACGAGCAGCTGGAGTAAAAGCGGAAAATGGGGCCGGCGGCGCTGGAGCGGGTGAAGGGGATCGAACCCTCGTATGCAGCTTGGGAAGCTGCCGTTCTACCATTGAACTACACCCGCATCAGCCGCAATTCTACGCGGGTTTGCACGCGATTGACAACGTTGCGGCATGGCTGCTGTGATCGAAAGTGTGATGGCCGATGTCACCAAGGTGTGATGGCCAATTTACTCAATGCCGAATCAAATAGGCCCTGCTGTCGATGCTTTCTCAACAACTGCATTTGCAAATTCTTGCTGAACCTGACTCGCAGCTGCAAGACGCTCGGTCAACTGCGCACAAACTGTAGCTAGCTCCCGAATTTTTCGTACGATTGCGTGTTGCTGGGCAAGCGGCGGCAATGGAATCTTCAGATTCGAAATTTCAGTACTGTTTATGTTCTTAACACCACTTGTGGTTCGAATTGGAGTCTCAATTGATTCTCTTATATGCGGCGTTTTCATAACCATCTGAAAATACTCAGGATCAATTATCTTATTCCGCAACCTTATTCTTACCAAATATCCAGCAAATGAACAACCCAGAGCATCTTCAGCAACCAATGCAGTTTTCCCAACGAGTGCTGCGCTTCCATTTGATCGAATTAATAAGACATCTCCAATTTTCAACCTTAACTTCTCTTGCTCGATTAAGGTTAGAGGCCCATATTTAATATCTTCAACCGAAACGATATCTGTTCGTTTGCGCGCTGAATTGACCCACTCCGTTTGACCCTCCCTCCATTGCCTGGCGAACGCCGCCACGCGATCGTAAGACCCCCCGAATCCCAATTCCAATAGATCCTCGTGGAGCTGTTTAAGGCTGCGCCGCTGCT
>NZ_JANXMI010000140.1 GCF_025354735.1 Rugamonas sp.
TATTCTCTCGCTGCCGTACGTTATCACCATAATTTTAGTGAATATTTTTTGCGTATTCCAAGGCGAAAAAGGCTATGAGTCAAGTTAGCTTTCGTGAAAAGATTTTGCCAATCTAAATTTGCGTCCGACTGTATCCGGCCAATAGCAGACCTAAAAGAGAGTAATCAACAGATGTTACATGCGCTCCACAGCCTTCCGATAGCTCTCACTAATCTAGAAGATTTCATAATTACTATCAAATGAAAAAACAACATAGCTCCAGAAGAGCAATTCTTGTACTTGAATCCCCATGGGGCTTGGATGCTAGCGATGCAAATCGTACGAGTGTTCTGCCCTTTATTGAGGGAGTGGGGAAATTTTCAGGCGATGTGGAGGTGCTTCATGCGAACTTCTACGACGCGTCGAGTTTCAAGAAGGCATTAGATTGTTTGGTAAGGGCTCGTTATGAGAATGCCATCTTATATGTCGCATCACACGGAAGCCATGACAGTATCGGCGATATGAAAACAAATGATTTGCTCTTTGAAATAGGGGAGGTTTCACGCGGCGTCAATATCACTGGGGTGTTGTTAGGTGCCTGCCTCGCTGGGAAAAATACTAGCAGAATGGAAGTTTATACTGAGGGAACAAACTTGCGGTGGTGTGCAGGCTATTCGACGAGTGTAGTCTGGCTGGAAGGCACTTTACTCGATTGTGCGATTTTGGCCAAAATGTTGTATCTCGACGATGATGATTTCGAAGATGCCGAGCTTATTGTCGATGCTCTTGCTGAGGCGATAGCGCCTTTTTCAAAGTCCTACGGAATAGGTTCCCGGAGAGGTGAAACGCGCCTTGACCAGTCAATGGAGTTTGTTATACAAGCTAAAGGGCAAGGGAAACGTGCGAAATCAGTGACAAGTGAGGTCTTCCGAGGTTGGAGCAGTAAGCAGATTGGCATTTCTGACGAATAAATTGTGCACGACGGTGGTTCCCGGCATGGGCACTTCATTGGAATGGCGATTGACAAATGCAATTCAAAGGGATGCATAGCGACGACAGTGATTTAAATATAAAATAATATTTACCGTATAGACGAATGGGCTGGACAAGTAGCTTACTCAGCCCATTAACATTCTTAATTCTGTGCGCTGCAGAGTTGGACATTTTAATTAGCTGACCTCCTATCCTGAGTGTCAGCTATGGGGCGAAAGCAGACATTGCCTTGTAATGGCGCAGTTATCAGGCATTAGAAAAATCATCAGGATGCCGAATCACCATCCGGTTTGATACACGAAAAAACAAAGCCCCGCCGGCATTGCTGCTGGCGGGGCTTTGTGGTTTTTGCCGGCGCGGGGGCCGGCGATACCTTGACGTTACGTCTGCTACATCACTTCTCTTACAGCACCTCGCTGGCGTGATCCGCCAGACGCGAACGTTCGCCGCGGGCCAGCGTCACGTGGCCGCTGTGCGACCAGCCCTTGAAGCGGTCGACCACATAGGTCAGGCCGCTCGAGCCTTCGGTCAGGTAGGGCGTGTCGATCTGCGCGATATTGCCCAGGCAGAGGATCTTGGTGCCGGGACCGGCGCGCGTCACCAGGGTTTTGACTTGTTTCGGCGTCAGGTTCTGCGCTTCGTCGATGATGAGGAATTTGTTGACGAAGGTGCGGCCGCGCATGAAGTTGAGCGACTTGATCTTGATGCGCGAACGTATCAGGTCTTGCGTCGCGGCGCGGCCCCATTCGCCGCCGTCGGAGTCGGACTTGTTGAGCACTTCGAGGTTGTCGTCGAAGGCGCCCATCCACGGCGACATCTTTTCTTCTTCCGTGCCCGGCAGGAAGCCGATGTCTTCACCGACCGGCACCGTCACGCGGGTGACGATGATTTCATTGTAGAGCTTGGTTTCCAGCACTTGCGCCAGGCCGGCCGCCAAGGCCAGCAGGGTCTTGCCCGTGCCGGCCTGGCCGAGCAGGGTGACGAAGTCGCATTCCGGATTCATCAGCAGGTTCAGCGCGAAGTTTTGCTCGCGGTTGCGGGCGGTCACGCCCCACACGCTGTTCTTGTTGTGGCTGAAGTCGCGCAGCGTTTGCAGCACGGCGGTCTTGCCGTTGATTTGCTTGACCTGGCCGTAGAACGGCGTTTCGCCATTTTTCGGTTCGAGGAAGATGAACTGGTTGACCAGCATCGACGGCACGAACGGTCCGGTGACGCGGTAGAACGTGGCGCTCTGGCCGTTCTTGTTTTCCTGCCACGATTCCATGTCCTTGCCGTGCTTGTTCCAGAAATCGTCCGGCAGTTGCACGATGCCCGAGTACAGCAGGTCGGTGTCTTCCAGCACGTGGTCGTTGAAGTAGTCCTCGGCCGGCAGGCCCAGCGCGCGCGCCTTGATGCGCATGTTGATGTCTTTCGACACCAGCACCACCGGGCGGCCTTCCTGTTCCGATTCCAGCGAGCGGACCACGGCCAGGATCTGGTTGTCGGCCTTGCCGACCGGCAGGCCGACCGGCAGGTCCGCGCTTTGCAGACGGGTCTGGAAGAACAAGCGGCCCTTGGCGTCCTTGTTGCCCAGCTTGGCCAGCGGTATGCCTTTTTCGATGGCGTCGTCGTCGGTGTTGGACACCAGCGCGTCGAGGGTGCGCGACACCTGGCGGGCGTTGCGCGCCACTTCGGTCATGCCCTTCTTGTGGTTGTCGAGCTCTTCCAGCGTCATCATCGGCAGGTAGACGTCGTGCTCCTCGAAGCGGAACAGCGACGATGGATCATGCATCAGCACGTTCGTGTCGAGCACGAACAGCTTGGTCTGGCCGGTCTGGTCGGCGTGACGGCTGGTCGACGATTTGAGCGGCAGCTCATGCGCCTTGTGCTTGGCTGGATGGGGTGCTTCGGCCAGGATGGGCGTGACCTTGCCGCGGGCCGCAGGCGCGGTCTTGCCGCCCTTGGCCGTGATCGGTGCGACGACGGGTGCCGGCGCGGCAGGAGCGGCCTGCAGCACGGCAGGAACGGCCTTCTTGGCGACACTCTTCGGTGCGGCCCTGGCGGCCGGCGCCGCTGCGATGACGGGTGCCGTGGCCGGCTTGGCGGCCTTCGGTGCTGCTGCAACGGCTTTGACCGGCGCCGCCTTCTTGGCGGTCATGGCGGGCGCTGGTGCGGCCTCGGCCGCGATCACCGGCACGGGACGCGTGCCGCTGGCTTGGGGATAATCTTTGGCCAGCAGCAAAGTCGCTGGCTTGGTGGGAAGTTTTGGCAGTGGCATCAGGATCTCAATCGAAAAATTTCTGGAGGAATCCGCCCATGGGCGCGGCGCACGCGGCCGGGCCGTATGGGGTGGATGCTGGATAAAAGTGGAAACAAGGCTGCCGTCGGGCGCGCATCTGGCCCGTGGTATGGAGCTGCCGGCGACCTGCTGGGCGCCGGGGTGGAGAGTAGGAGGTACTGGGATGACTCAAAACGGGCTGTCGCACTCAAGGTTCTGCTACGGTTGAGCAAAGGTTGCCGCAAACGTGACACGCGCTGCGCTTATGCCTGACGCGCTACAAATTCCAGCACTTCATCGACGTGACCTGCAACTTTCACGCCTCTCCATTCTTTCACCAATTGGCCGTCAGCGTCAATCACAAACGTACTGCGTTCGATGCCGCGCACGGTCTTGCCGTACATCTGCTTCATCTTCATGACGCCGAACTGGGCGCACATAGCCTCGTCGGGGTCGGAGATCAGCTCGAACGGCAGGCCCAGCTTGGACTTGAAGTTTTCATGCGAACGCAGCGAGTCGCGGCTGACGCCGTAGACCTCGGTGCCGGCCGCCGCGAACTGCTCGTGCAGGTCGCGGAAGGCCATGTTTTCGGTGGTGCAGCCGGGCGTGTTGTCCTTGGGGTAGAAAAACAGCACGGTGTTGCGGGCGGGGCGGCCCGACAACTGGAACGTCATGCCGCTCGTCATGGCGGCGGCGAAATCGGTGATGCGTGTTGCGGGTACGACGGATGGGCAATCAGCCACAGGTGCTCTCCTGAACGGTGAACTACAGCGCTGCTGGGTCAACTCGGTCAACCTGGCAGCGCAACCAGGCGACATGATTGTTGCAAAGGCGGTGAGCGGGCGGCCGGCGCCTCAGCGGCCCTGCACGATCAGCGCGCCGGAGCGGCCGGGCAGTTCGCCCCAGGTCATCGGGCACAGCGGCAAAGCGCCGACGCCGGCCTCGGCCAGCTTGGCGTGGTAGTCGGCCATGGAGGCCAGCTGATAACCCTGGGCCTGCCAGCCATCCAATAGCCGCTCGAAGATGGGGGCGAGTTTTTGCCCTTCAAGCTCGGCGTGCAAAGTATACACGTGGTCGCGCGTGGCGCCTTCTGTCAAACGGAGCAGGAAGGCGGCGATGTTCGACGTCGTGATGGTCGCGCCGTCGATGTCGCAGCCCAGCAGCTCATCGAGCGTCGGCAGCGTGGTCGGCATCTGGATGCAGTTCAGGACGCGGCCGTCGACGCTCAGGCGGTGCGGGCCGTCGGCCGGATCGGCCAGCGTGCCGTTTTCCTTGAGCACGCAGCGGCCGTCGGACGCGTAGGCGTAGCCGGCCGTGTCGTGCTCGATGAAGGCGGCGCCGTTCATCTGCCAGCCGGCCGCGCCGTGCGTGCGCGGGGCCACGCCGAACACTCGCGTGTAACGGGCGGCGGCCTTGCGCATCATGGCGGTGGTCCAGTCGGCGCCGCGCCGGGCGACGTTGTCCTGCCACAGCACGTGGTCCCAGGTGTGGATGCCGCACTCGAAGCCGGCGTCGCGCACGGCGCGCATCTCGGCCGCGCAATCCTTGCCGATGTCCGGTCCCGGCAGCAGGGTGCCGTACATCAGCGTCTTCAAGCCGTAGTGCTCGACGACGGAGGTGCGCGAGACCTTGCTGAAGAAGCCGGGCCGCAGCGCGCGCCGCAGCGCCCAGCCGGTATGGTCGGGCCCCAGCGAAAACAGGAAGGTGGCGCGACCCTGGCGCGCCGCGATCATGCGCACCAGATGGCCGACGCCTTCGCGCGTGCCGCGATAGGTGTCGACGTCAATCTTCAGGACCAGCAGCGGCTTTTTGTTGGGCAAAGTCTCGGTCAAGTCATCAATCCATCAAGGCTTGGGCGGCGGCGACCTGGCCGCGATAGGCGTCGAAGATTTTCTTGAGCGCGTCGGCCATGGTGGTGGTCGGCGCCCAGTCCAGCTCTTCGCAGGTGTTGGTGATCTTCGGCACGCGGTTCTGCACGTCCTGGTAGCCGGTGCCGTAGTAGGCGCCCGCCGTGGTCTCGACGATGTTGACCTGCTTGGCGGCGGTCGCGTATTCCGGATAGTCCTCGGCCAGTTTCAACATCATGCCGGCCAGTTCGCGGATCGAATAATTATTGACCGGGTTGCCGATGTTGTAGATCTTGCCCGAAGCCGCGCCGCCTTCGTTGGCGATGATTTTCATCAGCGCGTCGATGCCGTCGTCGATGTCGGTGAAGGCGCGCTTCTGGGCGCCGCCGTCGACCAGCGAGATGTTCTCGCCGCGCACGATGTGGCCGAAGAATTGCGTGACCACGCGCGACGAGCCTTCCTTCGGCGTGTGGATGGAATCGAGGCCGGCGCCGATCCAGTTGAAGGGACGGAACAGCGTGAAGTTCAAGCCTTCCATGCCGTAGCCCCAGATCACGCGGTCCATCAACTGCTTGGCGTTGGAATAAATCCAGCGCGGCTTGTTGATCGGGCCGCAGACCAGCTCCGAATTCTCCGGATCGAATTCCTCGTCGTGGCACATGCCATACACTTCCGACGTCGACGGGAACACCAGGTGCTTGCCGTACTTGGCGGCCGAGCGGACGATGGGCAGATTGGCCTCGAAGTCCAGCTCGAACACGCGCAGCGGCGCCTTGACGTAGGTCGACGGCGTGGCGATGGCCACCAGCGGCAGGATCACGTCGCACTTCTTGACGTGGTACTCGACCCATTCCTTGTTGATCGTGATGTCGCCCTCGAAGAAGTGCATGCGCGATTTGTAGGCCGGGTTTTCCAGCACGTCGGTGATGCGGTCCGTGCTCATGTCCATGCCGTAGACGTGCCAGTCGGTCGTTTCAAGGATGCGCTTCGACAGGTGATGGCCGATGAAGCCGTTGACGCCGAGGATGAGGACTTTTTTCATGGGATCTTCTCTAGTGAGGTACTGATGTTCGGTTCAGATAGGGTGTTCAACCGGCGCTGCTGACAGCGGCCAGGCGGGTTTGCAACTGCTCGGCCGAGACGGCCACGCCGTCGGCCGTCAAGGCGGAAATCGTCAGCATGCGGCCATCGCCGCACACGCCAAAGATGCAATTATCCACTACTGTCAAGCCCGGTGGCAAACTTAGCGATACAACATTGCTTGTTTGGCCACCATCGGCGGCGCGCTGGCCGCCCTCGTGTTTGCCGCCGTAATGGCCGTGCAGGCGGGCCCGCCCGATCACATAGCGCACGCCGCCGACGTCGGTGAAGGCGCCGGGGTAGGGCGGCGCGACGGCGCGGTGCAGATTGTAAACCTGCTGCGCCGGCTGCGACCAGTCGATGCGGCCATCCTCCGGCTTGCGTCCGCCGAAGTAGCCGCCCTGCGTCAAGTCGTTGTGCAGGCGCGCCGCGCTGCCGGCCAGCAGCGCGGGCAGCACCCGCCACAGCGCCTGCTCGGCCGCCACCGTGACCTTGCCGAACACTTCGAACGCGGTGTCGTCCGGCAGGATGGGCACCTCCATCTGCGCGACGATGGCGCCGGCGTCCGGCTTGACCGTCATTTCGTGCAGCGTGGCGCCGGTGACGTCGGCGCCGTGCAGCACCGCCCAGTTGACCGGCGCGCGGCCGCGGAACTGCGGCAGCAGCGAGCCGTGCATATTGAAGGCGGGCGCCACGTCGAGCAGGGCGGCCGGCAGCATGTGCCGATAATAGAAGCTGAACATCAGGTCCGGCGCGGCGGCGCGCACCTGCTCCAGCAGCTCGGGCGACCTGGCGTCGGCCGGCGTGACGTAGGCGATGCCGGCGCTCTGGCACAGCGAGATGACGGATTCGAACCAGATGTTTTCGTCGGCGCTGTCTTCATGCGTGACCACCAGCGCGACATCGACGCCGCCGGCCAGCAGCACCTTCAGGCAGCGCACGCCGACGTTGTGGTAGGCGAAAACGACGGCGCGCCGGCGCGGCGGCGGCGCCGTCGGGACGATGGTGAGGTTGGCGCTCATCAGCGTCCCACCGTGCGTTTTTCCACCGCGGCGGCGGCGGCGTCGGCCGCGTGCTGCGACTCGCCGGCCTGGTGCTGCAAGATGGTCTGCACCACGTAGCGCGGGCGGGCCCGCACTTGCTGGAAGATGCGCCCCACGTATTCGCCCAGCAGGCCGATCCCGAACAAAATCACGCCCATGAAGAAGAAGGCGATGGCGAACAGCGTGAACACGCCCTCGGCCTCGGCGCCCAGGAACAGGCGGCGTATCACGAGGATGAACACCAGCAGGCCGGAGCCGACCGCCAGCATCATGCCCAGCATCGAAAAGATTTGCAGCGGCACCAGCGAGAAGCCGGTGACCAGGTCGAAATTCAGGCGTATCAGGCTGTACAGGGAGTACTTCGATTCGCCGGCCGACCGTTCCTCGTGTTCGACGGTGATCTCGGTCGGCTTGCGCGAGAAGCGGTAGGCCAGCGCCGGCACGAAGGTATTGACCTCGGCGCACTGGTTGACCAGGTCGATGACGTTGCGGCCGTAGGCGCGCAGCATATTGCCCTGGTCCGTGATCTTGATGTTAGTGATTTTTTCGCGCAGCGCGTTCATGGCCTTGGACGCGTAGGTGCGCCAGGCCGAATCCTGGCGCTTGCGGCGGATCGAGCCGACGTAGTCGTAGCCTTCGCGGATCTTGGCCACCAGATGGTGGATTTCCTCCGGCGGATTTTGCAGGTCGGCGTCCAGCGTCACCATGATGTCGCCGCGCGACGCCTCGAAGCCGGCCAGGATCGCCATGTGCTGGCCGTAGTTGCCGTTGAAGAGCACCACGCGCGTGACGTCGGGCCGCTTGCGGAACTGCTCGGCCAAAATCGACACCGAATTATCGCGGCTGCCGTCGTTGACGAACACGATTTCATACGTGGTCTGCATGGCGTCGAGCGCCGGATAGAGGCGGTCGAACAGCGCCTGCAAGCCGGCCTGCTCGTTGTAGATCGGAATGACGATGGACAGTTCCGGCCTCATCGCGGGCGTGATGGCTGGAGGGTTGGCGGAGGTGATGGCTGAATTCATGGACGCGTCGTTCATCGTTGGATCAAAATCGTTTTCACGGCGGCGACGGCGCGCTCCACGTCGGCCGTGGTCATGGCGTAGAACATCGGCAGCGTCACCGTCAGGCGGCCGATTTTTTCGGAGACCGGGAACATGCCCTCGGTGAAGCCGCGTTCGCGGTACATGGTGAACAGGTGGATGGGCGCGTAGTGGTAGCCGGTGCCGATCTGCTGCTCGGCCATGCGCTGCATGAAGCGCGCGCGGGTGCCGGGGCCGTCGTCCGGCAAGATGATCTGGAACAGATGCCAGTTGCTGTTCTCGAAATCGGCCACCGGCAGCTGGGCGCCGGACTGCGCCTCGAAGTCGGCGCCGAACTGGGCGAAGTAGTGGCGCGCCAGCGCGCGGCGCTGCGCCGTCACCTTGTCGATGTTGGCGAACTGGCCCAGGCCGATGGCGGCCGTGATGTCCGTCATATTGTATTTGCCGCCGAGGACGTCGACGTCGATGCCGTCGATGCCGCTGCGGGTCACGCCCTGCAGGCGGTATTTTTCGGCCAGGCGCGCTTCGTCGGCGTTGTTCAGCACCAGGCAGCCGCCTTCGCCGGTGGTGAGGTTTTTATTGGCCTGGAAGCTGAACGAGACGAAGTCGCCGAAGGCGCCGATGCGCCGGCCCCGCCACTCGGAGCCGAAGGCCTGGGCCGCGTCCTCGATCACGCGCAGATGGTATTTTTTCGCGATGGCGTAGAGGCGGTCCATGTCGACCGGCAGGCCCGATAAATACACCGGGATGATGGCCTTGGTGCGGGGCGTGATCGCCGCCTCGACCTTGTCGAGGTCGATATTGCGGGTGACCGGGTCGATGTCGGCGAACACCGGCGTGGCGCCCACTTCGATGATGACGTTGGCCGTGGCCACCCAGGAAATCGAGGTGGTGATGACTTCATCGCCGGCGCCGATGCCGGCGATGCGCAAGGCGATCTCCATGGTGCAGGTGCCGGAATTGAAGGTGCGCACCGGCCGGCCGCCGAAATACTCGGACAGCCGGGCCTCGAACGCCGCCACTTTCGGGCCGCTGGTGATCCAGCCCGAACGCAGCACCTCGCCGACGGCGGCGATGGTGGCTTCATCGATGGTGGGCTTCGAGAAGGGGAGGAAGGGTAGCTTGGGCAAGGCGGAGGTCATGTTTTTTTCGCTCAAAAATATGGGCACATTTTAAATCTATATCGATTTATCAGGCTAAATTGTTAGGTTGGGCGGGCGCCTCAGGTGCGCGCCAGCAGCGCCACGCCGGCCAGGATCACGCCGATGGCGGCCAGGCGCTGGAGCGACACGGCTTCGCCGAAAAAGTACCAGGCGCCGGCGGCGGCCACCACGTAGCCGAGCGACAGCATCGGGTAGGCCAGCGACAGGTCGACGCGCGACAGCGTGATGATCCACACCACCACCGACAGCACATAGCAGCTCAGGCCGCCGATGATGGGCAGCTGGGTCGCGACCTTGAGGCCGACGCTGAACCAGTTCTGCATCGTCAAATGGATTTCGCCGACGGCGCCGGCGCCGGCCTTGAGCAGCAGCTGGGCCATGGCGTTGAGCATGACGCCGGTGAACAATAAAGTGAAAGTGGCTAAATTCATAAAGGGCGGTGGGATGAACGTGAGGGATTAAATGTTGGCGACGACCATGCGGCGCGGATCTTCGGTGACGACGCGCATCGGCACGCCCTGCGCCTGCAGCTTGCGGTAGTTGTCGGCCTCGATGATGGCCAGATCCTTGACGCCATGCTGCGCGTCGGCGCGCCACTGGGCGACGAAGGCGTCGATGGTCGGCAGCGCCAGCTCCGGCTGCTGCTCCAGGCCGAACCTGAATTCATCGGTATAGTCGACCAGGATGGCCGTGTGGCGGGCGTAGAACGTCAGCGCCTGGTCGTAGGTTGCGACCGAATAGAGCTTGGTGTCGGGGCCGAGCTCGGCGCGCATGGCGTGCGCCAGCGCGCGGCCGGAGCGCATTTTTCCATACGGTTCGTTGCCGGCCAAAATCAGCTGGGTGGCGATGAAGCCGGCGCAGGCCAGCGTCAGCACGGTGGCGTCGCGCCGCAGCTGGCGCGCGTGCAGCAGCGCCAGCGCGCCGCCGGCGGCGGCGATCATGGCGGCGGCCAGCACCCACGATTGGTAGGCGATCAGGAAGTTCTTTTCCAGCGCCGTGTTGGTGGCGACCCTGGCGATCAGCGGCACGGCGGCCATGCCGGCCAGTCCGCCCAGCAGCACCAGGCCGGCCGCCACCATGCGGCTGCGGCGCGAGGCGTGTTCCAGATAGGCGGCGATCAGCAGCGCCAGCGCCGGATACACCGGCAGCGTGTAGCCGGGCAGCTTGGAGTTCGAGTAGCTGAAGAAGAAGAAGATGAACACGGCCCAGGTCAAAATCATCAGCCGGGGCTGGAAGGTGCTGCGCACGTCGCGTTTGGTGGCGGCGAACAGGCTTTGCAGCAGCACGCCCAGCCACGGCAAGATGCCGGGGACCAGCAGGATGAGGAAGTAATACCACGCGCCTTCGCGGTGGTGTTCCTTGAGGAAGAAGCGGTCCCAGTGTTCATGGATGAAGAAGAAGTGCGGCTGCTCCGGATTGCGCAGCGCCACCAGCACGAACCACGGCGCGACGATGGCGAAGAACAGCAGCAGTCCCTTGACCAGGTGCAGACGCTTCCAGATCGCCCAGTCGCGCGCGGCCAGCGTGTAGAGCACCAGCACGGCGCCCGGCAGCACGACGCCGATCAGGCCCTTGGCCAGGATCGCCAGCGCCATGCCGGCCCAGCAGACCAGCATCCAGTTGCGGCGCTCGGCCTCGGTGGCCTGGTCGCGCTGGGCGATGAGGAGGCCGCACAGGGCCAGCGTCATCATGCCGGACAAGCCCATGTCGAGCGAATTGAACTGGCCGGCGGCCACCCAGAACAGGCTGGACCCCAGCGCCAGCGCGGCGTAGAAGCCGACGCGGGCGCCGAACACGCGGGCGCCGGTGTAGCCGGTCAAGACCACGCCGAGCAGGCCGCACAGGCCCGTCCACAGGCGCGCCTGCCATTCGCCGAGGCCGAAGACGGCGAAGGACAGCGCGTTCATCCACGTTTGCAGGGGCGGCTTTTCAAAGTATTTGATGCCGTTCAGGCGCGTCGTGACCCAGTCGCCGGAGGCGAGCATTTCGCGCGCCATTTCGGCATAGCGGCCCTCGTCGGGCGGCACCAGGGTGCGGATGCCGAGCACGTACAGCCACACGATGGCGAAGGCGGCCAGCAGCGGCCAGACGATTTTCTTGGCGTTATACAGGTCGTTGTTCATCAGTCGGCGCTGCCTGCCGCCAGGGGGGCCGCGATGACGAGGGCCAGCGTGACCTTGCGGCCTTCACCCATCAGGATGTTGTAGGTGCGGCAGGCGGCCTGGGTGTCCATGCAGTCGACGCCGATGCGGCGCATCGTCAGCGCCGCCGTCAGCTTGGGATGGACGAAGCGCTGGCGCGCGCCGGTGCCGAGGATGACGACGTCGGGCGCGTCGGCCAGAATTTGCTCGAAATGGGCCGCCGTCAAGTCCTCGAAGGCGGCCACCGGCCAGGCACGCGGCGCCATTTCCGGCATCACGATCAGGCTGTAGTTGTAGCGTTCGGCGTTCACTTCGACACCGCTTTCGTCGTAGCCGGTGACGGTCTGGTATTGTTGGGTGCTGCTGGCATGGAGCTTCATGGGCGTAATCTGTGGAATCGATGGTTGGACGATGGCGGTGACTGGCGTGCTGTGCGCGTTGTTCGGGCGGCAAAAGAAGCGCCATTGTAGCGTTTTTCCCGGACGGTTCGCCCCGAAAGGTTGATTAAATGGGATGCTTTCGGCAGAATGGGCCTTTGGCAATGGCGCATGGACCGTGTGCGGCCGGGGCGTTGGACTGCGTGTAGCTGCGTATAGAACAGGGATTTACTTTGCGACCGATACAGAAATCGAATAAATTGGCGGACGTCTGCTACGACATCCGCGGTCCGGTCTTGGAGAAATCCAAGCAGATGGAGGACGAAGGCCACAAGATCACCAAGCTCAACATCGGTAATCTGGCCGTGTTCGGCTTCGATCCGCCCGACGAGATCGTGCAGGACATGATATTGAACCTGCACAACGCGGCCGGCTACACGGACTCGAAGGGCATGTTCGCGCCGCGCAAGGCCGTCATGCACTACACGCAGAGCAAGAACATCGCCAGCGTCGGCATCGACGATATCTACCTCGGCAACGGCGCCTCCGAGCTGATCGTCATGTCGGTCAACGCGCTGCTCAACACCGGCGACGAGGTGCTGGTGCCGGCGCCCGACTATCCGCTGTGGACGGCCGCCGTTAGCCTGTCCGGCGGCAAGCCGGTGCACTATCTGTGCGACGAACAGTCCGACTGGTATCCCGACATCGCCGACATGCGCTCCAAGATCACGTCGAACACGCGCGGCATCGTCGTCATCAACCCGAACAATCCGACCGGCGCGCTGTATCCGGTCGAGGTGCTGCTGCAAATCGTCGAACTGGCGCGCCAGCATCAGCTGATCGTGTTCGCCGACGAAATCTACGACAAGGTGCTGTACGACGAGGCCAGGCACGTGTCGCTGGCCTCGCTGGCCGACGACGTGCTGTTCGTCACCTTCAACGGCCTGTCGAAAAATTACCGCTCCTGCGGCTACCGCTCCGGCTGGATGGTGGTGTCGGGCGAAAAAAGACATGCGAAAGATTACATCGAGGGCCTCAACATGCTGTCCTCGATGCGTTTGTGCGCCAACGCGCCGGGCCAGTTTGCGATCCAGACTGCGCTCGGCGGCTA
>NZ_JANXMI010000260.1 GCF_025354735.1 Rugamonas sp.
CGCCGGTATTTCGATCTGCGTCGACGACATGCTGGTACCGCCGCAAAAAGTCACGCTGATCGCCGCCGCCGAACAGGAAGTCAAGCAGATCGAGCAGCAGTACGCTTCGGGCCTGGTCACGGCCGGCGAGCGTTACAACAAGGTCGTCGACATCTGGGGCAAGACCTCGGACGAAGTCGGCAAGGCCATGATGGACCAGCTGAAAGTGGAAGACGTCATCAAGCGCGACGGCACCAAGTCGACGCAGGAATCGTTCAACGCCATTTACATGATGGCCGACTCCGGCGCCCGCGGTTCCGCGGCCCAGATTCGCCAGTTGGCCGGTATGCGTGGTCTGATGGCGAAACCGGATGGTTCGATTATCGAAACGCCGATCACCGCGAACTTCCGCGAAGGTCTGAACGTGTTGCAGTACTTCATTTCGACCCACGGCGCTCGTAAAGGTCTGGCCGATACGGCGCTGAAAACCGCGAACTCGGGTTATCTGACCCGTCGTCTGGTCGACGTGACCCAGGATCTGGTCGTCATCGCCGACGATTGCGGCACCACCAACGGCGCGCTGATGAAGGCGATGGTCGAAGGCGGTGAAGTCATCGAAGCGCTGCGCGACCGTATCCTCGGCCGCGTGACCGTCAACGACGTCGTCAATCCTGAAACCCAGGAAACGCTGTACGAAGCCGGCACCCTGCTCGACGAAGACATGGTCGAGGAAATCGAACGCCTGTCGATCGACGAAGTCAAAGTGCGCACGCCGCTGACCTGCGACACGCGCTTCGGCCTGTGCGCCAAGTGCTATGGCCGCGATCTGGGCCGTGGCGTGCTGGTCAACTCCGGCGAAGCGGTCGGCGTGATCGCCGCGCAATCGATCGGTGAGCCGGGTACCCAGCTGACCATGCGTACCTTCCACATTGGTGGTGCGGCGTCGCGTGCGGCGGTGGCATCGTCGGTGGAAGCGAAGTCGAACGGTACCATCCGTTTCACCTCGACCATGCGTTATGTTACCAACGGCAAGGGTTCGCAGATCGTCATTTCCCGTTCCGGCGAAGTGTTGATCACCGACGACCACGGCCGTGAGCGCGAGCGTCATAAAGTGCCTTACGGCGCGACGCTGATCGTCAAGGATGGCATGGTCATCAAGGCCGGTACGGCCCTGGCGACGTGGGATCCGCTGACCCGTCCTATCATCACCGAGTACGCCGGTCTGGTGCGCTTCGAGAACGTCGAAGAAGGCGTCACCGTGGCCCGTCAGGTCGATGAAGTCACCGGTCTGTCGACTTTGGTCGTCATCGATGCGAAACGTCGCGGTTCTTTGACCAAAACGCTGCGTCCACAGGTCAAACTGTTGAACGACGCCAACGAAGAAGTCAAGATCGCCGGCACCGAACACTCGGTGGCCATCGGCTTCCAGGTCGGCGCGCTGATCATGGTCAAAGACGGCCAGGCGGTATCGGTCGGCGAAGTGCTGGCACGTATCCCGACCGAATCGCAGAAAACCCGTGACATTACCGGTGGTCTGCCACGGGTTGCCGAGCTGTTCGAGGCACGTTCGCCGAAGGATGCGGGTATGTTGGCCGAAGTTACGGGTACCGTTGCATTCGGTAAGGAAACCAAGGGCAAGCAGCGTCTGGAAATCACCGACATGGACGGCAACAAGCACGAGTTCTTGATCACCAAGGACAAGCAAGTGCTGGTTCACGACGGCCAAGTGGTGAACAAGGGCGAGATGATTGTCGACGGCCCGGCCGATCCGCAAGACATTCTGCGTCTGCTGGGTATCGAAGCGCTGGCGCGTTACATCGTTGACGAAGTGCAGGACGTGTACCGTCTGCAAGGCGTAAAGATTAACGACAAGCACATCGAAGTCATCGTGCGTCAGATGCTGCGTCGGGTTCAGATCGTTAATGCCGGCGACACCAACTATATCGTTGGCGAGCAGGTTGAGCGTTCGGAACTGCTGGACCAGAACGATCTGATGGAAGCCGGAAACAAGATTCCCGCTACCTACGAAAACGTTTTGCTGGGTATTACCAAGGCATCGCTGTCGACCGATTCGTTTATCTCGGCCGCATCGTTCCAGGAAACCACCCGCGTTCTGACCGAAGCCGCCATCATGGGCAAGCGCGATGGCCTGCGCGGTTTGAAAGAAAACGTCATCGTCGGTCGTCTGATTCCTGGCGGTACGGGTCTGGCATTCCACCGCGCACGCAAAGAAAAAGAAGCGTGGGAAGTGGAAGAGCGCGCAGCCCTGCTGCAAGCCGAGAAAGCCTCGATGGCCGGCGAACTGGAAGCAATCGAAGCGGCTTCGATTGCGGCACAGCATAGCGGCGGCGACGAAGCGTAATAACTCAGCTTTAATTCAGCGTTAAAAGCGCGAATGAGAACGGCACCTTCGGGTGCCGTTTTTTTATGTGCGCAATAATCGAATATCGTTGTGCGTGATTCAATATATGCAGCCGCCAGGATTGACACCTTATTAATCCAAGCAAATATATACCTGCCGCTTATTCCATTCGACTGCGGCGCAAACGGATCAGGCAGGGCGGGAGCGGGCGACCGGCCGTCGCACCAATTATTGGCGCGTAGGCGGGGCCGGCGCCAGCGGCGCGGCGGCGCCCGATCGCGTCGAAGCGGCGGCGTACCGTAGCAAAGTAAGATGGAGCGCCCTGGCCATTTCAGGTAGAGTTGAGCGGCAGGGCTTGCGGCGGGGCGAAAGCCGAAAGTAATGTCGAAATTTTACGGTTTTCATGCCAACTTTCAGTTCATACATTCTAATATTTAGCTTATGATAGCCCAAGCCCTCTTCACTCCCGCCCAGCAAAAGCTGCTGGGACTGCTATTTGTGCGCGTCAACCAGGGCTACCATCTGAATGAGATCATGCGGCTCACCGGCTTGGGCAGCGCATCCGCCCAGCGCGAGCTGAAGCGCCTGCACGACAGCGGTCTCATCGTTTCTGAGCGCATCGGCAATGTGCGCCAGTTCCGGCCGAACAAGGATTGCATGGTGTATGCGGAACTGTGCGGGCTGGTGAAGAAAACCTTCGGTCTGGTCAGCGTGCTCAATTCGGCGCTGTCGCCTTTGTCGAGCGCGCTGACCGTGGCCTTCGTCTATGGCGCGACGGCCAAGGAGCACGAGGCCATGGAAACGAATATCGAGTTATTACTGATAGGCGACAATACCAGCTATGGCGAATTGCTGTCGCGCTTGCCGGTGGCCGAGCGTATATTGCGCCGTAAAATCAGTCCCAACTTATATTCGGTGCCGGACTTTAAACGGCGCTTGCGGGAACAGCAGCCTTTTATTTTGCAGGTGCTGCATGAACAAAAGATTTTCGTATTGGGTGATGAAACCAATTTGAATGCAATAAAGGCGGCGGAAATCTGAAGTGCATTCAATAAAATACGCGGAGACATAGACATGGAAAATAAGGCTGACTCAGCGCGTTATCGGACATTCAAAGAATTCTATCCATTTTATTTGAACGAGCATAGTAATGCCATTTGTCGGCGCTTGCACTTCACCGGTTCCAGTCTGATTATTTTATTTCTGCTTGCCGCCGTGGTCAGCGGCACGTGGAATCTGCTGTGGTGGATACCGGTGATAGGCTACGGCTTCGCCTGGATCGGCCATTTCTTCTTTGAGCATAACCGTCCGGCCACATTCAAATATCCCCTGTTCAGCCTGCTCGGTGATTGGGTGATGTTTCGCGATATGTTGATAGGCCGCGTGCATTGGTAAAAAAATGGCCCGGCAGAAATTCGCCGGGCCATGCTCAATGGATTACGGAGCGCTTATTTTTGCGAGGCGATCCACCGATCCACTTTCACTTCCAGCAAACTGAGCGGCAAGGTGCCGTCGCTCAGCACCACTTCGTGGAACTTGGGCAGGCTGAATTTATTCCCCAGCGCCCGCTCCGCGCGGTGCCGCAATTCCAGTATCTTCAGCGAACCGATCTTGTAGCCCAGCGCCTGGCCCGGCCAGGCCATGTAGCGCTCGGTCTCGGTCTTGGCGGAGTTGTCGTAGCCCAGCGTGTCGTGCATGTACTGGATGCTTTGCTCGCGGCTCCAGCCTTGCGCGTGCATGCCGGTATCGACCACCAGGCGGGTGGCGCGCAGCAGTTCGTCGTTCAGGTGGCCGAAGTACTGGGCCGGATCGTCGAACAGGCCCA
>NZ_JANXMI010000266.1 GCF_025354735.1 Rugamonas sp.
CGCCGCTCGAAAGGGCGGCGCAGGCTAGCCTGCATCTGAAGTAAAAGAACACCAAAGAGTCACCAAAGAGAATACTTATGAGCGCTGAAATGACTACCTCTTCGATCCCCGTGCCGGAGTCCACCGTGAGCCAGACCGCGCAGAACGCCATGCACCGCACCATGCGCAAGCAGCGCGCGCAGGATTTCATTTTCCATAAAGTGACGATGACGTTCGCGCTGTCGGTGCTGCTGGTGCTGCTGGGCATCATCGCCTCGCTGATCCTCGGCGCCTGGCCGGCATTCAAGGAATTCGGGCCGAGCTTCATCACCACCGTCGAGTGGGACCCGGTCAACGACAAATACGGCGCCCTGATCGCCATCGTCGGCACCCTGGCCACGTCCGGCATCGCGCTGCTGATCGCCTTTCCGGTCAGCTTCGGCATCGCCCTGTTCCTGACCGAAATCTGCCCGCCGTGGCTGCGCCGCCCGATGGGCACGGCCGTCGAGCTGCTGGCCGGCGTGCCGTCCATCATCTACGGCATGTGGGGCTTGTTCGTGTTCGCGCCGCTGTTCGGAGACTATGTGCAGCCGCTGCTGAAGCACACGCTGGGCCACATCCCCATTATCGGCCAGCTGTTCAGCGGCCCGACCATGGGCATCGGCATCCTGACCGCCGGCCTGATTTTGGCCGTCATGATCATCCCCTTCATTTCCTCGGTGATGCGCGACGTGTTCGAGATCGTGCCGGCCGTGCTGAAGGAATCCGCTTACGGCCTCGGCTGCACGCGCTGGGAAGTGGTGCGCAAGATCGTGCTGCCCTACACCAAGTCCGGCGTGGTCGGCGGCGTCATGCTGGGCCTCGGCCGCGCGCTGGGCGAAACCATGGCCGTCACCTTCGTCATCGGCAACGCCAACTCGCTGTCGTGGTCGCTGTTCTCGGCCGGCAACTCGATCGCCTCGACCCTGGCCAACGAATTCGCCGAAGCCGAAACGCCGCTGCACGTGTCGTCGCTGTACGCGCTGGCGCTGATACTGTTCGTCATCACCTTTATCGTCCTGTCCGCCGCCAAGCTGATGCTGGCCGGAATGTCCCGCAAGGAAGGCGTCAAATAATGAACTCCGCCGCTACCAAAGCCGTCATCAACCCCGTCTACCGCAAGCGCCTGATGGTGCACCGCGTCGGCATCGCCCTGTCGGTGTTCGCCATGTCGATCGGCCTGGCCTTTTTGATCTGGATACTGGGCACCTTGCTCTACAAGGGCTTCGGCGCGCTCAGCGTCGACATGTTCACGCACGACACGCCGGCGCCGGGCAGCGAGGGTGGCGGCTTGATCAACGCCATCGTCGGCAGCCTGATGCTGGTCGGCCTGTCGACCGCCATCAGCACCCCGATCGGCATCCTGGCCGGCATCTACCTGGCCGAATACGGCGAGGAAAACAAGGTCGCCAGCGTGACCCGCTTCGTCACCGACATCATGCTGTCGGCGCCGTCCATCGTCATCGGCCTGTTCGTCTACGCCCTGTACGTGGCCCACGCCCACCACTTTTCCGGTTTCGCCGGCACCATCGCGCTGGCCCTGATCGCCGTGCCGGTGGTGGTGCGCACCACCGACAATATGCTGCGCCTGGTGCCCAACAGCCTGCTCGAAGCGGCCTTCGCCCTCGGCGCGCCGCGCTGGAAGGTGGCGATGCTGGTGCGCCTGCGCGCCGTCAAGGCCGGCGTGGTCACCGGCGTGCTGCTGGCGCTGGCCCGCATTTCCGGGGAAACCGCGCCGCTGCTGTTCACGGCCCTGAACAACCAGTTCTTCAGCGCCGACATGAACGCGCCCATCGCCAACCTGCCGGTGGTGATCTACCAGTTCGCGATGAGCCCCTACGACAACTGGCGTTCGTTGGCCTGGGGCGGCGCGCTGCTCGTGACCTTCAGCGTGCTGGCGCTGAACATCCTGTCGCGCACGCTGTTCAGCCAAAAAATCCCGAACTGACCAATATTTCCATAAGCGACCGACCATGAATACGCAACTGACCAACGGAAAAAACGCCGCCATGACCGCCAAGCGCAAGACCATCGAGATTTCGGGACTGAATTTCTTTTACGGTAAAACGCAGAGCCTGACCAACGTCCACCTCGACATCCATGAAAAGCAGGTCACGGCCTTCATCGGCCCGTCCGGCTGCGGCAAGTCGACGCTGCTGCGCACGCTCAACCGCATGTACGACCTGTACCCGGGCCAGCGCGCCGAGGGTTCCATCATCTACCGCGGCAAGAACATCCTCGACGGCGACCAGGACGTCAACATGTTGCGCGCCAAGGTGGGCATGGTGTTCCAGAAGCCGACGCCGTTCCCGATGTCGATCTACGACAACATCGCCTTCGGCGTGCGCCTGTATGAAGACCTGTCCAAGGGCGAGATGGACGAGCGCGTCGAATGGGCGCTGAAGAAGGCCGCGCTGTGGACCGAGGTGAAGGACAAGCTGAGCAAGAGCGGCCTGTCGCTGTCGGGCGGCCAGCAGCAGCGCCTGTGCATCGCGCGCGGCGTCGCCGTCAAGCCGGACGTGCTGCTGCTCGACGAGCCGACGTCGGCGCTGGACCCGATCTCGACCTCGAAGGTCGAAGAGCTGATCTCCGAACTGAAAATGGATTACACCATCGCCATCGTCACCCACAATATGCAGCAGGCGGCGCGCTGCTCCGACTACACGGCCTATATGTATCTGGGCGAACTGGTCGAATTCGGCGAAACCGACCAGATCTTCATGAATCCGGCCCGCAAGGAAACCCAGGATTACATCACCGGCCGCTTCGGCTGATGCCAAGGTTCAGGCCGGCGCGCCTGATCGTGTAAACTGTATAAACTAATTAAACTATATAAATCGTTTCCGGAGAGACCAGCATGATAGGCGAGCATTCATCCAAGCAGTATGACCACGAACTCGAAGCGATCCGCTCCAAGGTATTGTTGATGGGCGGCATCGTCGAGACCCAGTTCCTCGACGCCATGACCTGCTTCCGCATCGGCAATCCGGAGCGCGCCGACCGCGTCATGCGTGAGGACGACACCGTCAACCAGCTCGAAGTGTCGCTCGACGACGCCTGCAGCCACCTGATTGTGCGCCGCCAGCCGGCCGCCAACGATTTGCGCACCATCATGGCCACCATCAAGGTCATCACCGACCTCGAACGCATCGGCGACGAAGCGACCAAGATCGCCCGCACCGCCAAGGCCCTGCACGGCCGCGGCGCCGTCACCGTCAACCATTACGAAATGGTGCGCGGCATCGCCAACAGCGCCAGCGACATGCTGCACGACGCGCTCGACGCCTTCGCCCGCAACGACGGCCGCCAGGCCTTGCAGCTGATCGCCCAGGACGCCGTGATCGACCACGAGTTCCGTTCGATCATGCGCAATCTGATCACCTTCATGATGGAAGATCCGCGTACAATCTCGGCCGCGCTGGACACGCTGTGGGTCGCCAAGGCGATCGAGCGCATCGGCGATCACGCCAAGAACATCGCCGAATACGTCATCTACGTCGTCGAAGGCAAGGACATCCGCCACACCAAGACCGCACCGATACCGGACGATGTGCCTGAGCAGGCGCAGTAAGAAATACAAAAGAGAAAAATGGCATCCGATAAAACTACCGTACTGATCGTCGAAGACGAGCCAGCCATTGTCGAGCTGGTGACGTTTTCGCTGCGCGAGGCAGGCTGGAACTGCTGCGCCGTGCAAAGCTGTTCCGAGGCCTGGGACTTCATCCAGACCAAGACCCCGCAACTGATCCTGCTGGACTGGATGCTGCCCGACCAGACCGGCCTGCGCCTGCTGGCGCGCATCCGTTCCGACCGCCAGTTCAATGAAATTCCGGTCATCATGCTGACCGCCAAGAGCATGGAAGAAGACAAGCTGGCGGGTCTCAACAGCGGCGCCGACGACTATGTCACCAAGCCGTTCTCGCCGCGCGAGCTGTTGGCGCGCGCCAAGGCGCTGCTGCGCCGCAAGAGCCCCGAGCATGCGCAGGCCACCATGCGTGCGGCCAATGTGATGCTGGACCCGGTCAGCTGCACGGTGTTGATGGACGAGCAGAAGATCGACATCGGCCATGCCGAGTACAAGCTGCTGAAGTTCCTGCTGGCGCATCCGGAACGGGTGTTCTCGCGCAGCCAGCTGCTCGACAAGGTATGGGGCGACCATGTGGTGATCGAGGAGCGCACCGTCGACGTCCACGTGCTGCGGCTGCGCAAGGCCTTGAAGGAGGCCGAGCACCTGATCAAGACCGTGCGTAGTGTAGGCTATATGCTGTCGGAAAAATAAAGCGTTAA
>NZ_JANXMI010000141.1 GCF_025354735.1 Rugamonas sp.
GACGTGCGGTTCCGCATCCGGCGGTTCATTGAACACACTGGAGTCGGCGCATCGTATCGACGAGCGACACCAGACCTAAACGATCAAAGAACGACTTCGGGAAGGCTTGGTTCATGTGGCTTGCGCCACTGTTCCACCACGGCCCGCGTTGGTTGAGGCCCGAGCGAAACGCCCGCTCCTCCTTCAGTCCGGCCTTCATCAGGTTCATGGCACGAGTATACGGGCGCTTCCACTGTCGCCAAAGAATACAGCGCAGCTTGTGCCTGATCCAGCCGTCCAGCTCTTCCAGCGCCTTCTTGGTCTCGGACAGCCGAAAGTAGGCCATCCAGCCACGCAGTAGCGGGTTGAGTCGGGTGATGACCGTGCTCAGGCTGCACCCTCTCGCACTTTTGAGTACTTCACGCACGCGCGTTTCCAGCCGTTGATAGCTGGCCGGCGCAATGCGTAGTTTCGGAGCCCGGTGCCAACTCAGGCTGTAGCCCAGAAACTTCCTCTCCCACGGACTCGCCACCGCGCTCTTGGCCAGATTCACCGTGAGCTTGAGCTTGTCCGCCAGAAACCGGGTAATGCTCGCCATCGCCCGTTCCCCCGCCTGTCGGCTTCTGACATAGATGTTGCAATCGTCAGCGTAGCGGCAGAAGGCGTGGCCCCGGCGTTCCAGTTCCCGATCCAGTCCCGTCAGCAGAATATTCGATAGCAGCGGACTTAACGGCCCACCTTGCGGCGTGCCCTGCGTCCGTGGGGAAACAACCCCTTCTGCCATCATGCCCGCTTCCAGGTACCGTCGGATGAGGCACAGCACTCGTCCGTCACCGACCTTCTTCGAGAGTTTCTCCATCAGCAGATCGTGGTTGACGCGGTCGAAGAATTTCTCCAAGTCCATGTCCACCACCACCCGCCGGCCGCTGGCGACGTACTGCTGCGCCGCCTTGACCGCTTGATGGGCGTTCTTCCCCGGCCGAAAGCCGTAGCTCGACGCCGAGAATTCCGCTTCGAAGATCGGTGAGAGCACCTGATGCGTCGCTTGCTGGATCAGCCGATCCGCAAGCGTCGGTATGCCCAGTGTCCTGACCCCGCCTTGCGGCTTCGGTATGTCCACCCGGCGCACCGGCGAGGGTATGTACTCCCCCGCCAGCAGTTTGGCCTTGATCGTCGGCCAGTGTTGCTTCAAGTGGTCTTTGAATTCCGCGACGCCTATGCCATCGACTCCAGCCGCCCCTTTGTTCTCGACCACCCGTTGGTACGCGCGCTGCAGGTTGCCGCGTTCGCACACCGCTTCCATCAGCGCGCTTTTCCGCGCTTCCTCCGCTTTGGTCCGCATGCGGGTCGTCACGTCGGCCTCGGCACCCGTGCCGGCTTCGTCGGCGTTCTGCGCCGATTCCACCGCTCGGGCGTTCAATCTTCTTGAACCTTCTGCCTTCATCGACTTTCCGTGTGGTCCCGCCGCCTACTCGCGGCTTTCAATGTTCGGCCCTTCGGTTCTTCCCGACCCCTACTATGGCCTCTGCTGACTTCTGCATGGGCATCCCTCCACCTTTCGATGTCGGTAGCACTGAGGTCGCCCTCGGCACCCTTGCAGATCTCCCCGTGTATGACGCACTTTCCTTCACGCTTATGCCTGTCGGATTTACGTCACGGCGTTCCGTGCAAGTTTCGGGCTTTGACGATATTGGCCGCCTCACCCCGCCGTGCCGCCTCATATCCGCTTCCTGTTCGTCAGGCCAGCGCTTTGCTTCCGGCTTCCTTCAGATTCGCAGTCGCCCACGACACACTTGCCATCTGCTAACTCTTCCCCTTGCCGGGTGAGTAGAGGACTTTCACCTCCAAGTAAGTGCGCCCTGCCGGGCGCACGAAAAAAAAGATCCAGAGATCGCTCTCTGAACCTTTTTCGTCTTACGAATTTTGGTGCGGCTGGCAGGAATTGAACCCACGACCCCTTGGTTCGTAGCCAAGTACTCTATCCAACTGAGCTACAGCCGCGAAAAACTAGTTAAGCCGTTTTTCTCGCAAGCGCCTCGCAAGGCGCGCCACAAGTAAAACGCATTACATTTACCGCGATAACGACAGAGAAAAAACCACGACTCTGTCTTATTAAATTCTGGTGCGGCTGGCAGGAATTGAACCCACGACCCCTTGGTTCGTAGCCAAGTACTCTATCCAACTGAGCTACAGCCGCAAAAAAACATTGTAACACACCCATTCCGCCTTCATTACCCCATCACTGCGGGCAATAAAACGATATGCACTTCTTTACTGCTTTAGAAAAGAGGAGGCAGACTTTGCAATCTGCCCCCCCGAAATTCTGGTGCGGCTGGCAGGAATTGAACCCACGACCCCTTGGTTCGTAGCCAAGTACTCTATCCAACTGAGCTACAGCCGCAAAAAACGCATTATAGCGTATGCCGTCCGTTTTGAAAAGTTCGACTCTAAAAACCGTTTAGTCCGTTTCGCCGCAAAACACCCCGCGAAAGCGACTTCTCTCCAACCCGAAAAGCCTGCGCTTTTCGCCTCTCGCCACCAGTCCTTGAGGGCACCGACGCTGGAGACCGGAGGGCTAGCCCCCCGAAAGAAGCAGGATTATAGGCACTGCGGCGGCGCCTGTCCAGCACCAATGGCAACTATCTTGGGCGGGCCGCCGCGGCGCCCTATTCCAGGCCGTATTCGGCCGCCGCCTTGGCCGCCCACAGGGCCGCGTCGCGCGTCGCGAAGGCCTCGTCATAACTGTCGAGGGCGCCGTCGGCGCCGACGAAATGGATCCACCAGCCGGCCGCGTCGGCGACGATGGCGATGTCGCCGCGGCGGCAATGCGCGGCGATGCTTTCGCCCCCCTCCAGCATGACGATCCTGACCTTGCGGTGCGTGACAATGGTGGGCATGGTTTCTTTCCGCGCGAACGAATAGTGAGCGGGCATGATGACAAATTCGACCGGCGCTGGCAAGCGCATCGGCCAGTCATTCAGAAAACTAATTATCATTATCATGAAAGACCATTGGCTTTATATCCCGCAACGCAGCATCATCCACCTGTCTCCTCTATTCTCCTCCAAGAAAATAGACTTAGCCCGCTCTCACCAGCGGGCTTTTTTTTGCCCCGGCGCCGCGCGCGCCGCCGCCCCGCCGGAATCAAAGAGCGGCGCAGGCGTATAGTGTAGGATTCGGCCATATTTCTTGGAAAGAACAATACGGCATGCAAAGCGACAGCGCACAAGCAACGACAACGGCCTCCTTCGACTGGACCGACAGCGCCCTGGGCGCGCCGGCCGCCTGGCCGCACCACCTGCGCCTATGCGTCGACCTCCTGCTCAACTCGCCGCTGGCGCAGGCGCTGATGTGGGGCCCGGAGCAGATCCTGGTCTACAACGAGGCCTACGTCGCCCTGCTCGGCGCCGAGCGCATGGCGGCGCCCGGCGGGCGCGTCCCGGCCATGCTGCCGCCCGAATGGGGCTGGAGCGGCGCCGCGCTGGCGGCGGTCTGGGCCGGCAAGGCGGCCCGCCACCGCCGCCAGCCGCTGCAGATCTGGCGCGGCGGCGGCGCCACCGAGTTGCTGCTGGACTTGTACTACACGCCGGTGTGCGACGAAACCGGCCAGGTGCGCGGCGTGCTGTGCGCGCTCGCGCCCAGCTCCGCGCCCGCCGCCGCGCCGGACCGGGCGCTGCGCGTCCTGGTGGTGGAGGACAATCCCGACGCCCGCTTCCTGGTCTGCGAAATGCTGCACACCTTCGGCCACCAGGTGCGCGCCGTCGGCGGCGCCGAGGAGGCGCTGCAGATCCTCGCCGGCGGCGATATCGAGGTGCTGTTCACCGACGTCGGCCTGCCCGGCATGTCCGGCGTCGAACTGGCCCGCCACGCCCTGCGCGGCCAGCCCGGCCTGCACATCATCTTCGCCTCCGGCTTCGGCGACACGCTGACGCGGCATATCGAGTTCGCCGCCACCTCCCTGCAGAAACCCTACGACATGGCGCAGTTGCGGCGCGCCCTCGACGCCGTTGACGCCGGCCCGGACGGCGCCGCCCCGCCGGACTGAGTCGCCCGCGCAATGGTGCGTATCAATTCGATGCGATGGGGCTACAATGAAATCCCACGCCAGGCTGCGCATATCGCGCCGCCGCCGTGACGCTCAACGATTGCCCCGACGCCCAACCATGATTTTCCCGACCGCGCCCACCCGCGATGCCACGCGCCCTTCCGCCACGCCGCGGCGGAGCCGTTGATGGCGGACCGCCAGCAGGCCGGCGCGGCGCCGCGCGACGGCGGCGCGGCCGAGGCCAGGGAGGCGCTGCGCCTTTCCAATGAACGCATGGGCAAGCTGCTCGAGAGCATCACCGACGGCTTTCTCGGCGTCGACCGCGCCTGGCGCATCAACTACATCAACGCCCGCGCCGACGCCATGCTGCGCCCGGCCGGCGCGCGCCGCGCCGCGCTGGAGGGCCAGGATCTGTGGCGGGCGCTGCCCGAACTGCGCGGCACCGTGCTGGAGGCCCAGTACCGGCACGCCCTGGAGCGCCAGGAAAGCGTCGGCTTCGAGCTCTATCACCTGCCGCTGAAGCGCTGGCTGGAGGTGCGCGCCTATCCGTCCGGCGACGGCCTGACCAGCTATCTGCAGGACATCACGCAACGCAAGGCCGACGAGCGCGCGCTGCGCGAGGGCGCCACCCGCCTGCAGGTGGCGCTGGCGGCCGGCCAGCTGGGCGACTGGAGCTGGGACGCCGCCAGCGACCTGGTCACGCTGGGCCGGCGCGCCGCCGAGATGCTCGATCTGCCGCAGGCGACGCCGGTGAGCTGGCACATCCTGCGCGCGCGCCTGCACGAGGACGACCGCGAGACGGCCCGCCTGGCCTTCGCCCAGCTGCACGCCGGCGGCGGCGACTATCAACTCGAATGCCGCGCCCTGCGCCGCGACGGCGCGCGGCGCTGGCTCTCCATCGTCGGCCACGCCAGCTACGGCGACGACGCCGCCCTGCTGGGCCTGAGCGGCATGGTGCGCGACATCACGCCGCGCAAGGCCGCCGAGGACACCCTGCGCCAGGGCGAGGAGGAGCTGCGCGCGCTGGCCAATTCGATCCCGCAACTGGCCTGGATCGCCCACGCCGACGGCGCCATGAGCTGGTACAACCAGCGCTGGTACGACTACACCGGCACGACCCCGGAGCAGGCCATCGGCGCCGGCTGGCGGGCGCCCTACGACGGCGCCTGCCTGGAGCAGATGCTGGCGCGCTGGGAGCGCTCGCTGCGCAGCGGCGATCCCTTCGAGATGGAGTTTCCGATCCGCGGCGCGGACGGCCAGTTCCGCTGGTTCCTGACGCGCGCCAATCCGGTGCGCGACGGCGCCGGGCGCCTGCTGCGCTGGTTCGGCACCAGCACCGACGTCGACCAGGTCAAGCGCGTGCAGGAGGCGCTGCGCGAGGAGAGCTCGATCCTCGAACTGCTCAACAGCACCGGCACGGCGCTGGCCGGCACGCTCGACCTGCGCGCCCTGCTGCAGGAGGTCAGCGACGCCGCCACCCGCATCAGCGGGGCGCGCTGCGGCGCCCTGCTCTACTGCGGCGCGGCCGCGCCGCTGACGGCGCTCTCGGGCAGCGGCGCCGAGGCGCTGCTGCCCGGCGCGCCCGCCGCCGCCGCGCTGCGCAGCCGCCTGGCCGTGCCGGTCGTGTCGCGCTCCGGCCAGCGCATCGGCAGCCTGCTGCTGGGCCACCCGGAGGCGGCCATGTTCGGCGCGCGCACCGAGCGCATCGTCGGCGGCATCGCCGCCCAGGCCGCCGTGGCGATCGACAACACGCGCCTGTACGAGGCGGCCCAGCAGGCCTCCGAGGAGCGCAAGGTGCTGCTCGACAGCGAGCGCAGCGCGCGCGCCGAGGCCGAGCACAGCAACCGCATGAAGGATGAATTCCTCGCCACCCTGTCGCACGAGCTGCGCACGCCCCTGTCGGCCATCCTCGGCTGGGCCCAGGTGCTGCGCCGCGGCACGCGCGACCCGGCCGACCTGCAGCGCGGCCTGCAAAGCATAGAGCGCAACGCGCGCGCCCAGGCCCAGTTGATCGAGGATCTGCTCGACATGAGCCGCATCACCGCCGGCAAGGTGCTGCTGGACATGCAGACGGTCGCCCCGGCCGGCGTCATCGACGCCGCCGTCGAGGCGCTGCGCCCGGCCGCCGACGCCAAGAACATCCGCCTCGAGATCCGCTGCGGCGCCGAGGTCGGCGCCATCGCGGGCGACCCCAGCCGCCTGCAGCAGGTGATCTGGAACCTGCTCTCGAACGCCCTGAAGTTCACGCCCAAGGACGGCGCCGTGCGCATCGCCGCGCGCCAGCTCGGGCGCCACGCCGAGATCAGCGTCAGCGACAGCGGCATCGGCATCCGCGCGGAATTCCTCGCCCACGTCTTCGAGCGCTTCCGCCAGGCCGACGCCTCGACGACGCGCAAGCACGGCGGCCTGGGCCTGGGCCTGGCCATCGTCAAGCACCTCGTCGAGCAGCACGGCGGCACGGTCGGCGTGAGCAGCCCCGGCGAAGGCCTGGGCGCCACGTTCACGCTGCTGCTGCCGCTGGCCGGGTCCTCCGCGGCGGCGCCGGCCGCCGCCGAGGACCCGGCGGCGCGCGATCTGGCGCGCCTGAAGGTGCTGGTGGTCGACGACGAGGCCGACGCGCGCGAGCTGATCGAACGCATCCTCACCGATTGCAACGCCGAGGTGTTCCAGGCGGCCGACGCGGCCCAGGCCCTGCAACTGCTGCTCAACGAACGCCCCGACGCCCTGGTCAGCGACATCGGCATGCCCGAGGTGGACGGCTTCGACCTGCTGACCCTGGTGCGCGCGCTCGGCGCGCAGCGCGGCGGCGCCCTGCCGGCCATCGCCCTGACGGCCTTCGCCCGCCCGGAGGACCGCCAGCGCGCCCTGTCCATCGGCTTCCAGGCGCACGTCTCGAAACCGGTCGAGGCGGCGCAGCTGATCGCCACCCTGGCCGCCGTCTGCCACCGCGACGCCTGCTGAGCCCGGGCGCGCGTGGCGCGCGCCCCCTCCGCCGGACTCATCCTATAATGCCGGCAGGGCGCGGCGGCGCCGCCGCCGTGTTGCCAGAAAACCAGTCCGAGCCTCCTACCCGGAGACGCGGTACTGTCCTACAAGCAACTACGGCCGGCTTTGCTACACTATCGACACAGCCGCGCCACCGCCGCCCACGCCGCACAGAGCGGCGCCTTTCCAGCATTGACCGAGACCATTATGCCGAGCCAAGAAGAGATATTGAAAGCCAAGATTCTGGTCGTCGACGACTCGCCCGACAACGTCGATCTGATGCTGGAAATCCTCCGCGACGCCGGCTACACCGACGTCACCGCCACCATGCAACCGGGCCGTGTCTGCCCGCTGCACCGCGAGCATTGCTACGACCTGATCCTGCTCGACCTGCAGATGCCCGAGCTGAACGGTTTCCAGGTCATGAAGGGCTTGAAGGAGATCGAACAGGGCGGCTATCTGCCGGTGCTGGCGCTGACGGCGCAGCCGAGCTTCAAGATCGCCGCCCTGGAGGCGGGCGCGCGCGACTTCATCAGCAAACCCTTCGACCTGCTGGAGGTGCACAAGCGCATCCACAACATGCTCGAGGTGCGCCTGCTCTACAAGGAACTGGCCCAGTACAGCAAGCTGCAGCAGGAACTGGCGCTGCACGATCCGCTGACCGGCCTGCCCAACCGGCGCCTGCTGGAGGACCGCATCGCCAGCACGCTGCAGCACGCCGCGCGCAACCGCGGCAAGGCGGCCATCATGTACCTCGACCTGGACGGCTTCAAGGCCATCAACGACACCTACGGCCACGCCTGCGGCGACGAGGTGCTGAAGACGGTGGCCAAGCGCCTGGTCGGCGCCTCGCGCCGCGAGGACACGGTGGCGCGCATCGGCGGCGACGAATTCGTCATCGTGCTGGGCGCCCTGTCGGGCCTGGGCGACGCCAGCGAACCGGCCTCGAAGCTGGTCGACATCGTCTCCGAGCCGTTTTTCATCAACGACCTGACGCTGAAACTGTCGACCAGCATCGGCATCAGCGTCTATCCGGACGACGCCGACAGCGTCGAGAGCCTGCTCAGCATCGCCGACAGCGCCCTGTACGAGGCCAAGCGGGCCGGCAAGAACCGCTTCTGCTGCGCCCCGTCCGGCATCGCGCCGGGCCCGCGCAGCGTGAAGGGCGCGCTGCCGCAGACCGCCTGAGGCGCGGCGGCCGCGCGGGCGGCCTATTTGGCCGGCTTGCGCGCGCCCCCCTTGACGGCCGCCGCCGCCGTTACCTGCTGCCGGCCGGCGCTCTGGTGGTCGGCGTGGGCGTCCACCCTGTCCGGCGCCACCTCGATGCGGGTGATGCCGGAATCGACCGAGATCGGGTCGCTGGCCGGAAAAGTCATCTCGACGGCGTCGTCGAGCAAGCCCTCCCCCGCCAAGTCCCCCGCCGCCGCCTCCGCGTCGGCCAGCGTGGCCAGCGCGCCGGCCCATCTGACGAAGTTCAACTCCGCCAGCTCGCGCACCGTCCGCACGCCGAAGGCATGCTGCAGGGCCTTGGCGTCGGCCTCGCTCACGCCGCGCAGGGCGCTGACGGGAGCGGCGGCGATTTCGCGGAAACTCTTGCCCAGGTAGTCGTGGTCGACGATTTTCTCGATGTTCATCATGTAGCCTTTCGTGGTGTTGGATGGGGCGGCGCCGCGCGGCGCCGTACCGGCCGGGCCGGGCGGTCGAATTCAAATGGCGGCGGCGCGTGAAACTTGCTGCTTTATCGGCCGAACTCATATAACCTCAGCCCAACGCACCGCTGCGATATGCAGGATGCCCGCACAATATGGCACGCTGGCCGCGTCCCGTATGTGCGCAATCGAACACGGCAAGCGGCGCCGCCGCCGCGCCGCCCGCAACCGTCCCATGCGCCCGCATCCCATAGAGACCCCGTGCCCACCACCGACAAGCCGAAGATCCTGGTCGTCAACGACGACGCCAACAGCCTGTTCGCCCTCACCTCGCTGCTGGCGCAATGGGCCGAGCAGGAGCGCTACGAGGTCATCGCCGCCCGCTCCGGCGAGGACGGCCTGCGCCAGGTGCTGCGCCACGATTTCGCCGTCATCCTGCTCGACGTCAACATGCCCGGCATGGACGGCTTCGAGACGGCCGAGGCGATCCACCAGCGCGCCCGCTCGGCGAACATCCCCATCATCTTCGTGACCGCCTACCTGGCCGACGAGATGGACCGCCTGAAGGCCTACCAGAAGGGCGCGGTCGACTTCCTGTTCACGCCCATCATCCCGCAAATCCTGCACGCGAAGATTTCCGCCTTCGTCGCGCTGGCCGGCAAGAACGAGCAACTGCGGCGCCAGACGCTGGCGCTGCGCCAGCGCGGCGAGGAGCTGGTGGCCAGCAACGAGCGCCTGACGCGCGAAATCGAGGAGCGCAAGGCGGCCGAGCAGGAGAACCACGCCAAGGACGAGTTCCTCGCCATGCTGGGCCACGAATTGCGCAACCCGCTCAGCGCCATCGCCAGCGCCGCCGCGCTGATCGGCCTGGAGGGCGTCTCGGCCGACGGCGCGGCCCGCGCCAGGGCCATCATCGTGCGCCAGAGCCGCCACCTGGGGCGCATCGTCGACGACCTGCTCGACCTGAGCCGCGCCATGGCCGGCAACATCCCGCTGAACCGCCAGGGCCTCGACCTGGCGGCGCTGGCGGCCGGCTGCGTGGCCACCTTCCGCACCACCGGCCGCCTGGACGGCCACGCCCTGACGCTGGAGCTGGAGCCGGCCTGGGTCGACGGCGACGCCACCCGCCTCGAACAAATCATCAGCAATCTGCTCGACAACGCGCTGAAGTACACGCCGCCCGGCGGCGCCGTCGCCGTGCGCGTGGCGCGCGAGGGCGCCGACAGCGTGCTCACCGTGAGCGACGCCGGCGTCGGCATTCCGGCCGCGCTGCTGCCGCGCATGTTCGACGTCTTCGTGCAGGGCAGCAGCACGCTGGCGCGCGCCCAGGGCGGCCTGGGCATCGGCCTGGCGCTGGTGCG
>NZ_JANXMI010000036.1 GCF_025354735.1 Rugamonas sp.
CGCCGGGGCGGCGGCAACAGCAGCGGCAGCCACCGGAGCGGCCGCCGGCGCGGCGGCGGCGGCGTCGGCTTCCAGCACGATCAGCAAGCCGCCTTCGGCGATTTTGTCGCCGACCTTGATCTTGATTTCCTTGACGACGCCGGCGTGGCTGGACGGGATCTCCATGCTGGCCTTGTCCGATTCGACCGTGACCAGCGACTGGTCGACCTTGATCGTGTCGCCCACCTTGATCATCACTTCGATGACTTCGACTTCCTTGAAATCGCCGATATCCGGGACTTTAACTTCCACAATGCTCATAGCGTTTGCTCCGTATTCTAGTTATTGGGTCACCGGATTTGGCTTGTTCGCAT
This sequence comes from Rugamonas sp., assembly GCF_025354735.1. Lineage (GTDB taxonomy): Bacteria > Pseudomonadota > Gammaproteobacteria > Burkholderiales > Burkholderiaceae_D > Rugamonas. Next base: position 354 of record NZ_JANXMI010000036.1, read on the forward strand.
CGAGGCCGTATTTGACGACGGCCTGCTCCACGACGGATGCCTCGATCTTGCCTTCTTCGGCCAGCGATTTGAGCGCGGCGACCGTGATGTAATAACGGTTCACTTCGAAGAATTCGCGCAGCGCGGCGCGGCTGTCCGAACGGCCGAAACCATCGGTGCCCAGCACGCGGTAGGTGCGCTCTTTCGGGATGAAGGCGCGGATCTGTTCAGCGAACAAACGCATGTAATCGGTGGTGGCGATGATCGGGCCGTCGGTGTCCTTGAGCAGCTGGGCCACGTAAGGCACGCGCTGTTCCTTGGTCGGGTTGACCAGGTTCCAGCGTTCGGCGTCCTGGCCTTCGCGGGCCACCAGCGTCAGCGACGGCGCGGACCAGACGTCGGCGGCGATGTTCCAGTCGTTCTTGAGCAGCTCGGCGGCGAATTGCGATTCGCGCAGGATGGTGCCGGAGCCGATCAATTGCACGCGCTGTTTCAGCGATTTGTCGCCCTCTTGCAGCAGATACATGCCCTTCAAGATACCCTCTTCCTGGCCGGCCTTCAGGCCCGGGTGCGGGTAGTTCTCGTTCATGATCGTGATGTAGTAGAACACGTCTTCCTGGTTGGTCACCATGCGGCGCAGACCGTCCTGGATGATGACGGCGACTTCGTAGCCGAAGGTCGGGTCGTAGGGCACGCAGTTCGGGATCGCGGCGGCGAACAGGTGGCTGTGGCCATCTTCGTGCTGCAAGCCTTCGCCGTTGAGCGTCGTGCGGCCGGCGGTGCCGCCCATCATGAAGCCGCGTGCGCGCATGTCGCCGGCGGCCCAGGCCAGGTCGCCGATGCGCTGCATGCCGAACATCGAGTAGTAGGTGAAGAACGGGATCATCACGCGGTTGTTGGTCGAGTACGAGGTCGCGGCGGCGATCCACGAGCTCATGCCGCCGGCTTCGTTGATCCCCTCTTGCAGGATCTGGCCGGCCTTGTCTTCGCGGTAGTACATGACCTGGTCCTTGTCGACCGGCTCGTACAACTGGCCCTGCTGGTTGAAGATGCCGACCTGGCGGAACAGGCCTTCCATGCCGAAGGTGCGCGATTCATCGACCAGGATGGGCACGATGCGCGGGCCGATGCTCTGGTCTTTCAGCAGCGTGGTCAGGATGCGGACATAAGCCTGGGTCGACGAGATTTCGCGGCCTTCGGCGGTGGCGTCGAGCACATTCTGGAACGCCGACAGCGGCGGCACGGTCAGCGCTTCGTCGGCCTTGCGGCGACGCTGCGGCAGGTAGCCGCCCAGCGCGGCGCGGCGCTCGTGCAGGTACTTCATTTCCGGCGCGTCGTCGGCCGGCTTGTAGAACGGGATGTCGGCCAGCTGGTCGTCCGGAATCGGGATGGCGTAGCGGTCGCGCATTTCGCGCACGGCTTCGTCGGTCAGCTTCTTGGTGTTGTGCGCCGTGTTGCGCGCCTCGCCGTGCTTGCCCATGCCGAAGCCCTTGATGGTCTTCACCAGCAGCACCGTCGGTTGGCCCTTGTGTTCCTGCGCGACCTTGAAGGCGGCGTAGATTTTATGCGGATCGTGACCGCCGCGGGTCAGGCGCCAGATGTCGTCGTCGGTCATGTTGGCGACCAT
>NZ_JANXMI010000073.1 GCF_025354735.1 Rugamonas sp.
GCGCCGGCGTGGCCGGCTTGGCCAGGAAGCCGGCCGCGCCCATGCTCTCGGCCAGCTGGGCCGGGTCGACGCCGCCGTGGTCGGGCGCCATCAGCAGCACCGGCGGCAGGCGCAGGCCGGCCTCGCCGCGCGCCAGCACCAGCAGGGCCGGGCCGTCCAGGCGCGGCATGGCGCTGTCGAGCAGCATCAGGTCGTAGCGGCCGGCGCCGCTGTGCAGGCGCAGCAGTTCCAGCGCCGCGGCGCCGTCGGCGGCGCAGTCGGCCTGCCAGCCCAGGCCGACGCAGGCCGCGTGCAGCGCCGCGCGCACGCTGGCATTGTCGTCGACGATCAGCAGCACCAGCGGCGCGGCCGCGGCGCCGGACGGGCGCGGGCCGGCGTCGCCGCCGGCGGCGCGCGCAAAGCGGCAACTGAAACTGAAGGTGGAACCCTGGCCCGGCACGCTGCGCACGGCGATGGCGCCGCCCATCAGGGCCACCAGGCGGCGGCTGATCGCCAGGCCCAGGCCGTTGCCGCCGTACTGGCGGCTGGTGCTGCTGTCGCCCTGGGCGAAGGCGTCGAAGATGGTGTCCAGCTGCTGCTCCGAGATGCCGATGCCGGTGTCGCGCACGGCGAATTCCAGGGTGATGCCGGCGGCGTCGCGCGCGGCCACGGCGACGGCCAGCTCGACTTCGCCGGACGGCGTGAACTTGATGGCGTTGCCGAGCAGGTTGAGCAGCACCTGTTGCAGGCGCATGGCGTCGCCCACCAGTTCCAGCGGCGCGTCGGCGGCGATGGCGTAGAGCGGCTCGACGCCCTTGTCCCAGGCGCTGCCGGCGAGCAGCACGGCGCAGCTGTTGAGGATGTGGTCGAGGTTGAAGCGCGACTGTTCCAGCACCAGCTGGCCGGCCTCGATGCGGGAAAAGGCGAGCACGTCGTTGACGATGGCCAGCAGCGACTGCGTGGCCAGCTGGATCTTGGCCAGGTAGCTGCGTTCGCGCCGTTCCAGCGGCGCGTCTTCGAGCAGGCGGGCCAGGCCGATGATGGCGTTCATGGGGGTGCGGATTTCATGGCTCATATTGGCCACGAACTCGCTCTTGGCGCGGCTGGCCGCCTCGGCCTTGTCGCGGGCCGCGACCAGTTCTTCGTTGAGCCGCTGCAAATGCAATTCCGTCTCCTTCAATTCCGACACGTCCGACACCAGCACGAAGAAACCGCGCACGGCGCCGGCCTCGTCGAAGTCGGGAATATAGTTGATCCAGGTGTAGCTGACGGCGCCGGACGGCCACAGCAGCTCGCCCTCGAAGCCCTGGGCGCGGCCGGCCAGCGCGCCCTCGACGTGGACCGCGTTGGCCGCCATCTGCTCCGGGCCCAGCACGTCGAGCATGGCGCCGCCGAGGATTTGCGCCGTGTTCTTGCCATGCCACTCGAGGAAATAGCGGTTGGCGAAGCGGCAGCGCAGGCCGGCGTCCCAGTAGGCCACCATGCCGGGCAGGTTGTCGGTGATGGTGCGGATGAAGCGCTCGCTCTGCGCCAGGCGCTCGGTGGTGGCCAGCAGCACCTCGTCGGCGCGGATGCGCTCGGTGATGTCGAAGGACATGCCCAGCAGGTGGGTGGCGACGCCGTCCTCGTCGCGCAGCGCCACCTTGCGCGTGGTGAGGTAGCGGGTTTCGCCGTGCGCCGTGGTGATCTGCTCTTGCGCGATTTCGACGATCTCGCCCGAGGCCAGCACGCGGCGGTCGGCCTCGTTGAAGGCGGCGGCCTGCTCGGCCGGCACGAAATCGGCGTCGCTCTTGCCCAGCACGGCGCCGGGCAGCTGGCCCATCAGCTGTTCGGCGTGGCGGTTGAACAGCTCGTAGCGCAAGTCGCCGGAGCGCTTGACGAAGATCATGGCCGGCATGTTTTCGACCACCGACTTGAACAGCTGCTTGGACTGGCGCAGCTCGGCCTGGCCCTGGCGCTGGGCGCTGACGTCGAGCAGCAGGCCGGTGATGGCGCTGAGGCGGCCGTCGGCGTCGAACAGCGGGTGGTAGCTGGCGATCCAGTGCGACAGCTGGCGCGGCGCGGCGGCCGAGCGCCCGCTCAACTCCAGGCCCTGGACTGACAGGCCCGTGTTGAGCACCTGGCGGTAGCCGGCCAGCACGCCGGCGCGCAGCTGGGGGTCGTCGATCAGCTCGCCGATATTGTGGCCCAGGTGGGCCGTCACCGTGCGGCCGTGGATGGCGCCCAGGTAGTCGTTGACGCGCAGCACCCGCAATTCCGTGTCGACCAGGCTCAGGCCGGCTGGCGTGGTGGCATACAGGTGTTCGAGCTGGCTGCGCGACTTTTGCATCTGGCCGGTGCGTTCGGCCACCAGCGTTTCGAGCTGGCCGCGGTGGCCGCGCAGGTCGGCCTGCAAGGCCAGGAAGCCGTCGGCCACCGCCTCGGCCTCGGCGAAACTCATCGCTTCCAGGGCATAGGCCTGGCCGCTGGCCAGGGCCCGCGCCGGCACCGTCAGCGCGCGGATCGAGCGGGCGATGCGTCCGCCCATCCGCCAGGCCAGCGAAAAGCCGGCCAGCAGCACCAGCGCCACCATCGCGGCGATCAGGGAGACCGAGCGCAGCAGCTCCTCCAGCGCCAGCGCCTGCGGCATCGCGATGGTGACGGCGGCGCCGCTGACGGCGGCGCGGCTGTAGCCGAGGAAGATGGGCGTGCCGTCGGCGGCCGTGGTTTCGAGCAGCGCTTCGCCGCGCGCGTGCAGCTCGGCGCGCAGCTGGGCGTCGGCGCCCTGGCCGATGCGCTGCGCCGCGCCGGCGCTGACGGCCACGGCGAGGTCGCCGGCGTCGTAGACGGTGACCGGATAGCGCGCCAGCAAATGCTGTTCGGCGATCAGGCGCGACAGCCGGTCCGGCTTGAAGATGGCGCTGAGCACGTAGCGCAGGCGGCCGTCGATGACGACCGGCACGTCTATCGTCAGCAACGCGGCCGGCATGGATGGCGCGGCTGGGGTGGCCGGTGTCGCCGCTGGTGCCGCCGTGGCGGTGGCGGCCGGGCCGGGCAGCGACGACAGGGCGGCCTTGCCGCTATCGAGCATCGGCTGCCAGCGCGCGCGGTTCAGGCGCGGCGCCGGCGCCGGCGGCACGCCGGGGCCGATGGCCAGCAGGCGGGTGCCGTCGATATCGCTGAGCACGAAGGCGCTGATGGGGAATTGGGGCAGCAGCAGCGTGGCGGCGCGCAGCTGGAAGGTGGCCAGGTCGCCGTTGCGCAGGCTGCCGGCCGTGGCCAGGCCTTCGGCCGCGCTTTCACCCTGGACCAGGTCGCGGTCGACGGCCGCCGCCAGGCCGCGCGCCGATTGCAGCACATCTTCGGTCAGCTGGGTCCGTTCGCGCTGGTAGAACTGCTGCACCAGCGCGCCGAAGCCGATCGCCGTCGGCAGCGCGCACGCCAGCACCAGCAGGGCGATCTGTGAGCGGATGGAGGGCAGTTTCTGGCGCACTGGTAGCGGTTCTGGCACTAGGGATTCCCGGTAATGGCCCTGCGGGCCGCAGACCGATAGTAGACCAGCGCCGCCATTTCAGAAAGCCCGGCAGGTCGCCGAGGGCGGCGCCGGCGGCGCGTTGTGACGCGCCCGCCACAGCCGGCCGGCGGAACGCGTCAGATCGGCTTGCCGCTGGCGTAGCTCCAGCCCAGTTCGGCCATCGGCCGCGCCATCCGGCCCGATTCCAGCGCCTGGGCGCTGGCGGCCGTGCCGTCGGCGTGGCGCTTCATGATGCCTTGCATGATGCTGGTGAGGCGGAACATATTGAAGGCGAGATAGAAATTGAAGTCTTGCAGCCGTATCGTCTTGCCGGTGCGTTCGGCGTAGCGGGCGATGTATTCCTGCTGGGTCGGAATGCCCACGGCCGGCAGGTCGAGGCCGGCGAGGCCGCGGAACTGGCCGGGCGGGATGTGCCAGCTCATGCAGTGGTAAGAAAAGTCGGCGAAGGGATGGCCCAGCGTCGACAGTTCCCAGTCCAGCACGGCGAGGATGCGCGGTTCGGTCGGGTGGAACAGCATGTTGTCGAGCCGGAAGTCGCCGTGCACGATGCAGGCCTTGTCGTCACGCCCGCTGGCCGGGATGTGCGACGGCAACCAGGCCAGAAGCGCGTCCATCTCGGGGATGGGCTGCGTCACCGAGGCCTGGTACTGCTTGCCCCAGCGGCTGATCTGGCGTTCCAGGTAATTGCCGGGTCGGCCGAAGTCGGCCAGGCCGCGCTCCGCGAACGGCACCGAATGCAGATTC
>NZ_JANXMI010000087.1 GCF_025354735.1 Rugamonas sp.
ACGCCGGCGTCGCCGTCGATGATGAGCCAGTCGTCCTGGTCGATCAGCGTCGACGCCTGCGACATGCCGACGGCGGCCGGGATGTCCAGGCTGCGCGCGACGATGGCCGTGTGCGAGTTCTGGCCGCCGACGTCGGTGACGAAGCCGATGAAGGAGCGGTCGCGGAATTGCAGCATGTCGGCCGGCGAAATGTCGTGGGCGACGATGATCATCTGGGCCTGGAATTCGTCGGCGCCGCCGTCGGTCTTGGGCAGGATCTGGGCGCTGCCCATCAAGACCTTGAGCACGCGCTCGGCGACCTGCTGGATGTCGGCCTTGCGCTCGCGCAGATACAGGTCTTCGATTTCGTCGAACTGCGCCGACAGCTCGTCGATCTGGGTCAGCAGCGCCCATTCGGCGTTGTAGTGGCGGCTGCGGATGATGTCGAGCGGCGCTTCGGAGATGAGCGGGTCCGACAGGATCAGCGCGTGCACGTCGATGAAGGCGCCCAGCTCCGTCGGCGCGTCCTTGGGCAGTTCGTTCCACAGCGTTTGCAGCTCGCGGTGCACGGCGGCCAGCGCCTGCTGCAGGCGCGCCACCTCGGCCTCGATGTGCTCTTCGGCCACCAGGTAGTGCTTGACGTCGAGCGCCGCCGGCGCCAGCTTGTGGGCGCGGCCGATGGCGATGCCGCGCGAGACCGGGATGCCGTGCAGCGTGAACGATGCCATGCGCTGCCCGGTCTGGGTGCGCGGCCGGCTGCGCTCGGCGGCCATTACTCGCCTTCGCCGAACTTGTCGTTGACCAGCGCCGCCAGCGCGAGGATGCAGGCGCCCTCGTCGGCGCCGTCGGCCTCCAGCGTCACCTTGGCGCCCTTGCCGGCGGCCAGCATCATGACGCCCATGATGGACTTGGCGTTGATGCGGCGCGCGTTGCGGGTGAGCCAGACGTCGCTCTGGTATTTGGCCGCCAGCTGCGTGAACTTGGCGGAGGCGCGCGCATGCAGCCCGAGCTTGTTGATAATTTCTAGTTCTTGTTGAATCATTTTTCTGTCGTCTCAATCAGATGGCTATCGCAATGCGCACTGCAAAAAACCGCCGCCTGTCTGCGCGGCGGTCACGTCGGGGTCTTGCTAGGGGCCGCCCTGGCCCACGCGGATCCGGTTGTCGACCCGCACGGCGCCGCTTTGCGCGCCGGCCAGCGCCATCTCGACGACGACGTCGAGCGTGTCGCGGCGGTAGGTGATGGCGCGCAGCAGCATCGGCAGGCTGATGCCGGCGATCACGGCGACCCGGCCCTCATCGGCCAGTTTATTACAACAGTTCGACGGCGTGCCGCCTTTGACGTCGGTGATGACCAGCACGCCGTCGCCGGCGTCGAGGCGCTTGATGGCCTCGGCTGCCAGCGCCTGCACTTCCATCAAGTCCTGGTCGGCGACCACGTCGATCGCCTCCAGCCGTTCGGTCGGACCACGGAACACGTGGACGCAGGCGGCGATGAAGGCCTGGCCGAGTGGTGCGTGAGTCATGAGCAGTATGCCAACCATATGATTAAACCGCCAGTGAGCGCGAACGCTTTACAACGCGTTCGGCGCAATTATTTTGGGGGGGCGCGCCGCCGATGGATGTTCATGCCGCGGCCACCGCCTGTTCGACGGCGTCGATGAACATGGCCGCCACCGGGAAGCCGGCCTGCTCGGTGATCTCCTGGAAGCAGGTCGGGCTGGTGACGTTGATTTCCGTGAGATAGTCGCCGATCACGTCCAGGCCGACCAGCAGCAGGCCGCGCGCGGCCAGGACAGGACCCAGCGTCTCGGCGATTTCGAGGTCGCGCGCCGTCAGCGGCTGGGCCACGCCGGTGCCGCCGGCGGCCAGGTTGCCGCGCACTTCGCCGGCCTGCGGTATGCGCGCCAGCGAAAACGGCACCGCCTTGCCGGCGATGACGAGGATGCGCTTGTCGCCCTTGGCGATGGCCGGAATATAGCGCTGCGCCATGATGGTACGGCGGCCGTTGTCGGTCAGCGTTTCGATGATGGCGCCCAGGTTCATGCCGTCGGCCGTGACGCGGAACACGCCGGCGCCGCCCATGCCGTCGAGCGGCTTCAGGATCACGTCGCCGTGCAGGGCCTGGAAGGCGCGCAGACGCGCTTCGCTGGCCGTCACCAGCGTCGGCGCGGTGAACTGGCTGAACTGGGCGATCGACATTTTCTCATTGTTGTCGCGGATTGCGGACGGCTTGTTGTACACGCGCGCGCCCTGCATCTCGGCCAGCTCCAGCAGATAGGTGCCGTAGATGTATTCCATGTCGAACGGCGGGTCCTTGCGCTGGATGACGGCGTCGAAGGCGGTCAGCCGGGTTTCCTCGGGCGCGTCGGCGCGGTACCAGTCGTGGGCATGGTCCGGCCCCTGCGCGGTCAGCGTGATGCGCGCGGCGTTGGCGTAGACGATGCCGCCGTCGAGCGCCATGTCTTTTTGCTCGAACGCGTAGATGGCGTGGCCGCGACGGGCCGCTTCGGCCATCATGGCGTAGGTGGAATCCTTGTAGGTCTTAAAACTGGCCAACGGATCGGCAAGGAAAGCAATTTTCATGGGCGCATCCATTCTGGGTAAGGCCTGATTTTAGCCGAGATCGGGCCGGGGCATCGGCGCCGCCCCGTTAGCCGATCCGTTCGCCGCTCCCTCAGCCCGTCAATAGACCTCGGGATTGGGGTCGGTGCGTTCCATTTCCAGCGACGCGGCCAGCAGCGCCAGGCGCGCCACCACGCCGTAGACGTAGAAGCGGTTCGGCGCGGCCGTGCCCGGCTTGGCCTTGAGGTCGGGGATGGCGTGCTGCTGGGCGAACGCCAGCGGCACGTATTGCGAACCGGGCGCGTTGAGGTTCTGGTCTATGCCTTTTTCGGCGTGGACGCGGTAGAAGCCGCCGACCACGTAGCGGTCTATCATGTAGACCACCGGTTCGGCCACGGCGTCCTTGATGCTCTCGAAGGTCGGCACGCCTTCCTGGATGATGATGTCGGTGACGGCCTTGCCGTCCTTGACCACCGTCATCTTGGCGCGCTGGGCCGGGCTCAGGTCCTTGATCTCGGACGCGTCCTTGATCGTCATGATGCCGGCGCCGTAGGTGCCGGCGTCGGGCTTGATGATGACGAAGGGCTTCTGGTCCTTGATGCCGTATTCCTTGTACTTCTTGCGGATCTTGGCCAGCAGCGCGTCGACGCTGGCGACCAGGCATTCCTCGCCCTCGCCGCTCATCAGGTCGACGGCGCCGCACTTGGCGTAGAAGGGGTTCAGCATCCACGGGTCGACGCCGATCAGCTTGCCGAATTTCTTCGCCACTTCATCGTAGGCGGCGAAGTGGTTGCTCTTGCGGCGCAGGGCCCAGCCGGCGTGCAGCGGCGGCAGCAGGCTTTGCTCGTGGATGTTCTGCAAAATGTCGGGGATGCCGGCCGACAGGTCGTTGTTGAGCAGGATGGTGCAGGGGTCGAAATCCTTCAGGCCCAGGCGGCGGCCGTTGGCCGAGCGCACCAGCGGCTCGATGACCAGCATATTGCCGTCGGGCAGAGCGAGCGGCGTCGGCTGCGTGATGTCGGGCGACAGCGAGCCCAGCCGCACGTGCAGGCCGGTCTGGCGGAAGATCTGCATCAGCCGCGCCACGTTTTGCAGGTAGTGCGGATTGCGCGTGTGCAGCTCCGGGATCACCAGCAGGTTGCGCGCGTCCGGGCAATACTTGTCGATGGCGGCCATGCCGGCCTGGACCGACAGCGGCAGCATCTCGGTGGCCAGGTTGTGGAAGCCGCCGGGGAACAGATTGGTGTCCACCGGGGCCAGCTTGTAGCCGGCGTTGCGCATGTCGACCGAACAGTAGAAAGGCGGCGTGTGCTCTTGCCATTCCAGTCGGAACCAACGCTCGATGGCCGGGGTGGCGGCAAGGATTTTCTCTTCTAGATCGAGCAGCGGTCCGGTCAGGGCCGTGGCGAGATGGGGAACCATGTTGACTTCCTTAATATGTGTATCGGAGGTTCCAAATACACAGAACTGACTAATATTACCGTGCAAGTACCCCAAATCGGGGCGAAAACCACGTTTTAAACCCCGGAAATGAAAAAAGCGCCTCATGCGGAGGCGCTTTTGGCGGACCCGCGCGTGGCGGGCCGGGTCAGACCGGACGATCAGGCATGGTAAGCGGACTCGCCATGGCTGGTGATGTCCAGGCCTTCGCGTTCCTCTTCTTCCGGTACGCGCAGGCCGATGAGGATGTCGACCAGCTTGTACGCGATGAAGGAAACGATGCCGGACCACACAATCGTCGTGCCGATCGCTTCGGCCTGGATCTTGACCTGGTCGATGATCGAGTACGGATCAGCCGACATTTTATTGGCCACGTAGTCCATGATGCCCTGGCCGCCCAGCGCCGGCGACGCGAACACGCCGGTCAACAGTGCACCCAGGATACCGCCCACGCCGTGGACGCCGAAGACGTCCAGCGAATCGTCGGCGCCGATCAGGCGTTTCAAACCATTCACACCCCACAGGCAGACTATACCAGCGAGCAAGCCGATCACCAAGGCGCCCATCGGACCGACGAAACCGCAAGCCGGGGTGATGGCGACCAGGCCGGCCACCGCGCCGGAGGCGCCGCCCAGCATCGACGGCTTGCCTTTGACCAGCCACTCGCCGGCCACCCACGACACGGCGGCGGCGGCGGTCGCCAGCAGGGTGTTGATGAAGGCCAGGGCGGCGATGTCGCCCGCTTCCAGCGCCGAGCCGGCGTTGAAGCCGAACCAGCCCACCCACAACAGCGACGCGCCTATCATGGTCATGGTCAGCGAGTGCGGCGCCATCGATTCGCGGCCCAGGCCGACGCGTTTGCCTATCATGAAGGCACCGACCAGGCCGGCGACCGCGGCGTTGATGTGCACCACGGTGCCGCCGGCGAAGTCGAGCGCGCCCTTCTGGAACAGGAAGCCGCCCTTGGCCGTTTCGGTGGCCAGCGTCGCGGCATCCTTGATGGCGTCCGGACCGGTCCAGAACCAGACCATATGGGCGATAGGCAGGTAGGCGAAGGTGAACCACAGCACGACAAAGGCCAGCACGGCGGTGAACTTGGCGCGTTCGGCGAAGGCGCCGATAATCAGCGCGCAAGTGATGGCGGCGAACGTGCCCTGGAAGGCGACGTAGACGAACTCGGGCAGCACGACGCCCTTGCTGAACGTGGCGGCGGTGGCGAAGCTGGCCTTGGCCGGATCCCAGATGCCGTTCAGGAAGGCGCGGTCGAACTTGCCGAAGAAGGCGTTGCCCTCGGTGAAGGCGATCGAATAGCCGTACAAGCACCACAGCACGATGATGACGGCGAAGATCATGAACACCTGCAACAGGATCGACAGCATGTTTTTCGAGCGCACCAGGCCGCCGTAGAACAGGGCCAGGCCGGGGATGCTCATCATGATGACCAGCAGCGTCGACACCATCATCCAGGCGGTGTCGCCCTTGTTGGCGACGGGCGCGGCGGCCGGGGCGGCGGCC
>NZ_JANXMI010000106.1 GCF_025354735.1 Rugamonas sp.
TGTGTGCTAAACGTGGGTCAATTTTCGATGCAAATTATGCGGCTAAGTGGGTCAGTTTTCGGTGCAAATCAACAGTATTCTCTCAGCGCCTTGCTGATGGTCGGGAGAACGGTATCAATGTATTTGATGCGCCATGGAAGAACGTTGTTGCTACTCTTTACCATGAGCTCAATGAATTTCGGACTGATGCCGATGTCAACGACGCAATCGAGCACAAAGATAATGATTTTCTTGGATGGAATTCGCGAAGCGGTCGGGAGGTTGGAGACCAACCAATCTTCAGTGCAGGACTCGATCTAAGAAAGGTCTTCAAGGAAATTGATGATCTACCCGGTCCACCGATACCTGTTCAGTTCCTATATTCGAATGCAGTACATGGAGCAGAGGGCCCGATTGGGCAGCCTCATTCATAGTAACTTACGAACGTTTGAATACTTCAAGAGCTGCACTATTCAAGAGTTGTTTGTCGGCTGCCGAACTGAAAAGTTATTTGTATGCCGCGTTTGCTCTCTAAGTAGTCGGCTCTGAACAATTGAACAGAGCCTGATTCTAAAGGCGAAACGGCCAGAAAGCACAGCTGGGATTTGCAAGGTTTCGTTAGAATAGAGGCAATTCCTTGCAAATTCGAGAGAGTGTAATGGGGCCAAAGCCAGTCGGACCGCAAAGCCATGACATGTTCCGCCAGCGCCTGGACGAACTGGTGAACCTGCAGCACCCACTGGCAAGACTGGCCCAGCACATCGACTGGCAAGTATTCGAGCAGAAGTGGACTCCCCACTTCCCGTCATCGCGTGGCCGACCGGCCACTCCAACGCGCCTGATCGCCGGCCTGCTGTACTTGCAGCACACCTACGCCCTGTCGGACGAGGATGTGGTGTGGGCTGGGTCGAGAACCCGTATTGGCAGCTGTTCTGCGGAGAAACCTGGTTCCAGCATTGACCGCCCATTGATCCGAGTTCGTTGACCCGCTGGCGCAACCGCATCGGCGAGGAAGGCTTGGAATGGATGCTGACGCAAGCCATCAAAGCCGCCGAGTCAACCAAGGTCGTCAAGCCGCAGAGCTATCAGAAAATCATCGTCGACAGCACCGTGCAGGAAAAGGCCATCGCTTATCCGACCGACAGCAAACTGCTGGAGCGGGCCAGGCAGCATCTGGTCAAGCTGGCCGCCGAAGCGGGACTGACGCTGCGCCAGAACTACAACCGCGAAGCACCCCAACTGGCCGTTCAAGTGGGCCGTTACGCGCACGCCAAACAGTACAAGCGCATGCGCGCGAGCCTGAAGAAACTCAAGACCGTGGTGGGCCGTGTCTGGCGCGATGTGGCACGCCAGCGCGAGAATATAGCGGGCGCCTTGCAGGACAAGGCCACTGACCTGCTGGCCAAAGCCAAGCGCCTGCTCACGCAGAAACAGCGCGACAAGAACAAGCTCTACAGCCTGCATGCGCCCAAGGCCGAGTGCATCGCCAAAGGCAAGACACGGCAGCCTTATGAATTTGGCGTGAAGGTGTCGATCGCCACCACGCACAGGGAGGGCTTGGTGGTGGGCATGCGCAGCATGCCGGGCAATCCGTACGATGGCCATACGCTGTATGAAACCTTGGAGCAGGGCGATCCTCACCGAGCACCAGCCCAGAGAAGTGTTTGTGGACCTAGGCTATCGCGGCGCCGAGGTGCAAGCCGGAACCAAGGTCTACCACCACAAACTCAAGCGCGATATCACCGAACGCCTGCGGCGCGACATCCGACGTCGCAGCGCCATCGAGCCGGCGATCGGACACATGAAGAACGACGGCAGGCTGCGGCGAAACTGGCTCAAAGGCGTGGAAGGCGATGCCTTCCACGCGCCACTGTGCGGTTGCGGCCACAACCTACGCATGATCCTGCGGAAGCTGCGGCTTCTTTTTGTCTTGATCCCGCTTGGACTATATGGCGCCAGCTTTTTTGTATCCAGTATCCGCAGCCGGTTGCGCCGAGCTGCGGCTAACTTTTGAATTATTCAGGCCGGACTATCTAGCTGGCCGGACTATCTAGCTCGACATTTTGCTAGCCATCCAAGTCGTCAGTTCCTGGTACCCGGCAGATGAATTCATCACCGACTTACTGCGTATTTTTCCTTCGATAATAAGAGCAACGTCCAGCTTATGTTTGCCGACATCTATCCCAATGGCAGTAGCTTCCTTGTCCATGGCTTTCCCTCCTCGTATGCAGGCTTGCGTGAATTGCAGTAGCCTCACCGCTTTGCGTCCGGCATCGCCTCCTCGTTTGCTGAAAAAGCTCCTGATTTCTCTCGAATATTCAAGGTGTTCACCGAGCTTCATCGGCTGGGCGAAAATGGATTCGAGGGGGATCTGCAAAGAGAGCAAGCTGATGTTGTGAATCGGATAGAAACCGGCATGGCGGGAAAGCCGCAAAAGTTCATTGCCAAGCTGTTTGGCCAATTTGATCTTGCCGTTTCTAAGTGAAGATACCCGTGCTTACGTAGAAATCATTGGCTCTCCTTGATTTCGAAATCTCTACTACTCAAGCACATGTTTTGGCAACTTTTGAGGGGGCATAATTTCATCGAACTTCGCATCTCACAAAAACTATTGCGAGTCGGTTCTTAGATCTGTACAGTTCGACTGCACTATCTGCGGAATGTAAGCATTCCATCCAGTGCGGCAAAATTTCTCCCAAGTGACCCACAAGGGGACTGGCTCCCCTCTGATTCGCAGACGCCCTTATTCTATAAGGCTTACTTTAACAGTCGCGGATACTGCTGCATCATGGGGGTAATTTTTGATTCGGTGCTTGCCATAAGGCCCTGATTTCTTTAAATATTAAATGTAGGCGGCTGATTTATTCGAGGATGGTTTGACGGCGGAAAAATCTGCTTCAGTCGCACACACCATAAAACCCCTCAACACTGCGTCATTCGGCGTAGCTTTTTGTATCGTCGTTGTTGAAAGTTACGCCACAACTCGCACCAATTCGATGCCGGGGCGGCCAAGCCGATCGCGCCAGGTGCGCACATTATAATGGACGAATACCCCGGTCTACGCTCGAAGGCGACGCTGGCCGCCAAGACATGGAGATATCGCTACAGGAGTCCCGTTGCCGCCGTCCGGCCGGCTTTTCATTCATCCATCCCCAGTATGAAAGCTATGCTTCAGGCCGCCGTTCCCAGACGTGGCGATCGCGCCGAAAATGGCCGGGTGCGAAAGCGGTTCGCACCGGCGGGCGTAGCGGGAGGTGGGGTGGTATGAACAGGATATTTTGGAGCGCGGCGCCGCTGGCCGTCGATGCCGTCGATACCATGGACGGCGGCCGTTGAATACCGGCGCGACGGCGATGTCGCCGGAGCGGGCGGTGCTTGCCGATGCCCAGCTCCGGTTCGTCCGGCTGCGCTCCAGCGACGACAACATGGTTTATCAGCCGGAACGCTGCGTGATCGGCGATTAGCGATCCGGTGGTCGCGCAACTGGTGGCGTCCTTGTTGCCGGTGCTCGACGATCCGGCCAGCGCCTCCAGCGTTTTTGTGGCGCACGTCGCCCGTTCAGCGGCGGCGGCAGCCGCGCCAGCGGTGGCGATGCGGTTCCGGCCGGCGGCGCCGCCATTGTGCATATCCGTGGACAATGTATCCCGCGCCCGGCGGTTTATCGAAGTCGCGTCGTGCTCTAGCATGGTGTACTCCTTTCACGCAGAGATCATCATGGACAACAAGCACACCCATTCCCACCCACCGTCGGCCGGCCGCCGTCAACTGTTGCAGCTGAGCGCGCTGGTCTCGGCCGCGCTGGCGGCCCCCGGGCTGGCGCAAGCGGCGCTGGCGCCGTCGGCCCAGGCCAGGCCGCAGGGCGACGCCATCGTCCCCTTTAAAATCCAGGTGCCGCAGGCGGCGATCGACGACCTGAAGCTGCGCTTGCGCCACACCCGCTGGCCGGAACAGGAAACCCAGGCCGGCTGGGTCCAGGGTGTTCCGCTGGCGGCGGCGCGCTCGCTGATCGAAGACTGGCGCGACCGTTACGACTGGCGCAAGTTCGAGGCGCGCGTCAACCGCTACCCGCAATTCCTGACCCGGATCGACGGCCTGGATTTTCATTTCATCCACGTCAAGTCCAGGCACCCGAACGCGCTGCCGCTGCTGCTGACGCACGGCTGGCCCGGCTCCTTCGCCGAGTTCCTTGAGCTGATCGCCCCACTGACCGACCCGACCGCCTTCGGCGGCCGCGCCGAGGACGCCTTCCACGTCATCATTCCATCGCTGCCCGGCTTCGGCTACTCCGGCAAGCCGACCGAGTCGGGCTGGACCGCCGAGCGCACCGCGCGCGCCTGGACCGTGCTGATGAAGCGCCTCGGCTACGGCAAATGGGTGGCCCAGGGCGGCGACTGGGGCGCCACCGTCACCACCCGCCTGGGCATCCAGCAAGCCGAAGGCCTGGCCGGCGTGCACCTGAACTGGCAGTTCGTGTTCCCCGACAAGCTGTCCGACCAGCTCACCGCCGAAGAGCGGCACGCCATCGACGGCGTCACCCAGTTCACCAACGACGGCTTCGGCTACTTCCGCATGCAGATCACGCGTCCGCAGACGGTGGGCTATATGCTGTCGGACTCGCCGCTGGCGCAAGCCATGTTCATCTACGAGAAATTCCAGACCTGGACCGACAACCAGGGCAAGCCCGAGGATGCGCTCAGCCGCACCGCCATGCTCGACGATATCTCGCTGTACTGGTTCACCGACAGCGGCGCCTCGTCGGCGCGCTTTTACCGCGAAAACCAGAGCGAATCGCTGGGCCAGGGACAGATCCACATCCCGGTGGCGGTCAGCGTGTTCCCGCACGAAATCTTCGTGCCGCCCAAGAGCTGGGTCGAGGCCAAATACACCAAGCTGGTATATTTCAATAAACTGGACAAGGGCGGCCACTTCGCCGCCTGGGAGCAGCCCGAGGTGTTCGTGCAAGAGCTGCGCAAGGGCTTCGCCTCGCTGCGCTGATCGCCGCCGGCGGACCCCGCCAACCAGTTGTGGAGGACCGCCGTATGGATCGATTCAACGCGATCAGGGTGTTTTGCCGCGTGGTGGAGCTGAAAAGCTTCACCAAGGCGGCCGATTCCCTGGACATGCCCAAGACCACGGTCAGCAAGCTGATCGCCGACCTCGAGGCGGCGCTGCATGTGAAACTGCTCAGCCGCACCACGCGCACCGTGCAGGCGACGGTGGAGGGCGCGGCCTATTACGCCCAGACGTCGCGCTGGCTGCGCGACCTCGACGAAATCGACAGCGCCTTCGAGGCCCGCCACGTCGACCTGCGCGGCCGCGTGCAGGTCGACCTCAGCGCCTGGGTGGCCAGCACGGTGGTCATCCCGCGCCTGCCCTTCTTTTACGCCAGCTATCCGGGCGTCCAGATCGAACTCAACGTCAGCGACGAGCCGACCCAGCTGCTGCGCGCCAATTCCGACTGCGCCATCCGCGGCGGCGAACTGGCCGACACCACCATGGTGGGGCGCCTGGTGGGACAGTCGCGCCTGATGACGGCGGCCGCGCCGGCCTATCTGGAGCGCCACGGCACGCCGCGCCACCCGCTGGAACTGGAACTTGGCCATCAACTGGTCGGCTACCAGTTCGCCAGCAGCGGCCGGCCCATGCCGTTCCGCTTCCGCCAGCGCGACGAAGAAATCGACATCGCCGGCGCCTGGCGCATCAGCGTCAACGAAAGCAACGCCCACCTGGCGGCCGGCCTGGCCGGCCTGGGCATCCTCAGCAGCTTCGAGTGGAAGCTGCGTCCCTATCTCGATGACGGCCGCCTGGTCGCCATCCTCGACGACTGGCAAGAAGCCAGCTATCCCTTCTATGTCGTCTATCCGCCCGATAAGTACCGCAACGAGCGCGTGCGCGTCGTCATCGACTGGCTGGCGGCGCTGTTCGCCGGCCTGGACCCGGCCATCGGGCGCTGACCGCCGATTGTGCATGGGGCTGCCCAAAGCATGCCGGTTTAGCCTATTTATCCGCCGCCGCCGCGCCTATACAGTGTGACCATGCGTCGGCTTGACGCTCACTCACTTTAAAGGATGGCTGACATGGCTAAGAATATTTTCACGATCGAAGGCAAGGTTGCCCTGGTAACAGGCGCATCGCGTGGCATCGGCGCGAGCGTGGCGAAACAACTGGCCGAACTGGGCGCCACGGTGGCGATCAGCTACACCGCCAACGCGGAAAAAGCCGGGCGCATCGTCGCCGACATCGAGGCCGCCGGCGGCAAGGCCGCCGCCTTCCAGGCCGACCAGGCCGAGGAAGCGCAAGTGCAGCAACTGGTGCGTGACGTGGTGCGCACGTTCGGCAAGCTCGACATCCTGGTCAACAACGCCGGCGTGTTCGAGACCGGTTCCATCGTCGACACCACCGACACCAGCCGCTTCGACCGCCAGGTGGCGATCAACTTCGGCGGCGTCGTCGCCGGCATCCGCGCCGCGTCGCGCGTGATGGGCGAAGGCGGCCGCATCGTCTCGATGTCGTCCGGCCTGGCGGCGCTGGCCGGTGGCCCGGGCATGGCGGACTACATCGCCACCAAGGCCGCCATCGAAGGCTACACCAAGGGCGCGGCGCGCGAACTGGGCCCGCGCGGCATCACCGCCAACGTGATCCGCGTCGGCTCCGTCAACACCGACATGAATCCGGAAGACGGCCCTTTCTCCGACTGGCAAAAAGGCGCCAACGCGCTGGGCCGCTTCGCCCGCACCGAGGAGATCGCCGCCCTGGTGGCCTTCCTGGTCAGCCCCGCCGCCAGCTTCGTCAACGGCGCCATCCTCAGCGCGGATGCCGCCTACAGCGCGTGATGCGCACGCCCCGGCGGTGAGGGAGCAGTGGGCCGCCGTCGGCCTGCTCGGTCCCGCCGCCTTCGCCATCGTCAAGTCCGAGTTTCTGCCGATCGGACTGCTGCAAGGCATCGCCGCCAGCCGGTTGATGGTCACCATGCCGGGCCCCGATGGGTATAGTGTTTGAATTGTTCGCCTGCGTCCTGGCGCTGGCGGCGCCGCGGCGCATTCATGTCGCCGGCGTATAAGTGTCATGTTCCCGCAGGCGCGGCTCGGCATCTATACTTGTTTTCAGCGGGGCACGGAAGTGATCCCCAATTTTTGAAACAAGCACTTTATGGAGTACATCATGATTGACGAAAACGGCCCGCACTATTTTGTCGCGTTCCAAACCCCCGGACCGAAATGGGTGCGCGGGGTGAAGTACAACGAGCAGCCCGAGTTCATGGACCATGTTGGCTACATGATGAAAATGCAGGAGCAGGGCCTGATCGTACTGAGCGGCCCGTTCATGAAAAAGGCCGGCGGCCTGAACGGCGAACTGGAAGACGGCGGTATGACCATCTTCAAGGCCGCCGATCTGGATGAGGCCACCCGGATCGGCGCCGACGATCCGACCGTCAAGTCGGGCATGTTGAACGTCGAAGTGAAAATGTTCTGGGTGCCATTCCACACCTGATCGCCAGCACCAAGGCGCCCGCGGCGGCCATGCCGTCGCGGGCGCTTTCACCATTCCCCCTGGTTTTACACCCACAGAGCGCGCCCGCTGCCTACGCTTGACCGTCACACCTGGGCGTAGCCGCCGTCGGCGAACAGCTCGGTGGCGTTGACGAAGGCGGCGTCGTTCGACGCCAGGAACAGCACCGCCGCCGCGATTTCCTCGGGCTGCCCCAGGCTGCCGCGCAGGATGGGCGCGGCCAGCTCGTCGCGCACCTTCGCGGACGCATCGGCAAGGCGCCGGGGAGGATTCAGGCGTTGTAGCCGCCGTCGGCGTCGATGATGGTGCCGGTGATGTACGAGGCGGCCGGGCTGGCCAGGAAGAGGATGGGGGCGATCACCTCCTCGAGCCGGCCGTAGCGCTTGATACACAGTCCCTGCAACAGCGGCGCGATGGCGTCGCGCATGTGGGCGTTGAGGTCCGTCTCCATGAAGCCGGCGTGCACCACGTTGACCGTGATGCCACGCTCGGCCAGGTCGCGCGCCGCGCCGCGCGCGTAGCCGTCGATGGCGGCCTTGATCGAGGCCATGTCCGAGATGCCGGGCGCGCCGGGACGCACGCCGAGGTTGGAGCCGACGAAGACGAAGCGGCCGCCGTCGCCCATCACCCGGGAGGCGGCCCGCACGATGGCGCGGAAGCCGGTATTGGCCACCGCCCAGTAATGGTCGAAGGCGGCCTCGTCGCGCTCGCTATCGTGGGCGCTGCCGAAGCGGTCGATGGAGGCGTTGTTGACCACGATGTCCAGCCGTCCGAACCGCTCGATGATGGCGGCGATGACTTGCGGCGCGGTGCCGGCGTCGGCCTGGTCGGCTTGTATCGACAGGCCGCGCACGCCATGCCGCTCGATCGACGCGAGCACCGCCGCCGCCTTGGACACCGACTCGGGCGACACGAAGGTGAACGCCACCTGGGCGCCCTGTTCGGCCAGCGCCTGGGCGGTGGCGGCGCCCAGGCCGCGCGCGCCGCCCGTCACCAGGGCGACCTTGCCGGCTAATGGCTGCGCGCTCATCGCTGGTCGCCGAACGCGGCCATCAGGGCCGCCATGCGCGTTTCGACTTCATCGCGGGTACGCGACCAGGCCTGCACTTCGTCGAGCAGGCGCTGCTGCCATGCCATCACGTTGGGGAATTCGGCGTAGGGCGGATGGCTGCGCGTGAGGTGGGTGAAGGGGCCGGCCAGGTCGATATCGGCCAGCGTGACGCGGTCGCCCACCACGTAGCGTCTGTCCTCGAGGTGCGCCTCCAGGATGGCGGCGAACTTGCGGATCGACGCCTCGGCGTCGGCGATGACGCGCGCATCCTGCGGCCGGCCCATGGCCACCTTGGCGATGCGCTCCGTGAACAGCGCCGGCGGGCCCTGGCGCCAGTGCTCGGCGGCCCAGAACATCCATTGCAGCGTGAGCGCGCGGTCCAGGCCGGCCGGCAGCAGGTCGGAGCCGAATTTTTCGACCAGGTGCAGATTGATGGCCGCCGCCTCCCACAGCATTGGGGCTGGCGGTGGCCAGCGAGTGGATTTTCACGGAGGAGCTGGCGGCGGGCCAGGTTTGCGAGGCGCTGAGCGATTGGGACATGCCGCGCCTGGACTTGTGGGCGGTGTTGCCGGGAGGGCGGCACGCCGGCCCCAAGGCCCGCGCCTTCATCGCCTTCGTGGAAGAACAGCTGGCGAGCACCCGCTATGGCGTGGGCCGAGCCGCCGCTGCGCTGGAGGGCGCGCCATAGCGTGCCAGCCCCGCCGCGGTGTTGCCGATACTGGAGGGGTGGACCGATACGGAATGGCGGCGCTGACGCTATCCGGCCAGCTTTTCCGGCGCCGCCGGGCTGTGGTTCAAGCTTGCAACTTAGCCCTTGCGAGGACATCGGTATCGTATGAAACCGCGTTTCTTCGCATCCTATTCCTATCGTTCGGACGGGCGCGCGCTAGGCTTGGTGTTTTCCACGGGCGCGACTGTCGCCTGCGTCAACCGTCGGCCAGCTCGGGCGTGGAAACGCCGCAGCGCTCGCGCGGGCCAACGGCAGCGGCCGGCGGCCGCTGGCTTTCCACCAGCGCCAGGACGCGGCTGGACGAGCGCATGCCGATGTCGGCCAGTCTGCGGTGCACTTCCAGCACGGTGTCGTTCAGGTGGGCGGCGCGGAAATCGGCGTCGTCGTGCAGGGCCTGGAAAATCCGCTGCCAGCGCTGCTTGTCGGACCAGCGCATATAGCGCACGTAGATGCTGTTCCACGCGCCGAACGCCGGCGGCAGGTCGCGCCACGGCGTGCCGGTGCGGATGTGGTACAGCACGGCTTCGACAAACAGGCGGATGTCGGCGCCGCTGTTGCCGCCGTGGCGGGGATCGCGGCTGATGACCGGCACTATCCGCTCCCATTGCCGTTCGCTGAGCCAGAGGGCGGCCGCCGCCACGGGCGCGCTAGGCATGGTCATGCAATAGCGCGTCGAGCCGCGCATTGAGCTCGTGCAACGCGCTGCCGGCGGCGCCCAGCGCGTGGACCGCCGCGCCGTCGGCCGACGTCCACAGCAAGGTCGGATAACTGTCGACGCCGAGCCGGCGCGCCAGCGCGAAGTCGGCCTGCGCCCACGCCAGCGCCGAGCCGTCGGCCAGGTGGCCCAGGGCGGTGCCGGCGTCGTATCCGGCCGCCGTGGCGATCTCGGCGATGGTGCCCGCTTCCGACAGGCTGCGGCCGCGCTGGTAAAACGCGTCTTGCAGGCGATGGGCCCAATACAGGGCCCGCTCCGGCGCCAGCGCGCGCAGGGCCGCGTAGCCGGCCGCCGCGTGCGTCGAGTCCATGACCATGCTGCCCTGCGCCAGCAATTGCTGGTAAGCGGGGCCGAAGGTGGCGCCCGTCAGGCGGCCGATGCGCGCGTTGGCCTCCGGTATGTGGGGAAACGCCGAAATCGGGGCCGCGCGCGCGCCGGTGAACAGGCCGCCGCTGATGGCCGTGAAGTGGACGCGGTGGCCGTTGGCCGCCGCGAATTCGGCCAGCCGCTCGGCATAGCCCCAGCACCAGCCGCAGTAGGCGTCCATGACATAGGTGACGGTGGGAAGGGGAAGATGAGCGACTTTCATGTTGTCCTGGCGGGTCGATGTCGGGCGTGACTATATTCGCTAATAAAAATAAGATAAACTCTGTTTTGATTAACAGGTTGTCAACCAAATTGAGATAATTCCATGGACAGACTGACCGCGATGCGGGTTTTCATCCAGACCGTGGACCGCGGCAGCTTGAGCGCGGCGGCGGAGTCGCTCGACATTTCGCGCGCCATGGCGAGCCGCTACCTGGAAGGACTGGAAGATTGGCTGGGCGCGCGCCTGCTGCACCGCACCACCCGCAAGCTGGGCCTGAGCGACGCCGGCGAACAGGCGCTGGGGCGCTGCCGCGAAATGCTGGCGCTGGCCGACGACTTCCTGGCGCAGACCAGCCAGGACGGCGCGCTGGTCCAGGGCCGGCTGCGCGTGACGACCTCGCCCTCGTTCGCCCAGGCGCAGCTGGCCGGCGCCGTGGTGGAGTTCCAGGCCCTGCACCCGCTGGTGGAAATCGATTTGCTGGTGGGCGACCGCATGGTCAACCTGGTGGAGGAGCGCATCGACCTGGCGGTGCGCATCAGCAACCGCATCGACCCCTTGCTGGTGGCGCGCCGGCTGGCCGTTTGCCAGTCCGTGCTGTGCGCCTCGCCGGCCTACCTGCGGCGGGCCGGCAGCCCGCTCGTGCCGGAAGACTTGAAGGCGCACCGCTGCATCACCCACAGCAGCGGCATCGCGCCCGAATACATGTTGCGGCGCGACGGGGTGTTGACCAAGGTCCAGGGCGGCGGCGGCCTGACGGTCAACGAAACCTGCATCACGCGCGCCGCCGCGCTGGCCGGGGCGGGCATCGCCATGTTGCCGACGTTTTCCGCCGGCGACGATTTGGCGCGCGGCGCGCTGGTGCCCGTGCTGCCGCTCTACACGGTGGACCCCTTCGATATCCAGGCGGTCTACCTGTCGCGCCGCCATCAGCCCCGGCCGCTGCGCCTGCTGATCGAGTTTCTTTCCGACCGTTTCGGCGGCGCCGTCGCGCCGTGGGACCGGCCCGATGCGCCGCGGTCCGCAAAAAAATGATCGAAAACGCACTGTTTCAGTTTCGCTCCGGGCGATCGTCGGGTACATTATCTTTCTGCCGCCGTGCGCGCGGCGGGCGCATCGCCCGACATGCCACGCCGGCCCCTACAAGGAGACCACCATGACCGTATCCGCCATCCCCCAAGGCATGCACGCGCTGACGGCGCACCTGGCCTGCGCCGGCGCCGCCGCCGCCATCGACTTCTATCAACAAGCCTTCGGCGCCGTCGAACTGACGCGCATGCCCGGCCCCGACAACCGCCTCATGCACGCCTCGGTGCGCATCGGCGACAGCGTGCTGATGCTGTCCGACGAATTCCCCGAATACGGCGGCAAGGGTCCGCTGACGCTGGGCGGCTCGCCCGTCACGCTGCACTTGTACGTGCCGAACGTGGACGAGGTCTATGCCCGGGCGGTGGCGGCCGGCGCCACCGTCAAGATGCCGGTGTCCGACATGTTCTGGGGCGACCGCTACGGCCAGGTCACCGATCCCTTCGGCCACAACTGGTCGATCGCCACCCACATGCACGACTACACGCCGGAGCAGATGGATGAGCAGATGAAAAAAACCATGCCGCAGCACGGCTGAGCGAAGGAGAGCGCCATGCGTTTCATGATCATCGTCAAGGCGACGGCCGAGTCCGAATCGGGCGCGATGCCGAGCCAGCAACTGCTGGAAGACATGGGCAAGTTCAACGCCGAAATGGCCGAGGCCGGCGTCCTGCAGGCCGGCGAAGGCTTGCATCCGAGTGCGCGCGGCGCCCGCATCGCGTTTCGCGGCGACGAGCGCCACGTCATCGACGGCCCCTTCCCCGACGTGCGCGAACTGGTCGCCGGCTTCTGGCTGATCCAGGTGGCGTCGCGCGACGAGGCCATCGCGTGGATGCGGCGCTGTCCGCGGCCCTTCGACGGCGATTGCGAAATCGAAATCCGCCAGCTGTTCGAGATCGACGATTTCGGCGACGCCGCCACGCCCGAACTGCGCGAGCAGGAGGCGCGGCTGCGCGCGCAGACGGCCAAGCACTGAGCAGGCTGCCGATGGGCGCGGCACGCGGCGCGCCCTCTCGGCGATCGTGACGGCAGGGATAATTTGACCGGGAGAGGCCGCTATGGACTTGCACGCGCTGCTGTGCGAACTGGAAGACTTCGGCATCGCCAATGACGACGCGCACGCCGAACGCGAGCGGCGCATGCTCAACATCACGCGCGACACCGGCGAGCTGCTGGCGGTGATGGTCAAGGCGCGCGCCGCCCGCCACATTCTGGAAATCGGCACCTCGAACGGTTATTCGACGCTGTGGCTGGCGAGCGCGGCGGCGCCGCTGGGCGGGGTGGTGACGACGGTGGAATGGTCGGAAATGAAGTATGACCTGGCCAGGGCCAATTTTGCCCGCGCCGGTTTGGGTGGCGCGATCCGCGCGCTGCACGCCGACGCCGGCCAGGTGCTGGCGCACGCGGCCGATGGTGCTTACGAGATGGTGTTTCTCGACTCGGACCGCAGCGCCTACGTGGCATGGTGGCCGCAGATCCGCCGCGTGCTGGCGGCCGGCGGCGTGTTGGTGGTCGACAACGCCATATCGCACCGGGAAGAGATGGCCGGCTTGACGGCCGCCATCGCCGCCGACGCCGGCTTCACCAGCTGCCTGGTCCCGGTCGGCAAGGGCGAATTGATGGCGGTGAAGCATCCGGCGTGAGCCGCAATGGGCGGTGCCGGGGAGCAGGCAGAGCAGCCGCTACCTTACATCGGGGTCAGACCCCGAATTAGTTTAGTGGCCGCGCAGGCGCCCCCCTGCGGGTACCTCAAACAGCGGCCAACGTCGCTTCCAGCACCCGCACCAGCGAGACGATGCCGTCGGCGTCGGTCTGGTCGAAGCGGTCCGGCAGCGGGCTGTCGAGGTCGAACACGCCGATGATCTCGCCGTTCGCCCGCAGCGGCACCACCAGCTCGGAGCGCGAGTTGACGTCGCAGGCGATGTGGCCGGGGAATGCATGGACGTCGGCGACGATGATGGGCTCGCCCTGGACGACGGCGGTGCCGCAGACCCCGCGTCCCTTCTTGATGCGGATGCAGGCCGGCTTGCCCTGGAACGGTCCCAGCACCAGCTCGTCTTCCTTGAGGAAATAGAAGCCGCTCCAGTTCAGCCCCGGCATGGTGTTGAACACCAGCGAGCTGAAATTGGCGGTGTTGGCGATGAAGTCGGTCTCGCCGGCGACCAGGCCTTGCAGCTGCGACCGCAGGTCGGCGTACATGGTCTGTTTGGCGGCGGCGCTGTCGGTGCGGTAGGCGTGGTCGGCGAGGGTGAAAGTCATGATGTGGGCTCAAAAAGACGGGAAAGCGCTATGGTAGCCGTTCTGGCGCCGGCCTGCTGGAGGCGCCCGCGCACGGTTCGTCAAGGATGCGGGAACAACAACAATAAAACTGGTAGCATGGCAAAGTCCGCCGCAGTATGGTTCCCATTTCCTTGCCGCCATGACGCCTTCGGCCCCGCGTTCGCGCCCGGCCGGCGGCGTCATGGCGTGCGATTTTAAAGAAGATGAGCTTAGTGAACGCTCCTATCAATATCCTGGTCGTCGACGACATCGCGCAAAACCTGACGGCGCTCGAAGCGCTGCTGGCCGGTCCCGGCTTGCGCCTGCTGAGCGCATCGTCCGGCGCCGAGGCGCTCGAACTGCTGCTGGTGCACGATGTGGCGCTGGCCCTGGTCGACGTCCAGATGCCGGCCATGGACGGCTTCGAGCTCGCCGAACTGATACGCGGCAGCGAGCGCACCCGCGCCATTCCCCTGATCTTTTTGACGGCCGCCACGCGCGAGCCCAGCTACAGCTTCCGCGGCTACGAGGCCGGCGCCGTCGATTTCCTGTACAAGCCCATCGACGCCAAGGCGCTGCTGAGCAAGGTGCGCGTGTTCGTCGAGCTATACCAGCAGAAGCGCCAGTTGTCGCAGCAGCTGGCCGAGTTGCAGCGCGCCCTGCACTTGAATGAAATGTTCACCGCCGTGCTGGGCCACGACTTGCGCACGCCGCTGTCGGTGGTGATGAACGGCGCCATGCTGTTGCCGCTGATGACGGACAATCCGAAGGTGACGCAGACGGCCGGCCGCATCGAGAGCAGCGCGCGGCGCATGGCGCTGATGGTCGACCAGCTGCTGGACCTGGCGCGTATCCGCTCCGGCAATATGCGGCTGCGGCTGGCGGCGGCCGATTACGCGGCGCTGTGCCGCGCCATCGCCGAGGAGCAGCGCTGCGCCGCGCTGGAGCCGGCGCCGTGCATCGACGTCGACAGCATCGGCGACGCCACCGGCACGGTCGACGCCGGCATCTTTTCGCAAGTGCTGTCCAATTTGCTGAGCAACGCGCTGACCCACGGCGAGGCCGGCCAGCCGGTGCTGGTCCGGCTCGACGGCCGCGCCGCCGGCGAACTGGTGGTCACGGTCGCCAACCGCGGCGTCATCGCGCCGCAGCTGCTGCCGCGCATCTTCGAGCCCTTCCACCAGGGCAGCGACAGCCGCCGCTCCGGCCAGGGGCTGGGGCTGGGCTTGTACACGGCCAGCATGTTCGTCGCCGCGCATGGCGGCCGCATCGGCGTCGCCTCCGACGCCGACGCCGGCACCGTCTTCACCGTCACCATGCCGCGCCGGCCGTCGGTGGTCGAGGAGCCGGCATGACGCAGCCCGATTCGCCCACGCCGCAGCCGGCGCCACCGTCGTCGGCGCGGCCGTCACCGACGCCGCCGTCCTTGTCGTCGGTGCACGCGGCGCATCCCGCCCATCCCGCGCCGCCACCACCGGCCGTCCCCGCGCCGCGCGGCGGCGGCGCCGCCGGCGAGCTGCTGCGCGCCCACGACTGGAGCGCCAGCAGCCTCGGCCCGCTGGCGCAGTGGGACGCGGCGCTGCGCACCAGCACCGACATCGTGCTCAACTCGCCGGCCGCGATGCTGCTGCTGTGGGGGCCGGAGCACGTGATGATTTATAACGACGGCTACGCCGCCATCGCCGGCGCCCACCATCCCGCCGCGCTCGGCGCCCGCGTGGAGCAGGCCTGGCCCGAGGCCTGGAGCTGGAACCGCGGCGCGCTGGCGGCCGCCCTGCGCGGCGAACCCGGCGTGGCCAAGGACCGCCATCTGGTGCTGATGCGCGCGGCCGGCGGCTTGCCCGACGATGGCTGGTTCGACCTGTATTACACGCCGGTGCATGAGGCCGGCGGCGGCGTCGCCGGCGTCATGGTCACCGTGATCGAAACCACCGATAGGGTCGAGCGCCAGCGCAAGCTGGTCAACGAGAGCGAGGCGCTGGGCGAGCTCAATCGCGGCCTCAAGGGCGAGCGCGCCATGTTGCGCGCGCTGTTCGAGCAAGCGCCCGGCTTCATGGCCGTGCTGCGCGGACCGGACCATCGCTTCGAACTGACCAACCGGCCCTATCTGGACCTGGTCGGCCCGCGCGCGCTGATCGGCCGCAGCGTCGCCGAAGCCTTGCCGGAAGTGGCCGAGCAGGGCTTCATCGCGCTGCTCGACCAGGTGTACGCGTCCGGCGTGGCCTACGTCGGCAAGGCCATGAAGGTGGTGCTGCGGCCCGATGGCGGCGCCGACGCCGTCACCCGCTACGTCGACTTCGTCTACCAGCCGGTGCGCGACGGCGGCGGCGCCGTCGACGGCATCTTCGTCGAGGGCGTCGACGTCACCGAGCGCATCGTCGCCGAGGAGCGGCTGCGGCTGGCGCAGCAGGCCGGCGGCATCGGCAGCTTCGAGTGGTTCCCCGACAGCGGCAAGATGGTGGTGTCGCAGACCTACCGCCGCATCTGGGGCCTGGACGATGCGCAGGAAGTGAACGCCGACCTGCTCGTGGCCCTGGTCGAGCCGGCCGACCGCGCCAAGGTCGGCCCGAGCAAGCTGGCGCGCGCCGGCAATCCGCTCGACTATGTCGAATACCGGGTGCGGCGGCCGGTCGACGGCCAGCTGCGCTGGATCGCGCGGCAGGGCGAGGTGATGGAGGGCGACACGCCGGCCCAGCTGCGCTATGTGGGCGTGTCCTTCGACGTGACCGCGCGTAAGCAGACCGAACAGGCGCTGCGGGCCAGCCAGGACCGCCTCGCCGCCATCTTCGGCCAGGCCTCGGTGGGCTTGTCGGAGCTCGACCTGGCCGGCAACTTCCGCCGCGTCAACGGCGCCCTGTGCCAGATGCTGGGGCGCGACGCCGACGCCCTGCTGGGCCTGAACATGGAAGACTTGATCCATCCCGACGACCTGGCCGACAACCGCGCGCTGCTGGCGCTGCTGATCGACACGGGCGCGCCGTTCACGCTGGAAAAACGCTACCGCAAGCCGGACTTGTCGTGGGTGTGGATCTCCTCCAGCATGAGCCGGCTCGACGACGAATTCGGCCAGCCGCAGGCGCTGATCGCCGTCAAGACCGACATCACCGAGCGCCACCGCATCGAGCTGGCGTGGCGCGAACTGAACGAAACGCTGGAGCAGCGCGTCGGCCGCGAAGTGGCCGAGCGCGACAAGGCCGAGGAGGCGCTGCGGCAGTCGCAGAAGATGGAGGCGGTCGGCCAGCTGACGGGCGGCGTGGCCCACGACTTCAACAATGTGCTGCAAATTATCTCCGGCAATCTGCAACTGCTGCACCAGCACAGCGACGGCGACAGCAGCAACCGGCGCCGGCTCGACACCGCCATCGCCGCCGTCGAACGGGGCGCCAAGTTGTCGTCGCAATTGCTGGCGTTCGCGCGGCGCCAGCCCTTGCAACCGGTGGCGCTGGACCTGGGCCGGCTGCTGGCCGAGATGGACGAGCTGCTGCGGCGCGCCGTCGGCGAGACGGTCGACATCGCGCTGCAAGTGGGCGCCGGCCTGTGGAACACCCTGGTCGATCCGGGCCAGCTGGAAAGCGTGATCCTGAATCTGGCCATCAACGCGCGCGACGCCATGCGCGGCGAGGGCCGCCTGAGCATCGAGCTGGGCAACGCGGTGCTGGGCGAGTACGACGTCAAGCAGCTCACCGACGTGGTGGCCGGCCAGTACGTGCAGCTGACCGTCAGCGACACCGGCTGCGGCATGACGGAGGAGGTGCTCAAGCGCGCCTTCGAGCCCTTCTTCACCACCAAGCCGGAGGGCGAGGGCACGGGCCTGGGCCTGTCGATGGCCTATGGCTTCGTCAAGCAGAGCCGAGGCCACATCCGCATCGACAGCGTCAGCGGCGCCGGCACCAGCGTGCGGATTTACCTGCCGCGCTCGATGCTGGCCGAGGTGCGGCCGGAGCCGGAGCCGCCGCGCCCCGTCAGCGGCGGCACGGAAACGGTGCTGGTGGCCGAGGACGACGCCGGCGTGCGCGCCACCGTGGTCGACATGCTCAGCGCGCTCGGCTACCGCGTGTTGCAGGCCGACGGCGGCGAGCAGGCGCTGCGCCTGCTGCGCGACGGCGCGGCCGTCGACCTGCTGTTCACCGACGTGGTGATGCCGGGGCCGCTGCGCAGTCCCGACCTGGCGCTGCGCGCGCGCGCCCTGCTGCCCGACATCGCCGTGCTGTTCACGTCCGGCTACCCGCAAAACGCCATCGTCCACGAAGGGCGGCTCGACGCCGGCGTCGAACTGCTCAGCAAACCGTACCGGCGCGAAGACCTGGCGCGCAAGCTCAGCCACATGCTGGCCAACCGCCGCCAGCAGATGCAGGCGCGCCAGCGCCTGGTCGACGACAGCGGCGCCGCGCCGCTGGCCGCGCCGGGCACGTCGCTGCGCATCCTGGTGGTGGAAGACAACCTCGATTCGCAGCAGATGGTGTGCGAGCTGGTCGGCATGCTCGGCCACACGGTCAGCGGCGTGGCCGACGGCGAAACGGCGTGGCGGCTGATGGCCGAGCAGTCCTTCGACATCCTGTTCACCGACGTCAGCCTGCCCGGCATGTCCGGCATCACGCTGGCGCGCCAGGTGGCGCGCGCCATGCCGGACACGCGCATCGTGTTTTCCACCGGCTACGGCAAGGAGGCGCTGGACCAGCTGGAATTCAAGGCCAGCTTCCTGCGCAAGCCCTACGATTTGCTGGAGCTGAAGGCGGCGCTGGACCAGCAGGTCTGATCCGTTCGCGCCGCCGCGCCGGCCGCAACTCACGCGCCCGTCCTACACGATTGTAGGCGCGCTCCTATGGCGTATGGCTGACCCGGCGCCTACAGTGTGATACAGGATGTGATACGGGGCGGCGCGCCGCAAGGCGCGGCGCCGTGGCTCACACGGACTATCCCTCTCGACCTTGCGCCAGGACTTTATATGCCCACCAACCCCACCCCGGCCGCCCAGCGCCGCCGCATCCAGCGCCTGCTGCGCGACGTGTTCGGCGTCGACGCGCTGCGCGGCGGCCAGCAGCAAGTGATCGCCAGCGTGCTGGCCGGCCGCGACACGCTCGCCATCATGCCCACCGGCAGCGGAAAATCGCTGTGCTACCAGATCCCGGCCGCGCTGCTCGCCGGCGCCACCATCGTCGTCTCGCCGCTGATCTCGCTGATGAAGGACCAGCTGGAAAAGCTGGCCGCCGTCGGCATCGCCGCCGTGCAGGTGCACAGCGGCCTCACGCGCGAGGAGGAGGCGCTGGCGCTGGAGCGCATCCAGAACGAGCTGAACAGTATTATCTTTTGCACGCCCGAGCGCCTCACCTCGCCCGATTTCCTCGCGCTGCTGCGCAACACGCCCATCGGCCTGATGGTGATCGACGAAGCCCACTGCATCTCCCAGTGGGGCCACGATTTCCGCCCGGCCTACCTGGAGCTGGGCGCCGCCCGCGCCGCGCTGGGCAAGCCGCCGCTGCTGGCGCTGACGGCCACCGCCACCGAGGAAGTCGTCACCGACATCGGCCAGCAGCTGGGCACGCCGCGCATCAACGTCATCAACACCGGCATCTACCGGCCCAATCTGCATTACAGCGTGATCCAGGTGACCAACCCGGACGAGCAGTACGCCCAGGCCTTGCGGCTGGTGCACGAGAGCAGCGGCGTCGGCATCGTCTACGCCGCCACCGTCAAGGCCGTCGAGCAGTTGCACGACCGGCTGCGCGACGCCGGCGAAAGCGTCACCTGCTACCACGGCAAGCTGCCGGCGCGGCAGCGCAGGGCGCAGCAAGACCTGTTCATGAGCGGCGCGCGGCGCGTGATGGTGGCCACCAACGCCTTCGGCATGGGCATCGACAAGAGCGACACGCGCTTCGTCATCCACCTGCAGGTGCCGGCCAATCTGGAAGCGTATTACCAGGAGTCGGGCCGCGCCGGCCGCGACGGCCTGGCGGCCGACTGCACGCTGCTGTACTACCAGGCCGACAAGCGGGTGCAGCAGTTCTTCCTCGTCAAGCACTATCCGGTGGGCGCCGAGCTGATGACGGTGCACGACGCGGCGCGCGAACTGGCGGCGCGCCAAGGCGCCTTCGGCTACGCCGAGCTGAAGGCCGGCCTGGACGGCATCGCCGACAGCAAATTGAAGGTCTGCCTCAAGCTGCTCAAGGACGGCAAGCTGCTGCGGCAAAACCGCCGGCTCGCTTACCAGGTCGCGCCGGTGGAGCCGAAGCCGCAGCAGTTCGAGCAGCTGGCGCAGGTCTACGCCGACAAGCAGGAACGCGACCACATGGCGTTGGACCAGATGGTGCATTATGCGCAGAGCGCGTCGTGCCGCTGGCGCCTGCTGCTCGATTATTTCGGCGACCAGGCGCCCGGCTTCGAGCAGTGCTGCCGCTGCGACAACTGCCTGTCGCCGCCGGCCGTGCAGGCCGACGCGCAGGACGTCGCCGCCTTCGACCCGGCGCCGCAGCGGTCGCCGTCGCCGCTCGACACCGTCGACATCGGCTTCGCCATCGGCAGCCAGGTCAAGGTGCCGAAATTCGACATCGGCACCGTGCTGTCGATCGCCGGCGACAAGGTCACCATCGAGTTCCCGGAAAACACCACCAAGACCTTCATGGCCGAATTCGTGTCGACGGTGTAAAGCGGGGAGGACGCCGCGCCGCGTGCCCCCGGGTTGCGGCGGCGGCCGGTCCCGCGCCGCGCCATCGTACCCACCGCACCATCGCGTGAGCACCGTGCGCCAGCGGACAGAAACGCGGCGCGGATGGCATTAAGATGGACGCATCGTCCCTCATCCACCATCCTGTTCGCGAAAGTAGCCCATGTCCGATATGGTCGTCGTGCGTCAAGCAGGCCTGTACTGTGTTCCCGGCCAGTTCTACATCGACCCGTGGCGGCCGGTCGAGCGCGCCGTCATCACGCACGCGCACGGCGACCACGCGCGCCACGGCCACCGCCATTACCTCGCGGCGGCCGCCGGCGTCGACATCCTCAAAGCGCGCCTCGGCGACATCCACATCGACGGCCTGGAATACGGCGCCACCGTGGTCCACAACGGCGTGACGATTTCCCTGCACCCGGCCGGCCACGTGCTCGGATCGGCCCAGGTGCGCATGGAATGCCAGGGCGAAGTGTGGGTGGCGTCGGGCGACTACAAGGTCGAGCCCGACGGCACCTGCGCGCCGTTCGAGCCGGTGCGCTGCCACACCTTCATCACCGAATCGACCTTTGGCCTGCCGGTCTACCGCTGGCAGCCGCAGCAAACCATCTTCGACGACATCAACCAGTGGTGGCGCAAGAACGCCGCCGAGGGCCGCGCTAGCGTCGTGCAGTGCTACGCCTTCGGCAAGGCGCAGCGCATCCTGAGCGGCCTCGATGCCGGCATCGGGCCCATCATCTGCCACGGCGCGGTCGAGCCGCTCAACCGCGTCTACCGCGCCGCCGGCGTGGCGCTGCCGCCCACCGTGATGGTGGGCGACGTCGATAAACCAGCCATCGGCCGCTCCATCGTCATCGCGCCGCCGTCGGCCGCCGGTTCGCCGTGGGTCAAGCGCTTCGGCGACTACAGCGACGCCTTCGCCAGCGGCTGGATGCAGCTGCGCGGCGCGCGCCGGCGGCGCGGCGTCGACCGCGGCTTCGTGCTGTCCGACCACGCCGACTGGCCCGGCCTGATGACGGCCATCCGCGCCACCGAGGCGCCGCGCGTGATCGTCACCCACGGTTCCATCCCCATCCTGGTGCGCTGGTTGCAGCAGAACGGCTTGCAGGCCAGCGGCTTCGATACCGAATATGGCGACGACGAGGCGGAGGAGGGCCATGCGTGAATTCGCCGCCCTGTACGCGGAGCTCGACGAGACCACCGCCACCAAGCGCAAGCTCGACGCGCTGAAAACCTACTTCAGCCGCGCCGCGCCGGAAAACGCCGCGTGGGCCGTCTACTTCCTGGCCGGCGGCAAGCCGCGCCAGGCCGTGCCGACCAAATTGCTGTGCCAGTACGCGACCGAATTCGCGCGGCTCGATGGATGGCTGTTCGACGAATCGTACAACGCCGTCGGCGACCTGGCCGAGACCATCGCCCACATCCTGCCCGAACCGTCGACGCGCAGCGACATCGGCCTGGCCGTGTGGATAGAGCAGCGCATCGCGCCCTTGCGCGGCGCCGCGCCGGAAGCCATCCGGGCGGCCCTGTGGCGCTACTGGGACGAGCTGGAAACGCGCGAACGGTTTTTGCTGGTGAAGCTGATCGGCGGCGGCTTTCGCGTCGGCGTCTCCAAGCTGCTCGTCACGCGCGCGCTGAGCGCCATCGCCGCCGTCGACAGCAAGCTGATTGCGCAGCGGCTGATGGGCTGGACCGACGGCGCCGTCTGCCCGACCGCGCAAGGCTTCCTGCAATTGATCGCCGCGCCGTCGGACGACGAACACGCGCGGCGCGGCGGCCAGCCCTATCCCTTCTTCCTCGCGCACCAGCTGGTGAACGCAGCGGAGTCGCTGGGCGACCTTCGGCGCTGGCAAGTGGAGTGGAAGTACGACGGCATGCGCGCGCAGCTGGTCAGCCGCGGCGGCGAAAACTGGATCTGGTCGCGCGGCGAAGAACTCATCACCGACCGTTTCCCGGAACTGGCCGCGCTGCGCCTGCCCGACGGCATGGTCATCGACGGCGAAATCCTGATCTGGCACGGCGCCGACGCGACCGGGCCGGCGCCGTTCGCCGAGCTGCAAAAGCGCATCGGCCGCAAGACGCTGTCGGCCCGGCTGCTGGCCGAGGCGCCGGCCGTGCTGGTGGCCTATGATTTGCTGGAACTGGACGGCGCCGACCTGCGCCACCGGCCGCTGCACGAGCGGCGCGCGCTGCTCGAACGGCAGGTGGCGCTGATCGCCGCGCCGCCATTGCGGCTCTCGCCGCTGATCGTGGCCGACGGCTGGCGGGAACTGGCGCAGATCCGCACGCAGTCGCGCGCGCGCGGCGTCGAGGGCCTGATGCTCAAGGCCGTCGACGCCGAATACGGCGTCGGCCGCACCAAGAACGTCGGCACCTGGTGGAAGTGGAAGATCGACCCGTACAGCGTCGACGCGGTGCTGATCTACGCCCAAAGCGGCCACGGACGGCGCGCCTCGCTCTACACCGATTACACCTTCGCGGTCTGGGACGCGGACCAGGAAGGCAGTCGCCGCCTGGTGCCGTTCGCGAAAGCCTATTCCGGCCTGACGGACGCCGAGATCGCGCAAGTCGACAGCGCGATCCGCAAGACGACGATAGAAAAATTCGGTCCGGTGCGCAGCGTCGAGCCGACGATGGTGTTCGAGATCGGCTTCGAGGGCATCTCGCTGTCGCCGCGCCACAAGTCCGGCATCGCCGTGCGCTTCCCGCGCATCCTGCGCCGGCGCGACGACAAGAGCATCGACGACGCCGATACCCTGGCCGCCTTGAAAGGCTTGCTGGCGGCGGCGCCATGAGCGAGGAGGACGCGCCGCCGGCCGCTTCCGCCGTTGCGATGGAGGCGCCGCCGTCGAAAAAAACCGCGCCCTCCACACCGGTGGCGCAAGCCATCGACGACTGGTACGCGCGGCGCGGCTGGAAGGTGTTCCCGTTCCAGCGCGCCGTGTGGAAGGCCGCGCTGGCCGGACAATCGGGGCTGCTGCACGCCACCACCGGCTCGGGCAAAACCTACGCGGTCTGGTTCGCGGCCTTGCAACGTGGTCTGACCCCGACGTCCGCGCACGTGGCATCGGTCGCCGTGAAAAGAAAGCCCGGCCTGCGGGTGCTGTGGATCACGCCGATGCGCGCGCTGGCCGCCGACACGCTGCGCGCCTTGCAGCAGTCGGCCGTCGAACTGGCGCCCGGCTGGCAGGTCGACGCGCGCACCGGCGACACCTCGTCGGCCGCCCGCGCGCGCCAGAACAAGACGCTGCCCGATGCCCTCATCACCACGCCCGAAAGCCTGACGCTGTTATTGAGCAGGGCCGAAGCCCGCGCCCAGTTCGCGCAGCTCGACATGATCGTCATCGACGAATGGCATGAGCTGATGGGGAACAAGCGCGGCGTCCAGACCCAGCTCGCGCTGGCGCGGCTGCGGCGGTGGAATCCGCGGCTGCTGGTGTGGGGCCTGTCGGCCACGCTGGGCAATCTCGATCGCGCGCGCGAAGTGCTGATGCCCGACGGCGTCATCGTCGAAGGCCACGTCAAGAAGGAGATCCTGGTCGACACCCTGATCCCGGACCATCCGTCGCGCTTTCCGTGGGGCGGCCATCTGGGCATGCGGATGCTGCCCGCCGTGATTGCGCAGATCGAACGGCACGTCGCCACGCTGGTGTTCACCAACACGCGCTCGCAGGCCGAGCTCTGGTATCAGAACATGCTCGATGCGCGGCCCGACTGGGCCGGCCTGATCGCGCTGCATCACGGCTCGCTCGACAGGGAGGTGCGCGACTGGGTCGAGCAGGGCCTCAAGCAGGGCCGCCTGAAGGCCGTGGTCTGCACCTCCAGCCTCGATCTCGGCGTCGATTTTTTGCCGGTCGAACGCGTGCTGCAAATCGGCAGTGCCAAAGGCATCGCGCGCCTGTTGCAGCGGGCCGGCCGCAGCGGCCACGCGCCGGGCCGCGTCTCGCGCGTGACGCTGGTGCCGACCCACAGCCTGGAATTGCTGGAGGCGGCGGGCGCGCGCCAGGCCGTGGCGGCGCGCGATGTCGAGGCGCGGCCGGTGCCGGAAAAACCGCTCGACGTGCTGGTCCAGCATCTGGTGACGATCGCGCTCGGCGGCGGCTTCCGCTCCGAAGAACTGTACGCGGAGGTGCGCGGCGCCTGGTCGTATCGCGCGCTGACGTGGGACGAGTGGCAGTGGGCGCTGGACTTCGTCGCGCGCGGCGGCCAGACGCTGGCCGTCTATCCCGAGTACCGGCGCGTGCTGCCGGACGAGGAGGGCGTCTACCGCGTGCCCGATGCCGCGCTGGCGCGGCGCCACCGCATGAGCATCGGCACCATCGTGTCGGAGGCGTCGGTGCAGGTCAAGTTCATGCGCGGTGGCCGCATCGGCAGCATCGAGGAATCGTTCATCGCGCGGCTCAAGAAGGGCGACCATTTCCTGTTCGGCGGCCGCATCCTGGAATTCGTGCGGGTCCACGAGATGACCGCCTACGTCAAGCGCGCCACCGGCAGCCGGGGCGCCGTGCCGCGCTGGCAGGGCGGCAAGATGCCGCTGTCGTCGGAGCTGGCGCATGCGGCGCTGGAGCAGTTGCGCCTGGCCGCGCTGGGCGCATATCGCGGTCCGGAGATGCAGGCCTTGAAGCCGCTGCTGGAAATTCAGCAGCGCTGGTCGGCGCTGCCCACGCCCGCCGCCACGCTGGTGGAATGCCACGACAGCCGCGAAGGCCATCACCTGTTCGTCTATCCCTTCGCCGGCCGCGCCGTGCATGTGGGGATGGCGTCGCTGCTGGCGTTCCGCATCGCGCGCACGCGGCCGACGACGTTCTCGATCGCCGTCAACGACTATGGTTTTGAATTGCTGTCGCCCGAGCCGGTCGACTGGGCCGCGCTGTTCGGCGCCGCGCATGGCGGCCAGGTGGCGCTGTTCGGCACCGATGATCTGCTGGAAGACGTGCTGGCGAGCCTGAACGCGGGCGAACTGTCGCAGCGGCGCTTCCGCGAGATCGCGCGCATCGCCGGCCTGGTGTTCTCCGGCTATCCCGGCCAGCCGAAAAGCGCGCGCCAGTTGCAGGCGTCGTCGTCGCTGTTTTTCGAAGTGTTCCGCAAACACGATGCCGGCAACCTGCTGTTGACGCAGGCGCAGCGCGAAGTGCTGGAACAGGAACTGGAACTGGGCCGTTTGCGCGCCACGCTGTTGGAATTGCAGTCGCGCGCCATCGCCTTCCGGCCGACCGCGCGCGTGACGCCGTTCGGTTTCGGCCTGATGGTGGAGCGCTTCCGCGAAAAACTCTCGACCGAAAAATTATCCGACCGCGTGGCGCGCATGGTGCGCGAGTTGGAGAAAGCGGCCGGCGCATGAAGGAACCGGCGGTGGCGCTGAACCCGGAGTTGAATTTAGAGCTGATTTTGGCCGGCGAGCGCGTGCTGCTGCTGGCGCAGCGCGCGCTGTACTGGCCGCGCGAACGCATGCTGGTGGTGGCCGATATCCACTTCGGCAAGGCGGCTTCGTTCCGCGCGCTCGGCGTGCCGGTGCCGCGCGGGACCACCAGCGAAAACCTGGCGTCGCTCGATGCGCTGCTGGCGGCGCATGCGGTGGCGCACATCGTCTTTCTGGGCGATTTCCTGCACGCGAAGGCGGCGCACGCGTCGGCCACGGTGGCGGCGATGCTGCGCTGGCGCGGGCGCCATCCCGGCCTGCGCCTGACGCTGGTGCGCGGCAATCACGACGCCCACGCCGGCGATCCGTCGGCGCTGCTGGGCATGGCCATCGTGGACGAGCCCTACCTGCGGGCGCCGTTCGCGTTCCGCCACCATCCCGATCTGACGGCGGACTTCTACGTGCTGGCGGGCCATGTGCATCCGGTCTATCACCTGATTTCGGGCCGGGACGCGCTGCGCCTGCCGTGCTTTTTGCTGGGGCCGGAGCGCGCGGTGCTGCCGTCGTTCGGCGCCTTCACCGGCGGCCATGCGGTGCGGCCGGCGCCGGGCGAGCGGGTTTGCGTGTGCGCGGGCGAGGCCGTGTTCCAGATTCCGTAACAAGCGACAATTTATTGCGGGAAGCTGAGCAACTTTTACCCGCCGCCTGATACCGGCAGCCGGACCAGTCCTACAAAAATGGCTGCGCATGTCCTATATGCGTCGCCGATCCGCTGACCTAACATGACTGTTCCTCCAGCCCGACACCCGCATGGGCCGTCCGCTCCGGAGGCCCGACAACCACACAGGAGA
Source organism: Rugamonas sp. (assembly GCF_025354735.1). Taxonomy (GTDB): domain Bacteria; phylum Pseudomonadota; class Gammaproteobacteria; order Burkholderiales; family Burkholderiaceae_D; genus Rugamonas. The sequence continues at coordinate 26,787 of NZ_JANXMI010000106.1, forward strand.
GCGTCATGGCAACATCGGATCAAGGCAAGCAAGGCGGTAATCAGGGCGGCAAGGGCAGCGACCAGGGTAGCAATCAATCTAGCAACCAAAGCAGCAAACAGAGCGACACCAGCAAGCGCGGTTTCGCTTCCATGGACCCGGCGCAGCAACGCGAAATCGCCAGCGAAGGCGGCAAGGCCGCGCATGAAAAAGGCACGGCGCACGAATTCACATCGGAGGAGGCCCGCCGCGCCGGGAGCATGAGTCACAAGAACGACGGCAGCAGCCAAAGCAGCTCCCCCAGCTCGGCCTCGCGCGGCGGCGGTACTGGCGGCAACCAGGGCAGCGCCCGCGACAAGAATCTGGACGAAGATGATATGGAGCGGGGTAACAAGGGCGGTAGCGGCCGCTCGGGCGGCGCTGGAGGCTCGAAAAGCTGATAGCGCGGATCGATAAGCGAGTGCGTCCGGGCGGGCGGTCCGGGCTTGAAAGGGAATTTGTAGGCATCTTTGGGAATCAGCGACATGCGCCGATTCCCTTTTTTGCGTCGGCCCGATGTTTGGCCGACCTTATTTAGCCAACCTTGACCGTGCCGTGTTCGCCCAGGTCGCGCGGCTTTTCGCCGGTGATGGCGGCCTTGGCCATTTCATAGAACTGTTTCATCTTGCTGGAACCGGCGTCCCAGTATTCGGCCGATTCGATTTTCACCTTCAGCAGCGCCAGGTGCGGATCGTCCAGGCCGCCGGGGAACCAGGCCTTGACGAGCGGATTCCACAATTGCTCGGCCTTGACGCGGTCCTTCAGCAACTGCGCGTGGCCGGTGACGGACACGTAGACGCTGTCGTTGGTGTCGGCGAAGCTGACGTTGACCGATGGATGGTTGCGCAAGTCCTGCGTGAACGGCGCCTCGTCGGACGTGAAGAACCACATCTGGCCGTCATCGTCGATCTGCTGCTGGGTCAGTGGGCGGCTGGTCAACTGGTGGGCGTCGTCGAAGGTGGTGAACATGCCGAACTTCACGTGCTTGATCTTGGCGGCAATGGTGGCCAACTGGTCTTTATTGTATTGCGTCATGGTGTGCTCCTTGTGGTTGGTCTGGTGTGCAGCCACCTTACGGTCCTTGCCTAAGCCGCTCTGTGCGCGGACTCACCATGTCGGTGATTTGTAACGAAGTTGCGCCGGCGCTTGACTGCGCAAATGATAATCATTATCATTTGTCCGTTTTCAGCGACGTTGCTGGTGGCTGCTGCGAGGTACACTGGCGTTTGCAGGATGCGGCAACCGTTATTTATCCACCAAGGAAGTCCTTTGAGCGTACAAAATGCCAGCCCGGCGCGCAACGCCAGCCGCGCCGTCTGGCTGAAGAATCTGCACCAGTGGCACTGGATCAGCTCGTCGCTGTGCCTGCTGGCGATGCTGTTGTTCGCCGCCACCGGCATCACGCTGAACCACGCGTCGCAAATCGAGGCCAAGCCGACCATCACGCGCCGCCAGACCACGCTGCCGGCGCCGCTGACGGCGCAGCTGCGCAGCTACGCGTCCGGCCACGACGGCGCCCGCGCCCCGCTGCCCGATGCGGTGGGCCAGTGGCTGCTGGCGACGTGGTCGCTGGAGACGGGCGAGCGCAAGGCCGAATGGTCGGCCGATGAAGTCTATCTGCCGTTGCCGAAAGCGGGCGGCGACGCCTGGCTGCGCATCGCCCTCGACGACGGCGCCGCCGAATTCGAAAACACGGACCGCGGCTGGATTTCCTGGCTCAACGACGTGCACAAGGGCCGCAACACCGGCCCGGCATGGAACTGGTTCATCGATATTTTCGCCGTGTCCTGTTTGGTGTTCTGCCTGACCGGCTTGCTGATTTTGAAATTCCACGCCGCCAACCGGCCGTTCACCTGGCCGATGGTCGGACTGGGCGTGCTGATCCCGTGCGTCATCGCACTGCTCTATATCCACTAAACCAACCACAGGTCCGTCATGACATTACGCTATTCGATCGCGCTCAGTATTCCCTTGTTCAGTGCCAGCGCGATGGCCGCCGATCTGGCCCTGAAGATCGATGTGCCGCAATTGAACGTGGCCGAATACCACCGGCCCTACATCGCCGCGTGGCTGGAAAACGCGGACCAGAAAGTGGTCGCCAACCTGACCGTGTTGTACGACGTGCGCAAGAAGGACAACGGCGGCGCCAAATACCTGAAGGATCTGCGCCAGTGGTGGCGCAAGTCCGGCCGCGACATGCAGATGCCGGTCGATGGCCTGAGCGGCGCGACCCGGGCGCCGGGCGAATACACGCTGACCTTCCCGCTCGCGAAGGCGGCGCTCGACAAGCTGCCGGCCGGCCAGTACCAGCTGGTGATCGAGGCCGCGCGCGAAGCCGGCGGCCGCGAACAGGTCAAGGTGGCGATGCAGTGGCCGCCGACGTCGGCGCAGAGCCTGGCCGCCGCCGGCAAGGAAGAACTGGGCGCCGTCACCGTCATGCTGCATCCTTGAGGCCCAGACCATGTCCATGAAACTGACTAAATCGTTTATCACCTTATTGCTGGCCGGCCTGGCGTTCAACGCGCAGGCGCATAAACCGTGGCTGCTGCCGTCGTCCACCGTGCTCGATGAGAAGGAGGCGTGGGTCACGGTCGATGCCGCGATCTCGGAGGGCCTGTTCGATATCGACCACCAGCCGTTGAAGCTCGATGGCGTCGTCGTCACCGGTCCCGATGGCGCGCCGGTGGCGTTTGAAAACGTCAACCTCGGCAAACTGCGCAACACCTTCGACCTGAAGCTGGCCAAGCCGGGCACGTATAAAATCAGCCTGGTGACGCAGAACGTCGCCGGCAGCTACACCATCGACGGCGCGAGCAAGCGTTTCCGCGCGCCGGAAGACGGCTACGCCAAGGAGATTCCGGCCGGCGCCCAGGATGTCGTCATCAGCCACCAGTACAACCGGCTGGAGACCTTCGTCACCAGCGGCGCGCCGACGCAGACGGTGCTCAAGCCGAGCGGTGTGGGCTTGGAGCTGCTGCCGCTGACGCACCCGAACGACATGCGCGCCGGCGACCAAGCCAGGTGGCGTTTTCTGGTCGACGGCAAGCCGGCCGCGCATCTGGCATTCAGCCTGATACCGGGCGGCGTGCGCTATCGCGGCACGCTGGGTGAAATCCGCCAGAGTACCGACGCCATCGGCGAGATCAGTTTCGCGCTGCCGGCGCCGGGCATGTATATGGTCAGCGCCGCGACGCCGGCCATGACGCCGCCGGTCGACGGCAAGCCGGCGCCGCTGCCGGCGCGTCGCATGTCGTACGCGGCGACGGTGGAAGTGCTGCCGCAATAATCGCGGTCCTCGGTAACGACAAGGTAACGACAAGGTAACGATGCGCCGGGTACTCCTGCCTCACCATATTTCGGAAGACCCGGCGCCGGCCGGCGGCACCATCGTCGACGTCGAAGGACGCAGCATGGGGACCACGTGGTCGGTGCGGCTGGTGGCGCCGGCCGCCGCGCCGGCGCGCTTTGCGCCGGACCTGCGCGATGGCTTGCAGCGGCAGCTCGACGCCGTGGTCGCGCAGATGAGCCATTGGGATGCGCAGTCCGACCTTGGCCGCTACAACCGCGCGCCGGCCGGCAGCTGGCACGCGCTGGCGCCGGATTTTTTCGCCGTGCTCGATTTCGCGCTGGACGTGATGCGCGACTCCGGCGGCGCCTACGATCCCTGCGCCGGCGCGTTGGTCAATGCCTGGGGCTTCGGCCCCGAAGGGCGTTACGACCAGCCGGACTTCATCGCACCGACGCGGGAGCGGATCAACGCCGTTCGCGCCCAGCGCGCCGCGCAGCTGGTGCAGTTCGACCGCGCCACGCGCCAGCTCTATCAGCCGGGCGGCGTGCGGCTCGATTTTTCCGCCGTCGCCAAAGGCTATGGCGTCGACAAGCTGGCCGCTTGCCTGGACGCGCAGGGCGTCCATCATTATCTGGTCGAAGTGGGCGGCGAGTTGCGCGGCGCCGGCGTCAAGCCCGATGGCCAGCCGTGGTGGGTGGCGCTGGAACAGCCGCCGTCCGCGATGGCCGCGCCGCCGGCATCGTCGGCGCCGTCCGCATCGTCCGATATTGCGCCGCTCGATGACGTGGTGCTGGCGCTGCACGGCCTGTCCGTCGCCACGTCGGGCGACTACCTGCGCTATTTCGAGCGCGATGGCCGGCGCCTGTCGCACACCATCGACCCGCGCAGCGGCGCGCCGGCGCCGCACGATCTGGCGTCGGTGACGGTGGTGCACGCGCACTGCATGGCCGCCGATGCCTGGTCGACGGCGCTGACGGTGCTCGGTCCGCAGGCCGGCCTCGCGCTGGCCGAGCAGCGCGGGCTGGCGGCGCGCTTCGTGCGGCGCGGCCCGCACGGCTTCCACGAAACCTTGAGCAGCCATCTGCGCGCCATGCTGGAATCGGCATGAGCGTCACCAACGATACTGTGCGCCTGCTGCTGGCGGCCGGCCTCACGCTCGCTTATGCGGCGGTCTGCCTGGCGCCGTTTTTGCGCCAGCGCCGCAAGCGCCGGGCGGCGCAGCGCGCCCAGGCCGACGCGGCGCAGACGCCCGGCTGGATCGTCCTACGCCAGCCAGACCGGCAACGCCGAGGAACTGGCCGGCCAGACGCTGGCCACCCTGCGCCTGGCCGGCATCCCGGCGCAGATGATGGAATTGTCCGATCTGCGCGGCGCCGATTTGCAGCGCGCCGAACGCGTGCTGTTCATCGTCAGCACTTACGGCGAGGGCGATGCGCCCGATGCCGCCGCCGCCTTCGCCGGCAGTTTGATGGGCGGCGCGCTGCCCCTGAACCATCTGCATTACGCCGTGCTGGCGCTGGGCGACCGCGCGTATGCGCAGTTCTGCGGCTTCGGCCGCGCGCTCGACGAGTGGCTGCGGGGGCAGGGCGCGCAGCCGCTGTTCGCGCGCATCGAAGTCGACCGCGGCGCGGCGGCGGCGCTCGGATCATGGCGTCAGCAACTGAGCCACCTGGCCGGCACCAGCGACGCGCCGGACTGGAATGGGCCGGCGTTTTCCGACTGGCGCCTGGCCGCGCGCCGCCTGCTCAATCCGGGCAGCGCCGGCGCGCCGCTGTACCACCTGGAACTGGAGGCGCCCGACGGCGCGGCGCCGGATTGGCAGTCGGGCGATCTGGCGCAGATCGCCGCGCCGGCCGATTCCGCCCGGCCGCGCGAATATTCGATCGCCTCGGTGCCGGCCGACGGCCGCGTGCATTTGCTGGTGCGCCTGCATCTGCACGACGACGGCGGTCATGGCGTGGCGTCGGGCTGGCTGGCCTTGCGGCTGGCGGTCGGCGAGACGGTGCAACTGCGTGTGCGCCAGCATCGGCGCTTCCGCCTGGAGGACAACGCCGGGCGGCCGCTGATCTTGATCGGCAACGGCAGCGGCATCGCCGGCTTGCGCGGCCATCTGAGGGCGCGCGCGCTGGCCGGACAGCGCCGCAACTGGTTGCTGTTCGGCGAGCGCAATGCGGCCCACGATTATCTGTATCGTGAGGAAATCGAGGCCTGGCGGCGCGATGGCCTGCGGCTGGAGATGGTGTTTTCGCGCGATCAGGCGCGGCGCCTGTATGTGCAGGATAGCCTGCTGTCGAATGCCGATGAACTGCGCGGCTGGATCGCGGACGGCGCCGCCATCTACATCTGCGGCAGCCTCGATGGCATGGCCGCCGGCGTCGACGCGGCGCTGCGCGACATCCTAGGCGGCGATGCGCTCGACGCGCTGGCCGCGCAAGGCCGCTACCGGCGCGACGTCTACTAACGCGCGGGCTTGCGTCGATAAAGCCGGCCTTCATCAGGGGCGGCGCTATCCTCAATCGGGGTCAGACCACGGTTTCGA
>NZ_JANXMI010000135.1 GCF_025354735.1 Rugamonas sp.
ACGAAACCGGCCGTCGGCGCTTTGATGGTCGTGTACGACAGCATCAGCGCCGCCTGTTCCAGCACCGCTTCGGCGCGGCCGATGGCGGCCAGCGCCTCCAGGCGTTCGCTGGCGAGCACCGTCAGCTCGCGCTGGGCGGCGCTCTGGGCCGCGCTGTCGCGCTGATGCGTCGCCAATTGTTGGCGCAGGCCGAATTCGTGCTGTTGCTGCTGCTCGGTGGTGCCGGCGCCCGACTCCGACAGCTGGTTGTAGCGGCTGGCGTTCTGGCGCGCGAATTGCAGCGCCGCGTCGTCGGCGGCGATGGTCGCGCCGGCCTGTTCGATGACCGCCTGCTGGCGCGCGGTGCGGGCGTCGATGCCGCCCAAGTGCGATTCGCACGCCTTCAACTCGGCCTGGGCAACGTGCAGCGCGGTCTGGAAGTCGCGGTCGTCTATGCGGGCCAGGACGTCGCCGGTCTTGACTTCCTGATTATCTTCCACCAGCACTTCAGAGACCGTGCCCGCCACGCGCGGCGCCACCAGGGTGAAGTCGGCGCTGACGTAGGCGTCGTCGGTTTCCTGTTCCGCCTCTTGCCAGCCAGTCGTCGCCACCAGTGCGACGGCACCTATGGCGAGGATGCCGACGGTGGTGGCGATTAATTTTACTTTCTTGGAATGTTTCATTTTATTTCACTCATTTCTACGTGGATGGTTTGCTTTACGCTGGGATAACGATGCTCACCGGGCGCTCAGTGCTTGAGCCGGCTGGGGTGCAGGGGGGGGCTGGGGCGGTAAATGGGATTTTGGCGGGTAGCTGCGCTTTGGCATGAGCAGCATCAGGAACAGAAGCACGGCCAGGCCAGCCAGCAGCAAATACGCGTCGGCGATGCCCATCGTGATGGCTTGCTCGTGCACGCGCCCGGCGAAAGCGCCCAGTCCGCCAGAAAGCGCGAGCGGCGTCTCGCTGTCCAACAGCATTTCCGGATGCTTGATCGTGCCGCTGTTTAGCAGCACATTCGAGTGGAATTGCTCGCGATGGGTGACGAACGTCTCGATCAGTGAGCCGCCGATCACGGCGCTCATGCCTCGGGTGGTGTTGAACATGGCCGAAGCGAACGGGCCTTCCACGGGCTGCACCGCGCCGGTCGCGCCCATCAGTATCGGCAGGACGGCGAGCGGCTGGCCGATGGCGTGGATGGCTTGCAGCAAATAGAAATTATCCTGCACCCATACCGAGCTCAGGTGGGAGCCCGCATAGCTGGCCCAGCACAGCAGCGCGAAGCCGCAGCCCATGACGATGCGGCTGTCCAAGCGGCGGATATTGCACAGGGCGGCCGCCAGCGGGCAAGCGAGCAACTGCGGTATCGCAATCGACAAGGCGAGCGGTCCTATCTGTAGCGGCCGGTAGTCTTGCACGTGGGTCAGAAAGATGGCCGGCAAGGCGCTGCCGGCCATGGACAGGATCAGGAAACCGCCGAGCGCCAGCAAGCCATGGGAAAAGTTCCTGCGTCCCAGCATTTGCAGCTTGAAGAAGGGCAGCGGGTGATGCCACTCGTTCACGAAGAACAGGGGCAGCAACACGGCCGCGCCGAACAGCAGGGTGCAGATCAGGGAGGAATGCAGCCAGTGCAGGCGCTCGCCCTGTTCCAGCGCCAGCACCAGCATGACGATGCCGCCGCATCCGGTCAGCGCACCGGCCCAGTCGAATTGGTAAAAGCGCTCCAGCCGCACGGGATCTTGCGGCAGGCCCCAGGCCATCATCGCGGCGGCGATCAGGCAGGGCGGTATGACTTGCCAGTAAATCCACTGCCATCCCAGCGTGTCGGTGAACAGCGCGGCCAGCGGCATGGCCAGGTTGGGGCCGAAGGTCGCCGTGAGCGCGTAGCCGGCCATGCCGTATAGCTTGATGCCGGGAGGAAGAAAGCGCAGGGCGGCCGTCATCAACAGCGGCGGCATGGCGCCGCCGAACAGCCCCTGCGCCACCCGCAGCATGAGCAGGCAGGGGTAGTTGTGGACCAAGGGCAGCACGGCGCCGAGGACGGCGAAAGCCAGGGTGACCGTGATGGCGAAGCGGCGGAAGGAGAAGGTCACGGCGAACCATGTCGCCATCATCATGGCCGCGATTTCGGCGGCGATATAGACGGCCGAGTACCAGCTGCCCTCATCGTAGCCTATGCCGAGCAGGCCGCGCAGATCGGGCAGGGAGATGCTGCTGACCCGGTCGTTGAGCCCGGACCACAGCGCGGCCAGCAAGACGCCGCACAGGCCGGTCAAAATCCGCAAGCCGAATGGCTGCGCCGCCGGCGCCGGGGGCGGGCGGTGGCCGGGTGCGGTGGTGGTGGAAACGGTCATGGCGAGCGTCGCGACGTGTGGAACACGCTGTAAATCGGCGGGAGGGTAATCATATTGTGGGTTGGTGTATCGCAAAGTGGTCAAGTGTCGGCATTTTAATATACGGTACACTGTATTGCAATGTGGTTTTTTGATTGGATGGTACCCACTTGAGGTACACTGTGGCCTCTTTGAAATGAAAGCTTATGAAGAAGATAAATACAGATTCAACGGATGAGCGCAGTAGCGGTATCCAGGTCATCGCGCGCGCAAGCGCCATCCTCAACGCGCTCGGCAACGTGAAAAACGCCGGCATGAGCCTGGCGGAGATCGCCAAGGAAGTTCAACTGCCGCGCTCGACCGTGCAGCGCATCGTGCAAGCGCTGGCGCAGGAGGGGATCGTGCAATCGGATCGGTCCGACGGCGTCCGGCTGGGATCGACTTTGCTGAAGCTGGTCGCCCGGGTGCATACCAACGTCGTGGCGATCATGACGCCCCATCTCGAACAACTATGTCGGGAGCTGGACGAAACGGTGGCCTTGGGCCGCGTCAGCGGAACCGAGCTGGCCTTCGTTCATGTCGCGGTGGCCGAGAGGGAATTGCGGGTGGTGCCGCAGGTGGGCGCCAACTTGCCTCTGCACAGCACCAGCGCCGGCCGTGCGCTGCTGGCTTTGGACGGCGACGACCATGTGCTGGCCTTGCTGGGCAATGTTTACGCCGGCGTCACGCCGAAAACGCTGCGCTCGGCCGAAGATTTGCTGCGGGAATTAGCCGTCATACGGGCGCAGGGTTACGCCCAGGAATTCGAGGAGACGGAAGTCGGTGTGTCTTCGGTCGCCATCGCGGTCGATAGCGTTTTGGGACGGTATGCGGTGGCCGTGGTCGTTCCAAGCGGGCGCCTGCAAGGGCGGCAGGACTTGATATTCGACCGGATTCTGAGTTTGAAAAGTGCGCTGCAGGCAGAAATCGGAAAATAAGATCGCCGACGCTGGACTAGGCAAGCACCGCGCTAGGCGGACTGCTTGCCATTTTCCTTTTTCAACTCCGATTGGGCTTCGGCACGATTTTTTGCTTTCAGTTGCTGATTTTGTTCTATTTGAGCAATTTGGTCTTCCAACAGCTGGACGCTGCGTTGCAGGTCGATGATTTCCTTCATCAAACGCATCCGTTCTCCCGGATCGGTGCTTTCCATTAATTGCTTCTGCAACTGGGCGATTTTTTTAAAAAGCGCTTTGATTTGAGCGAACAGCATATTGATCTGTCCCTGCGCACCCGAGCTATCGCTGACGCGATGGCTGCCGCCCGTGCCTGCTACGCTGGTCACCATCAGTTTCTCCTCGTTGACGTTGCATGTGCTGAATATGAAGATATTTGGTAGGGAAAGCAAGGATACAGCATCGGCTTCGTTATCACTATGGACCTTGGAATGAATTGCTGCGTAGTAAATCCCGCACGGTGAGCAGCGCCGGTTCTATGCTCTCGGTATTGACAGAGCCGTATCCCAAAAAGAGGCCGTCCTTTACCGTCGGCCCGGCGTAGAAGACCGACAGCGGATAGAGGCCGACGCCGGTCTTGCGCGCCGCCGCAATAAGGCCGGCGATGTCTATCTTCTGCTTGCACGGGGCGGCCATGTGAAATCCGGCTTCCGAAGGAATCAGCTCGAACCAAGGGGCCAGCGCGGTGTCGAACGTCTTCTGGATTTTTTCCCTGCGCAGGGCATAAATATTCTGGACCCGGCGCACATGGCGCAGCAAATGGCCGTCCGAAACAAACTTCGCTAACGCAAATTGCAGCATCGTGTTGCACTGCCAATCGGTGAGACGTTTGGCGCTGATTAAAGCTTGCGCAATAATGGGGGGCGCAAGCACGTATCCTATGCGCATTTCGGGGAACATCACCTTGGACATGGTCCCGACGAAAATGACCACGCCGAAGCTATCGAGGCTTTGCAGGGAATCGATGGGCCGGCCCGAGTAACGGAACTCACTGTCGTAATCGTCTTCAACGATGATGGCGCCGATGGCCGCCGCCTTATTGAGCAGGGCGTGGCGTTTCTGTTCGCTCATCGGCATCCCCAGCGGGAATTGGTGTGCGGGTGTGACGTAAATCATTTTGGCGTCGTTCGGAATCGCATCGACGTCGATGCCGTCGGCGTCGACCGGCACGCCGACCACGCGGGCGCCCAAACTGGCAAACAGCAGGCGCGCGCGGGGATAGCCAGGATCTTCCACCGCGACGCACATGCCGGGTTCCACGAGAACGCGACAAATCAGGTCGAGGGCCTGCTGAGCGCCATTGGTGACGATGACATCGTCGGCGCTGCCGGTGACGCCCCTCGAAAAGCCGGCATGCCGCAGCAGCGCCTGCCTCAATTCGACTATGCCCGCGGCATCACCATACCTGCCGCGCTTGGCCGAGGAGCGCCGCAAGCCGTGCATCACGCAGCTGCGCCATTCATCCTGCGGAAAATGGCTGGTCGACGACTCGCCGCCGGTGAAATCGACCACGCAACGTTCCTTCTTTCCGACTTGATCGATTACTTCGAGATCTATCCATTTCTGGAGCGTGGGACTGGGCTGCCACGTCGGATATTGCGGTACCGACGGCTTGCAAAAAGGATGGTGGACGAAGGTGCCCTTGCCTACATAGCCGACCAACTTCTTATCGTAACTAAGGCGGTTATAGGCGTCGGCGACGGATTTGCGGGCCACGCCCAATTGTTTCGCCAGCAGCCTCGATGGCGGGACTTGCTGGCCGTTGGCAAGCCTGCCGGAATCGATGGCATGCGAGATTTGATCGTAAATCTGATGCGCCAAATCCTTGCCATCTTTTATCAGAATATGTAATTCCATAATATTCGACGATTTCCCGGTTGTTACTTCATTTCAGCCGAAGCGCTGTTAGCCGCATCCTTCGAGCACCCGTGACTTCTCAGATGTAACTCGCGATGAAGATGCGAATGTTACTTAATTTTTTGGCTATTTTAAATGGTCTCCCGCAATTATAGAAAATTGGCCCTTGTTCGTTCCTCATAGAAATTATTCGCAATGATTTATTGGCAATTAAAATGGAGAGAGGGTGAGTGTAGGCGCAAGGCCGTGCCAGGGAATATAGAAAGGAGGAGAGTTCAAGGTGGACAGCAGAAGTCAATGGCGCTTGTCCGCCATATTCTTATCGATGATGGAGATTTATGATCTTGCTTAAACAGCGATATCAATATTGCTGCCCACTGAAGTAAAATTCAGACCGGGATTCTGGCGCTTATCCGGGTTTTCATTGTCGCCGGAATCCGTGACGGTAATTCGCCGGCGCGCTTTGCGATGTGACGGATTGCACCATATCGACCTTCTTTTCCCCGGCAAATACAAGTTCGCTATCCTAACTCCATACATCGCTTGCATCACGTCTGAAGTTTTGGATAGCTGAAATTTGGACGATTGGCTCAGGGCAGCGCGTCCGCCACCGGGTAAAGCAGGGTATTTTCCCGGTGTATGCGCTTGGACAAGGCGTTAAAGATAGCCTTGGTCTGTTCCGTGAACACTTCGGGGCTGGCGGAAATCAGGGAGATATTGCTCCATGCTTTCATATACGCTTCAAATCCGTGGGCCAGGTCGCCCATTTCCTGGGAATAGCGCTGCGCCAAATCCCGCGCTTCCTGATCTTTGCTCAGCAGCATGGATGGATACAAACTCTTGTCTTCCATTGCCAGGTGCAATCCGACCAGGCCATGCATCTTGCTTAACTGGCGGCGTATGCGCGTTGCATCTTCCTCTGCGATGACAGCGCCGAGTTGCTGATTGATTTCTCGGGCGATAGTCAGAATTTCTACATGCTGTTTTCTAAAATTATCGGTACGTGCCATTTTATAACCTTGAATTGTTACTATTATTGTTGCGATAGTATAATTATAAATGGCAGTATAAAATAATACAAGTAAACCACATCAATCTTTATCGCCAGCTATTTTTTTAGCAAATATTTCCAGACTATCCCGGGGAAAGACAGCACGCCGAACAGGGCCACCGTCACCGCCCAGAGTTCCCAATCCTTGGGCGTGGCCTTGGCAGTGGCCGCTTCCAAACCCGCCCCCAAAGCCATCCAGCAGGCATAACAGGCCAGCCAGCACAGGAAGTCCAGGGATGCGCTACGCCAGCGGGCAGGACGAAACAGCGTCGAAAACGGGAGGTTGGCCAACAGCAGGCCCATCATCAGATTGAGCCAAATGGCCGATGCGATATTCATTTGCGCTCCTAAAGACTGCCGTAAGAGTGTAGTCCGGACAAAAACATGTTGACGCCCAGGAACGCGAACAAGGTGATGACGAAGCCGGCCAGCGACCACCAGGCGAGCAGGGCGCCGCGCACGTTCTTGACGAGCCGGGTGTGCAGCCACGCGGCATAGTTGAGCCAGACGATCAGGGCCCAGGTTTCCTTGGGATCCCACGACCAGTAGCCGCCCCAGGCTTCCGCCGCCCACAAGGCGCCGAGTATGGTGGCGATGGTGAAGAAGACGAAGCCGAGCGCCGTGGTTTTGTAGGACAATTCATCAAGCCAGACGCGGCTCGGCAGGCGGGTGGCGAAGAACGCATTGCCAGCCAACAACCACGCCGCGCCGAACATCGCGGCCAGGGAAAACGCGCCATAGCCGATGAAGTTGGCGGGAACGTGGACTTTCATCCAGTACGACTTCAGCGCCGGTATCAGCGGTTGAATTTCGTGCGCGCCCGTGCCGTACTTGAACATGAAGATGACCGCCGCGCTGACCACCAACATCGCGAACAAGCCGAGTTGACGGCTGCCCAGGTTTTTTTCCAGGTGCAGATACAGCAAGGTCGTCATGAAACTGAACAGGACGAATACTTCATACAGGTTGGAAACGGGGATATGGCCGATGTCCGAACCCATCAGGTAAGACTCGTGCCAGCGCACCAGCAGGCCGACCAGGCCCATCAGGCATCCGGTCCACGCTGTTTTGCTGCCCAGGAGCAGCGCGGCGTCCGAGCGCTTGATCCATCCGATGGCGTAGACCACCGTGGCCGCCCAGAAGCTCAAGCCCATCCACATGATGGCGCTCTGGCTCGACAGGAAATACTTCAGCCAAAACGAGTGGTCGGCATTGCCCAGTTGACCGTGGTAGGCGTGGATGCCGGCGATGGCCAGCGCGC
>NZ_JANXMI010000162.1 GCF_025354735.1 Rugamonas sp.
CGCCAATTGGGGCCGCGACATGGCCGAAGCGGCCATCGTCGCCGACCTGCGCAACGTCGTCGAAGGCGACGCTTCGCCGGACGGCAAGGGCGTGCTGGCGATCGAGCGCGGCATCGAAGTGGGCCACGTGTTCCAGCTCGGGACCGCGTACTCGGAGAGCATGAAGGCCACCTTCCTCGATGAAAACGGCAAGCCCGCGCCGCTGCAAATGGGCTGCTACGGCATCGGCATCACGCGCATCCTGGGCGCGGCCATCGAACAGAATTACGACGACAAGGGCATCATCTGGCCGACGTCGCTGGCGCCGTTCGAACTGGTGCTGTGCCCGATGGGCATGGACCGCAGCGAGATGGTCAAGGAGGCGACCGACAAGCTGTACGCCGACGCGCAGGCGGCCGGCATCGACGTCATCCTCGACGACCGCGGCCTGCGTCCGGGCGGCATGTTCGCCGACTGGGAGTTGATCGGCGTGCCGCATCGCGTGGTCATCGGCGAGCGCGGTCTGAAGGAAGGCAACCTGGAATACCAGGGCCGTCGCGATACCGAGGCGACCGCCGTGCCGGTGGCCGATATCGTCGCCTTCATCCAGGGCAAACTGGCGCAGTGAACGCCACCGCCGTTTTCGCGCAAGGCGCCGTGAGCGGCGCCGCCGCCACCACCGTGGGCATCGAGCGCCGCCGGCGCTGGGCGCGGCCGCTGCGCTGGATCTATATGCTGGCGCTGGCGGCCGGCGTGGTGTGCCATCCATCGGCGCGCGCCGGCAACCAGAAAGAGGAGGCGCTGGCCGACTCGGTGCGGGTGGCGCTGTCGAGCGCGATCCGCGATGCGCGGCCGCCGCGTCCCACCTTCAGCAATGAGCGCGACCGCCTGCATTACGACGCCTGGCTGGCGCAGATGTCGGAGCGGCTGCGGCGCAAGCTGCCGGACGAGCAGACCCGCAGCGAATTCCTGGCGACGGCGTGGTATGAATCGCGCCGCGCCGGCCTCGATCCGGGCATGGTGCTGGGACTGATCCAGGTGGAGTCGGCGTACCGCAAATACGCCGTGTCGATGGTGGGCGCGCGCGGCTACATGCAGGTGATGCCGTTCTGGACCAACATCGTCGGCGACCGCAATCGCAGCGCGCTGTTTAATATGCAGGCCAATCTGCGCTACGGCTGCTCCATCCTGCGCATGTATCTCGATATGGAAAACGGCAATACCTATCTCGCGCTGGGCCGCTACAACGGCAGCCGCGGACGGCCGGAATATCCGAACGCCGTGCTGTCGGCGTGGAGTCACTGGAAGTATACGTCGCCGCTGTAGGTGACGCATGCGGCGCGCACTTCGGGGTCTTGACCCACGGTCTTGAACCACGGTCTTGACCCCGATTGCGTTGGCGCCTGCTGCAATCACGCGGCAAAAAAAATGCCCCGGCCGGCGAAGGCTGGGGCATGGGCGCTCGGCTGATGCAGCCGGTAGCGGGGATGCTGTTTATTTCAAATGATCGGAGATGAGCTTCGTCATTTCGAACATGGACACTTGGGCTTTGCCGCCGAATACTGCTTTGAGCTTGTCGTCGGCATTGATCATGCGGCGGTTGGCCGGATCTTGCAGGTCGAGCTTCTTGATGTAGTCCCAGACCTTTTTGGTCACTTCGGTGCGCGGCAATGGCGCTGCGCCGACCACGGCGGCCAACACGGTCGATGGGGTCATTTCCTTCATGAACGCGGCGTTGGGTTTGCGGGGGGCTGCTGGTGCTGCGGCTTTTTTCGCTGCTGCTGGCTTTGCGGCGGCCTTTACTGGAGCTGCTTTTTTCTCGGCTGCAGGTTTCGCTGCGCTCGACTTCTCAGTCGGGGCCTTTTTAGCTGGTGCTGCTGCTGGGGTTTTTTTGGCTGTTGCCATCTTCGAGCCTCCTTAACGAACACATGGAAAATTGCGCAATTGATCGCACGGCTAATATTGGTGGGGATTTACCGAGTATGCAAGTGTTTTTCAGCTTTTTTCCCGGAAACGCGACGTAAATACGGCCGAGTGCGCGCCGGCGCACCTTCCAAGGGCGTGGCGGCCTGTTTTGGCGCAAAAAAAGACCGCCGATCGCGTGCTGCGAGGGCGGTCTTTTTTGTGTCCGCTGCCGCGCGAGCCGCGCAGCATCAGGCTTAACGTCAGGCTTAACGCAGGCCCGGCATCATGCCCTTCATCGAGCGCATCATCTTCATCATGCCGCCGCCCGAGAGCTTTTTCATCATCGATTGCATCTGCTCGAACTGGGTCAGCATGCGGTTCACTTCCTGCACCTGCACGCCGGCGCCGGCGGCGATGCGGCGCTTGCGGGTGGCCTTGATCAGCTCCGGCTTGGCGCGTTCCTGCGGCGTCATCGAGTCGATGATGCCGACCATGCGCCGCACCTGCTTGTCCGCCTGGTCCATATTGGCGCCGCCGGCCGCCTGCTGGAACTGCGCCGGCAGCTTGTCGACCAGGCTGGCCATGCCGCCCATTTTCTTCATCTGGCCCAGCTGCGATTTGAAGTCGTTCATGTCGAACTTGCCGCCGACCTTGATCTTCTGCGCCAGGTCGGCCGCCGCCTTCGAGTCCACGCCTTTGCGCGCCTCTTCGACCAGGGCCAGTATGTCGCCCATGCCGAGGATGCGGTTGGCCATGCGCTGCGGGTCGAACGCCTCGAGGCCGTCGAGCTTTTCGGACACGCCGGCGAATTTGATCGGCTTGCCCGTGATGTGGCGCACCGACAGCGCCGCGCCGCCGCGGGCGTCGCCATCGAGCTTGGTGAGCACGATGCCGGTCAGCGGCAGCGCGTCGTTGAAGGCCTTGGCGGTGTTGATGGCGTCCTGGCCCAGCATGGCGTCGACCACGAACAGCGTCTCGATCGGCTTGACGGCCGCGTGGACGGCGGCGATTTCGCGCATCATTTCTTCGTCGATGCCGAGGCGGCCGGCGGTGTCGATGATGAGCACATCGTGGTAGTGCTTCTTGGCCCAGTCGAGGGCGGCGAGCGCGATGTCGACCGGTTTGTCGTCGGCGCTGGAGGGGAAGAAATCGGCGCCCACTTGCGCCGTCACCGATTGCAGCTGCGCGATCGCGGCCGGGCGATACACGTCGGCCGACACGGTCAGCACTTTTTTCTTCTTTTCTTCCTTCAGGTATTTGGCCAGCTTGCCGACGGTGGTGGTCTTGCCGACGCCCTGCAGGCCGGCCATCAGGATGATCGCCGGCGGTTGCTGGGCGAAGCTCAGTTGCGACGCCTCCGGCCCGAGGTCGGCGCCCATGATGGCGGCCAGCTCGCGCTGCACCACGCCGACCAGCGCCTGGCCCGGCGTCAGCGACGAGATCACGTCCTCGCCCAGCGCCTTTTCCTTGACCTTGGCGATGAACTCGCGCACGGCCGGCAGCGCGACGTCCGCCTCGAGCAGCGCCAGGCGCACTTCGCGCAGCATTTCGGCGGTGTTGGCCTCGGTTAGGCGCGCCTCGCCGCGCATGGTCTTGACGACCTTGGCGAGCCGTTGGGTAAGATTATCTAGCATGATGAACCTGAATTTTTTCTGGATGCGGTCTGGATGGACCGGCACGGAGCCGGACGATGGCCGCCATTTTACCGCATCGTGCCGGCGGCGGGCGGCGCGGTCCTGTTATGATTTCGCCCATGGCGGCCGGCCGGGAGCCGCAGGAGACGGGATGGGCATGGACACAATACGGGCTGCTGTTTTGCCGCCGCCGCGGCTGCCGCCGGCGGCGCTGCTGGCCGCCGCCGCGCTGGCGCTGACACTGTGCGCCGGCCCGGCC
>NZ_JANXMI010000174.1 GCF_025354735.1 Rugamonas sp.
CCCGCTTTTCCGCGTCGCGTTTTTCAAGGTCGCGTTTTTCCACATGATTATGGCTGCGCATATAGTCCTGGAAGTGGCGCCGGTTGTACAGGGAGGTGAGCGGATCGAGCGCGCTTTGCGCCTTCAATTCCTCGTTCTTCACTTCCAGCTGCGCGTTGGCGTGCCGGACCTTCCGGTACAGCAGGCCGACGATCACCGCCGCCAGCGCGAACACCACGGCCAGCAGCCACCACACGCGCTGCTGCAGGCGGCGGTTGTCGATCTCGGCGCCCTTGACCTGGTTTTCGCGGCGCAGCAGCTCGATCTGGCGCTGCTTCTTTTCGGTCTCGTATTTTTCCTGCAGCTCCAGCACCGACTGGCGCCGCTGTTTTTCAAACATCTTGTTCGAGATGTCGCGCTCGCGGTGATAGGCCGCCAGCGCGCCGGCCAGGTCGCCGGCCCGTTCCAGCGCCTGGCCGTATTCCACCAGCACCACCTGCAAATCGGGCTGGCTGTTGGCGCGCTCGTAAAACGCCATGCCGGCCTCGAAGCTGCGCTTGCCCTCGGCGATGCGGCCCAGTCCCAGATACGCTTCGCCGATGTTGACGTTGGCCGTGGCCTCGGTGGCTTCGTCGTTACTCTGCCGCGACACCTTGAGCGACTGGTTGGCGTATTGCAGCGTGCGCTGGTAGTCGCGCTGCTTCAGATAGCTGTCCGACAAATTGACGAGGGTGCTGGCGATCATGCGCTGGGCGCCCAGCTGGCGCTCGAGCACCAGGCTTTCTTCCAGCGCCCGCAGCGCGCGCCTGGGCTGGCCGGCGTCGATGGACAGGCCGTATTCGGTGTTTTTGGCCAGCGCCAGCCGGCCCGGCGACTGTAGTTTTTCGCCGACGGCCAGGAGCTCGTCGAGCGCGGCGAAGCCCTTGTCGTATTCCCTCAACTGGTCGTACAGATTGGCCAGCGCCTTGAGCGCGCTGGCCAGCGGCAGCTGGTCCGGCAGCGGCCGCGCCAGATCGACGGCCGCTTGCAGCCTGGTGATGGCGGCCGGAAAATTGCCCTGCTCGGCGTACACCTGGCCGGCCGTGATGGTCGCCTGCACCTGCAGCGCCGGCAGGCCGCTGGCCAGGGCCAGCGGCTCGGCCGCCAGTCCCAGCTTGTGCGCCTGCACCACGTCGGCCAGCGAAAACCGGATATAGCCTTCGCACAGCATGCCCTTGGCCTCGGCCGCCTTGCTGTGCACGGCCCGGCCGTAGGCCACCAGTTCGGCCGCCAGCGTCAGCGCGGCGTCGTTCTGGCCCAGGCGGCCGCGCGTCAAGCTCATTTGTGTCAGGAATTCGGCCTTGGTCAGCACGTCGGCGGCGCGCGCTTCCGGCTCCAGCTTGAGCAGCTGGGTCAGTGCCTTGTCCGGCACGAAGCGCGACTGTTCGCCGATGTCGCTGATGCGGTCGAGCAGCGTCGGCTCGTCGTCGGCGCGCGCCGGCGCGGCCAGGCACAGCGGCGCCAGCAGGGCCGCGCACAGCGCCACACGCCGCCACGCCGCCCGCCGTCCGGCCCCGCCTTGCTTGGTATTGCGCGTTCTTGTCACCGCCGCCCCTGGTCCGTGTCGCACAAAAAAGCGCGCAACTGTCTAGACAATTATATTCTCGTTGCATATGAGAAATCCCGGCGGGGCATCACATTTTGTTCAAAAACGCACAACTTCCATGGTAATTAAGGCAATAATATTGCGCTGTTTGTCAAATTTTTGGCAAGATTAAGGTGATGTACATAGCCCGATTGTACAAAGCCCGATGTGGGTCGCGCCGGGCCGGACGGGGCTAGGCGGCCAGTTGTTGCAGCAGGTACAGGCGCTGGTACAGGCCGTCCGCGATCCGCATCAGCTGTTCGTGCGGACCCGCTTCGGCGATGCGGCCGTGATTGAGCACGACGATGCGGTCGGCGTCGCGTATCGTCGAGAGCCGGTGGGCGATGGCGATGATGGTGACGCGGCCGCGCAATTCGTCGAGCGCGGTCTGCACGATTTGCTCGGTGGCGCTGTCGATGTGCGAGGTCGCCTCGTCGAGCAGCAAGATGCGCGGCGCGCCGGCCAGCGCGCGGGCGATGGCGATCAGCTGCTTCTGGCCGGTCGACAGGCGCGAGCCGCCTTCGCCCAGTTCCGTGTCGTAGCCGTGTTCCAGCGCCGCGATGAAGTCGTGGGCGTGGGCCGCGCGCGCCGCCGTTTCGATCTGCGCCTGCGTCAGGTCGCGGCCCATGGCGATGTTTTCGCGCGCGGAGGCGGCCAGCAGGAAGGGGTCTTGCGGCACCAGACCGACTTCGGCGCGGAACCGCTCGTTGGCGATGCCGTCCAGCGCCGCGCCGTGGATGGCGATGCTGCCGTGGCGCGCCGGATAAAAGCGCAGCAGCAGCGACAGCAGCGTCGACTTGCCGCTGCCGGTGTGGCCGACGATGCCGTAGAACGCGCCCTGCGGGATGGTCAGCGACAGGTCGTGCAGCACGGTCTGGCCTTCGACGTAGGCGAAGTTGAGGTGTTCGATGGCGACGGCGGGGACGTCGGCGGCGGCGCCCGGGTTTGCATCTTCAGCCCGGCCGGCGCGGTGCTCGGGCGCCTCCGGCTCGTCGAGCAGGGCCGACACGCGCGCCGTCGCCACCACCGATTGCTGCAACTGGCTGAACTGCATGGTGATCTGGATCAGCGGCTCGATCACGCGCGCGATGTAGCTGATGAAGGCGTACAAAATCCCCACTTCGGCCGCCGTCATCTCGCGCTGGCCGAAGCTGAAAATGACCGCCGCCAGCAGCACGATGTTGAGCATGTCGAGCGCCGGCCGCAGCAGCCAAGCGTTGGCGCGCAGCTCGGCCATGCGCGCCGTGTAGTGCTGCTCGTTGGTGGCCTGGAAGCGGGCGCCGAAACGCGCTTGCGCGTTGTTCGCCTGCAGCACGCTCATGCCGCCTATCGATTCGGCCATCTGGCCGTTGATGTCGCTGCGCAGCGCGCGCGCCCGCGTGACGGCCGGCGCGCTCCAGCGCTGGTACAGCCAGACGATCAGCAGCACCGCCGGCATCAGCGCGACGACGATAATCATCAGGTGCCAGTCCAGCCAGGCCATGGCGATGATGGTGCCGACCAGCACGATCGAACTGTCGAGCATCACGAACAGCACTTGCACGTAGAGGGTCTTGACGGCCTCGGTGTCGTTGGTCACGCGCGACACCAGCTGGCCGGTGATGGCGCGGTCGAAGAAGGCCATCGGCAGGCGCAGCACGTGGCCGTAGACGTCCTCGCGCAGGCGCTGCACGGAGCGCATCGCCAGGCCGGACAAGCGCACCAGTTGAAGATAACGCAGGCCGCTGGCGATCCAGCCGGTCAGCAGCACGCCGGCCAGCAGCGCGGCCATGCGCGGCCAGTCCAGGTGGTGCGGCAGCAGGTGCTCGTCGATCAGCGCCTTGCCCATGATCGGGCCCGACACCTCCAGCAGCGCGGCCAGCACCAGCCACAGCACGGCCCAGACCAGGTGGTGCCGGTCCGGCAGCGCGGCCCGCCGCAGCAGGGAAACCGCTTGCC
>NZ_JANXMI010000213.1 GCF_025354735.1 Rugamonas sp.
CCGTCATCATGATCTGGGTGGTGCCGGCGTTCAAGGAAGTGTTCGCCAGTTTCGGCGCCAACCTGCCGGCGCCGACCCTGGTCGTGATGGCGATCTCGGAATTTTTCGTCTCTTACTGGTATTTGATCTTCGGCGGCATCGGCGGCGGCATCTACTTCTTCCTGCGCGCCTGGCAGCGCTCGGCCAAGATGCAGCGCACCATGGACGTGCTGCTGCTGAAGGCGCCCGTGTTCGGCGACGTGATCCGCAAGGCCACCATCGCCCGCTGGACCCGCACCCTGGCCACCATGTTCGCCGCCGGCGTGCCGCTGGTGGAGTCGCTGGACTCGGTCGGCGGCGCGGCCGGCAACGCCGTGTATTACGACGCCACCCGCCGCATCCAGAACGAGGTCAGCACCGGCACCAGCCTGACGGTGGCCATGCAAAACGCCGACGTCTTCCCCAATATGGTGACGCAGATGGTCGCCATCGGCGAGGAGTCGGGCTCGCTCGACGCCATGCTGGGCAAGGTGGCCGACTTCTACGAGGAGGAAGTGGACGAGGCCGTGGCGTCGCTGGCCAGCCTGATGGAACCGGCCATCATGGTCATCCTGGGCGTGCTGATCGGCGGCCTGGTGATCGCCATGTACCTGCCGATCTTCAAGCTCGGTTCGGTGGTCTGAGGCCGCCGGCGCGCGGAGACCGTGCGGCGGGCGGCGGCCCTAAACCGGGGTCAGACCCCGCTGCCGGGCAGTGGCCGCGGTCGGCGCCTGCGACAGCGGGGTCTGACCCCGAAGTTCACGGCGCTGGCCGCCCTCTAAGGGCGCGGCGCCGGCCCGGCCCGCCCCGCAAAGCGGCGCACGATGTTCCGCCCTCCCCGGCCCGGGCCGGGGTTCGCATTTTCGCCGTTCTCCATTAAACTAACGCCAACCTTTTCGCCTGGACCTGAACCGATGCTGCAAAATCCCCTGTTGTTCGCCGCGCCCGCCGACCTCGCCGCCACGCTGCTGGCCGCCCTGTTCGGCCTGCTTTTCGGCAGCTTCCTGAACGTCGTCATCTACCGCATCCCGAAGATGATGCAGCGCGAATCGGACAACTACGTCGCCGCCGAAAGCGGCAAGGAACCGCCGCACACGGAGCGCTTCAACCTGATGACGCCGCGCTCGGCCTGTCCGCACTGCGGCCACCAGATCACGGCCATGGAAAACATCCCCGTCCTCAGCTACCTGGTGCTGCGCGGCAAGTGCCGCCAGTGCAAGGCGCCGATCTCGGCCCGCTACCCGGCGGTGGAACTGCTGACGGCGGCGCTGTCGGCCGTGATGGTGTGGAAGTTCGGCAGCGGCTGGACCGGCCTGGCCACGCTGTTGTTCCTGTACACGCTGATCGCCCTGACCTTCATCGACGCCGACACCCAGCTGCTGCCGGACGACCTCACCTATCCGCTGCTGTGGGGCGGCCTGCTGCTGAACCTGAACGGCATGTTCGTGCCGCTGAACGAGGCCGTCATCGGCGCGGCGGCCGGCTACCTGATCCTGTGGACCATCTACTGGATCTTCAAACTGCTGACCGGCAAGGAAGGCATGGGCTACGGCGACTTCAAGCTGCTGGCCGCGCTGGGCGCGTGGCTGGGCTGGACCATGTTGCCGACCATCATACTGCTGTCGTCCGTGGTCGGCGCCATCGTCGGCATCGGCCTGATCGTGTTCACCAAGCGCGGCCGCAACAATCCGATTCCCTTCGGACCCTACCTGGCGGCCGCCGGCCTGATCGCTTTGCTGTTCGGCACGCCGATCGCCAGCATGACTTCCAGGCTGGTCGGCTAAACAGCGCCGCCGCGCCCGCGCTTATGTCCATCCCGCCGACTTTGCCAAACTCGCCGATCTCGGTTCAAGCCGCGCCGTTCGCCGTCGGCCTGACCGGCGGCATCGGCAGCGGCAAGAGCACCGTGGCCGACCTGTTCGCCGCGCGCGGCGCCACCATCGTCGACACCGACCAGATCGCCCACAGCCTGACGGCGCCGCACGGCGCGGCCATGGCCGCCATCGTGGCCGCCTTCGGCGCCGACTTCGCCGCCGCCGACGGCGCCCTCGACCGCGCCCGCATGCGCGCCCTGGTGTTCAGCGATGGCGGCGCCAAGGCGCGCCTGGAAGCGATTTTGCATCCGCTGATCCGCGCCGCCTCGCAGGCGGCCGCCGCCGCCGCCACCGGCTGCTACGTGATCCACGCCATCCCGCTGCTGGTGGAATCGGGCCACTGGCACGACCGCGTCAGCCGCGTGCTGGTGGTCGATTGTCCTGAACAAACCCAGATCGCCCGCGTGATGGCGCGCAACCATATGCCGGAAGAACAGGTGCGGGCCATCATGGCGGCGCAAGTGCCGCGCGCCGTGCGGCTGGCGGCGGCCGACGATGTCGTGCTCAACGACGGCGATGTGGCCGCCCTGGAACCGCAAATCGAGCGCTTGCACCATATATATCTGGCATTTTCGAAAAGAACGGCGACAATAGCCTCGCAACATTTGTAATTTTGCTTCGCTTGCCTCAAAATCACGGGATTATCAGCAGGTCACATATAGAGGGATGTTATTTTGATCGTCTACGAATATCCTTTCAACGAGCGCATACGCACGCTGTTGCGCCTGGAGGACTTGTACGAAAAATTTAAGTTCTTTGTCCATCAAGAACATCCGATGCAGCACCATGTCGCCCTCGCCACCATCTTCGACATGCTGGAAGTGGCCGGCCGCGCCGACCTCAAGTCCGACCTGCTGCAAGAACTCGAGCGCCAGCGCCAAAGCCTGCTCGGCTACCGCATGAATCCGAATGTCCAGGCAGAAACGCTGGACGCCATCCTGGCCGAGCTCGACGGCGTCAGCGCCGCGCTGGTGGCGGCCCAGGGCAAGACCGGCCAGAACGTGCGCGACAATGAATGGCTGATGAGCATCCGCGGCCGCACCATCATCCCCGGCGGCGCCTGCGAATTTGATTTACCATCCTATTATGCGTGGCAAAAGCGCAGCGCCCAGCAGCGCTTCAACGACATCGCCAACTGGTTCGCGCCGCTGGCGCCGCTGTTCGATGCGCTGGGACTGGTGCTGCGGCTGCTGCGCGATTCCGGCGGCCCGGTCAAGATGATCGCCGTCGCCGGCAGCTACCAGCAGATGTTGCAGGGCAAGGTGTACCAGATGCTGCGCCTGACGCTCGATGAAACGCTGGGCGCGATTCCGGAAATCTCCGCCAATAAATACATGCTGTGGGTGCGCTTCACCACCCAGGGCGGCGACTTGAAGCCGAAGCCGCTGGAAGACGAAGTGCCGTTTGAGCTCACGCTCTGTAACTTTTAATGAAATAGTAAAATCATGACCGTCGTAATCTGCCCGACCTGTTCCGCGAAAGTGGAATGGAAAGAGGAAAACAAATACCGCCCGTTCTGCTCGGAGCGCTGCAAACAAATCGACCTGGGCGCCTGGGCCGAAGAGAAATACGCGATCCCCGCCGCGCCGCCGGTCGACCCGAACGACGAGGAATAAAAAACAAGGACTTAGATTCGCGTCTAAGTCCTTGTTTTTATTGAAGCCTTCTTAGTTAATCGAACATGACATCGATGGGCATAAGTCCCATCCTCTACACGAGCGAAATCCTAAAAAACACACGAAATTTTTCCAACAGATCAGGCAACAACTACAATCAAAACTAGCCTACGAAAGATCTAAACTCTCGTCTGTCTCTGCATCATCGGGCACAGAACTGGCAGATTGGAAAGCCTTCCCTTGAGTAATCTCTAAGCCGTCGCGATACAACATCGGAACCTTCCACGATGTCTTAATCTCCTCAAGAAAACCTACTTCAACAAGTTGTCGAACAGCGGCAGCTAACTCTTCTCCAGCTAAACCTAGTACGATAGCCAAGCTATCAATATTCTGCTCAGCTTTGGCACGCCTAAATTTCTGAATTAAAGCCGAAATACCGGCACCAGCCTCCGCCAGCAAGGTATCCTCTACGCGCTGACTACTCAGTTTTTCCAACGCTTTTCTAATAGCATCAGCAGATATAACAGGCTCTATCTCACTAAAAGCACGAGCATTACGTCCTTCGGCTTTTAATTGCTCATCCCGTGCCATTTTTGCAAGATCAATCAGATTTCGCGGTGGCTTAACATCGTTACCGTCTCGAATCCTTGCCATTATCCAATTCCAAGATGTAGGCTTTCGGGTAGCAGGATCCACTTTAGCTGGGAATAGTCTATAAAACAATTCCTCATCGGAAAGTTTTTTACTAGGAGCAGCCTCAATAATACTCATTACTTCTTTATTATCACGCACGCGACGACAAAGAAGATTTAACAAATCCTGTTCATCCCACTCTATTTCAATCTTTCTAGCATTTATATGAGTAAGGTTAACAAATCCATCGCCTATAATACGCCGCAACAAATCACGGCGAATAAAAAGCTTTAGTCGGAAATTATCAAACTCAAGTAAGTCGAGATAAGTTCTCATCAACGCACGTAGGGCCGGAATTTCGATATTCGCAAACCCTTGAAAAGCTTCATCGAGCCTATCTAAAACGACCCAAACACGGTATCCTAGGTCACTTAAGCACTCATTCAACAATCTCAAAGCATTAGAATGAGAAACTTCTACGACAGGCTTTTCCGCCGCATCTTTATCAAAAGAGATCTTTGGAATGACAATAGGAATACCTGTCTCAGAAAAAGTGAATTTAACCTCTGCACTTTTCGGAACAATAGCTTTCTGAATTGTATTAATTATCTTACTAAAAATCGTTTCCGGCTTATCATCCTTAGAACGCAACCCAGTCTCCGATAAAAGCAACGCCAGCTTCGAAAAAGCGGGAGAATGATCATCGCCAACTATCTCTAAAGCCCAATTACCGATCAAAGCTAAAATATAAGCCTTCCAAACGCTTGCATATTGAGCCTCAGTAAGCTGTTGCTCTCGGACGAGGCGCTGAAATACCGGACTACCAGCAGGGTTAAAACCAGCTAATATTTCTACACCCTTCAATTGACTTAGAGAACTATGTCGTTTTTGAAGAATTTTAAAGAGAGCAGTTTTCCCGGTCCCCTTGTCACCGGCAACGATATCAACCTTGTCATTGACTAACTGAAAAAATGCTTCATTCTCGACAAAGTATTTTTGCAACGAATCGTCAAACTCAGCCACTGAATTTCCGAGATCAAGCGCCCTCAAAACGGTTTTCATTGATGAACTCATATATTATAGAATCCATAAAAATACTCGATTATGCATAAACAAGCAACAAAAAAAGAATGCACAATGCAACATTGGAAACGCAAAACCAGCGAGGAGGTGCTGTGATTAGTCAATATTAATGATAGTAATTTTGACACGTACACGGCTAGATGCCCAGCAAAAAATACACATAGCGACGTAACACTTACGGACTCTCCCATCCACCCAATTCCTGTAGAGCATTCAATGGCGAGCCATTCTGTACGTATCAACTTGCCCAAGGACGCCTAAGATCTGGCCTCCCCCGTCAGGACGGACACTTTCGATAGGTATAATGTCACCATCTAAGGTATTACATCGCCCGTGAAAGACAGCTGTTTTCTGAATAGTTCAAGAGCGAAGCTAGCAGGCCAGCCGGCTACAAGTAAGGCCGCTATCGCCCACGAGCATGGCATTGGCGCTAGTTTGTTGTGTCGCGGGTGTAGATAGGCAGACATAAACAGACACGTGGCCGGCGGTGAGAGGGTTCCTAGGCAAGAGTTTGAACGCATGCGGAGTAACGGCGAAGACTAAAACGGAGCACGGCGTATGGCGCTCGGCTACTTCGCCGCCGACCTCAAGCGAAGTACGGATTAATCGCAAAGTATCGAACGTTATGGCCAACGCGAACCATGTGCTGCCCGCTCGGACGGTCAGCCGGCCAGCGCCTTCGGATCGTGGCGGATCTGCTCCAGCCACTCCAGCAGCGGTATCGTGGCCGGCAGCAGCGGTTCGACGCCGACCGCGCCCTGCCACGCGAACGCCTGCCCTTCCAGGCTTTGCGGCTCGCCGCTCCAGTCGCGGCTGATGAAGAAATGTAGCCGCACATGCGCGTGCGGGTACACATACTCGACACCGCACCACTCCTGCGCCGAGTGTATCGACAGCCCCAACTCCTCGACAAACTCGCGCTTGAGCGCATCGATGACCGCCTCGCCGCGTTCCACTTTCCCGCCGGGGAATTCCCAATAGCCGTCGTACGGTTTGCCGGCCGGGCGCTGGCCCAGCAGCACGTCGCCGTTCGGCTGAATCAAAATGCCGACGGCGACATCGACCGGCTGCGGCTTCGCGTCAGCCACCCCAGCGGCCGCGCTCACGCCGCGCCATCCGGCAGCTTGCCCGCGTAATCCTTGGCGAACTGCCAGGCCACGCGGCCCGAGCGCGAACCGCGCTGCAAGGCCCAGCGCAAGGCGTCGCCGCGCGCCTGCGCGACCTGCGCCGGGTCGCAGCCGAAGGACGCCAGCCAGTGCGCCACGATGTCCAGATAATCGTCCTGCTTGAAGGGATAAAACGACAGCCACAAGCCAAACCGTTCCGACAGCGAGATTTTCTCCTCCACCGTTTCACCCGGATGCAAATCGCCGTCCTCGCCGTGCTGGTAGCTGGCGTTGTCCGACATCCGCTCCGGCATCAGGTGGCGCCGGTTCGACGTCGCGTAGATCAGCACATTGTCCGACTGCGCCGCGATGCTGCCGTCGAGCGCCACCTTGAGCGCCTTGTAGCCGCTCTCGCCCTCCTCGAACGACAGGTCGTCGCAAAAGATGACGAAGCGCTCCGGCCGTCCCGCCACCAGGTCGACGATGTCGGACAACTCGGCCAGGTCGGCCTTGTCGACTTCGATCAGGCGCAGGCCGTCGGCCCCGAAGCGGTTCAGGCAGGCCTTGATGAGCGACGACTTGCCGGTGCCGCGCGCGCCCGTCAACAGCACGTTGTTGGCCGGCCGGCCGGCGACGAACTGGCGCGTGTTCTGCTCGATCTGCGCCTTTTGCGGGCCGATGTTGTGCAGGTCGTCGAGCGCGATGTCCGACACCTGCGCCACCGCCTGCAGATAACCGGCGCCGCCGCCGCGCTTGCGCCAGCGGAAAGCGTAGCCCAGCTTCCAGTCCGGCTCGCGCGGGCTTTGCGGCAGTATCGCCTCCACCCTTTGCAGCAGGGCTTCGGCGCGCAGCAGGAACTGTTCGAGTGGCGTCGCCATGTCAGGAACGGTAGTCGGCGTTGATGGTCACGTAGTCGTGCGACAGGTCGCAGGTGTAGATGGTGGCCGCCGCGTCGCCGCGCGCCAGCGTCACGCGCACCGCGATCTCGCTGTGCTTCATCACGCGCTGGCCGTCCTCCTCTTTGTAGTCGGGATTGCGGCCGCCGTTCTTGGCCACCCACACGTCGTCGAGGTAGAGATTCAATTGGTCGACATCGAGGTCGTCGACGCCGGCGTAGCCGATGGCGGCCAGGATGCGGCCCAAATTCGGGTCGGAGGCGAAGAAGGCCGTCTTGACCAGCGGCGAATGGCCGATCGAGTAGGCGATCTTGCGGCACTCGTCGACGCTCTTGCCGCCTTCGACGGTGACGGTGATGAATTTGGTCGCGCCCTCGCCGTCGCGCACGATGGCCTGCGCCAGGAACAGCGACAGCTCGGTCACGGCCGCTTTCAGTTCCGCGTATTCGGGCGCGTCGACCGAGTTCACTTCCAGCGTGCCAGCGCCGGTGGCGATCAGCATGAAGGAGTCGTTGGTCGAGGTGTCGCCGTCGATGGTGATGCAGTTGAACGTCAGGTCGGCGACCTGCTGGACCAGCACGTCGAGCACCGGCTGCGCGACCTTGGCGTCGAACGCGAGGAAGCCCAGCATGGTCGCCATGTTCGGCTTAATCATGCCGGCGCCCTTGCTGATGCCGGTCATCGTCACCGCGTGGCCGCCTATGGTCACGCTGCGCGAACCGGCCTTGGGCTGGGTGTCGGTGGTCATGATGGCTTCGGCCGCGTTGTACCAGTTGTCGGCCGTCAGGTTCGCGACGGCGGCGGGCAGGCCGGCGACGATTTTTTCGAGCGGCAGCGGCTCCAGTATCACGCCGGTCGAAAACGGCAGGATCTGCGCCGCGTCGCAGCCGAGCAGGCCGGCCAGCGCCGCGCAGCTTTGCTGCGCCAGCGCCAGTCCCAGGGCGCCGGTGCCGGCGTTGGCGTTACCGGTGTTAATCATCAGCGCCACTATCGCGGCATCGGCGCCGGCGGCGGCCAGATTCGCCTTCGCGATCTGCACCGGCGCGGCGCAGAAGCGGTTCAGCGTGAAGACGCCGGCGACGCTGGCCGTCGGCGCCAGTTTCAGCACCAGCACGTCCTTGCGGTTCGGCTTCTTGATGCCGGCTTCGGCATAGCCGATCTCGATACCGGCGACCGGCTTCAAATCGGCGGCGACGGGCTTGGGGGAATTGACGGCCATAGTGTGTACTCATGCGTGGAAAGGGGAGCCGCTATTGTAATGCCTGCCCATCGCCGGCGCGGAACGCGCACGCCGCGCGCGGCGCTTTTTTTATCGCCGCCGCCGCGTTCTGGCCATGTTGCGGCCATATTTTGGGCACAATCGGGGCCACATTCGGGCCATAGCGAGGTGATGACGAATCGGTTATATTAACAAGTCGGCAGCGGCGCCACGTGGCGGCATCGCCGTTGGAAAGGGAGACGATGTTTTGAGTTTATCGCTGCGCGCAAAATTCCTGGTGCTGAGCGCCGTCATACAGGCGCTGGTGGTCGGCCTGCTGATCTGGAACAGCCTGCGGCTGGTCGACAACGCCGTCAAGCAAAACGCCGAACGCGTGGCCCACGAATACGCGGTCACGCTGAACCTGTCGCTGAGTCCCTACGCCGCCAGCGGCAAGCTGCCGGAGCTGGGCCGCTACCTGGGCGCGATGCTGGCCGATCCGGCCGACAGCCTGCTGCGCTACATCGTCATTCTCGACGCCGACGACCATCCCATCGTCGCCATCAACGCCACCGTCGCGCAGCTGCCCGCCGCGCTGCGCCGCGGCTGCGGCGGCAAGGACTGCCGCAGCGTGATCGACGGCGGCACCCTGCACATGCGCGCGCCGCTGCTGCTCAAGGACAAGCAGGTCGGCTCGCTCAACTTCGGCGTCTCGACGCTGGAACTGAAGCAGGCGCACGATGAAGTGATGATGCAAAGCGGCGTCATTTCGGTGGCCGGCTTCGGCCTGGCCATGCTGCTGTTTTATACCTTCACGCGCGGCATCGGGCGCCGCCTCGCGGCGCTGACGGACCAGTCGCAGCAGATCGCCCGCGGCCATTCCGACACCCCCTTGCCGGAACAGGGCGGGGACGAAATCGAAGTGTTTTCGCGCTCGCTCAACACCATGAGCGGCACGCTGCGCGAACGCATCGCGCAGCTCGAACAGTCGCAGCTGCGGCTGTCGGAATCGGAGGCGCGCTTCAAGACGCTGTTCGACATGACGCCGCTGCCGCTGACGGTGTCCGACCAGGACGGCCGCGTCATCACCGCCAACCAGGCCGTCACACGCGTCTTCGGCCCGGCCGCGCGCGACATCGTCGGCAAGCGCTCGGACGACGTGGAATTCTGGGCCAGCCCGGCCGAGCGCGCCCGCATCTGGTCCATCTACCACACCGACGGCGCCGTGCGGGGCGCGGTGGCCGGCGTCATGTTCCCGGACGGGCGCGTGGGCAGCGTCGCCATCTGGTCGTCGTCGCTGGTGCTCGACGGCCGCGCCGCCATCATCTGGGCGCTGCTCGACCTGAGCGAGGAATTGAACGCCAAGCGCGAGCTGAAGGACTTGAACGCCGAACTGGAAAACCGGGTGCTGGAACGCTCGGCCGCGCTGGAACAGGCCAACCGCGACTTGAGCGCGGCGCTCGACACCCTGCGCCGCACCCAGGGCGAATTGCTGGCGGCCGAAAAAATGGCGTCGCTCGGATCGCTGGTGGCCGGCATCGCGCACGAACTCAATACACCCATCGGCAACAGCCTGCTGGCCGCGACCTCGCTCAGCGACCGTGTCAGCGACTTCCAGCAGACCGTCGACGGCGGCGCGCTGCGGCGCTCGGAACTGAACGCCCACCTGGAAGAAGTGCGCATCGCCAGCGGCCTGATATCGGGCTCGCTGCAAAAGGCGGCGCAGCTGATTTCCTCGTTCAAGCAGATCGCCGTCGACCAGACCAGCGACCAGCGCCGCGTGTTCGACCTGCTGACGGCGGTGCACGACACCACCGCCACCTACATGCCGCGCTTGCGCCGCGCCCATTGCGAGGTGCACTTGCAGATCCCGCACGGCATCGCGCTCGACTCCTATCCGGGCAGCTGGTACCAGGTGCTCAACAACCTGATTAACAACGCGCTCACGCACGCCTTCGAGGGCCGCGCGTCCGGCACGGTGACGATACGCGCCGCCGACCTCGGCGACGGCCTGGTCGAGCTGGTGTTCGCCGACGACGGCGTCGGCATGCCGGACGAGGTGCTGCGCCACGTCTTCGACCCCTTCTTCACCACCAAGATGGGACAGGGCGGCACGGGACTGGGCATGAACATCGTCTACAACATCGTCACCGGCGTGCTGGGCGGGCGCATCACGGTCGAATCGACGTCCGGCCTGGGAACGACGGTGCGCATCCTGGTGCCCAGGCAGTCGCCTGAAAGCAGCTGACGACCATATCGTCAGCCGCCGGCGCCGCGTTCGCGGTCAGAAAAACGGGCGCACCTCGACCGGCGCCCGGCAAGCCACGGCCGCCTTGCGGCCCCATGCCAGCGCCGCCTCCAGATCGGCCGCTTCCAGCACCCAGAAGCCGCCCACGTGCTCCTTCGTCTGCAAGTACGGTCCAGCGGTGGCGCGCACCTCGCCGTCGGGCTGCGCGCGCAGCGACATCGCGCTGCCCGCCGGGCGCAGGCCGCCAACGAAAACCCTCACGCCGGCGCTCACCATTTCATCGTTGAGCACATCGATATCGCGGCCCATTGCGTCGTCCTCCTGGACGGCGGGGTCGTAGTCGTCCGGATGGTGGATAGCGATCAAATACTGCGTCATGGCGTCCCCCTACGTTGCTGTAACGGTCTGGTCTTCCGGCCAGGCGACCGCCCTGCCTCCCCCCCTGTCGGCTGATGATACTACTTTGAGTGCCCATCAGTTCAGGCTGGAGCCGGCCATCGTGGTTCAGCAGCGCCCGCAGGCCCAGCGCAAGGTGGCGGCCACCAGCGGGGTGGCGATGGCTTTGGGCGCGGCCGCAAGCGCGCGTCGGACCACATGGAAAACGGACGAATGATTCATGACCGCTCCTTTAGATGGGTGCTGGCAGAACCTGGCCGCATAGAGCCTGCCCGAGTATTTTCCTTATATGCATAGCCCAGGCCGATGTAAAAACGGTCGATAGCGTGGCGCAGGCGTAAAAAAAGCGGAAGAGCTGATACGCTTCCGCTTTTTTATTTACCGGCCGGCCGGGCCGCTTACGCCAGCTTGCCGTGGCAAGCCTTGAACTTCTTGCCGCTGCCGCAAGGGCATGGGTCGTTGCGTCCCACCTTGATGCCGAGGCCGAAGGTCGGATCGTGGCCTTCGTCGTCCGGCGCGGCGGTCGGCGCCAGCAGTTCTTCCGGCGCCACGTTCGGGTTGAAGTCGGCGTGCTGGTAGTGCACGTTTTCGACGTGCGACTGCTGCATCGCCGCTTCGGCCGCGTCGATTTCCTCGCGCGACTGGATGCGCACCGTCATCACCTGCTTGACCACTTCGTTCTTGATCATGTCCAGCATCTGGCCGAACAGCTCGAACGCTTCGCGCTTGTATTCCTGCTTCGGGTTTTTCTGCGCATAGCCGCGCAGGTGGATGCCCTGGCGCAGATGGTCCAGCGCCGCCAAGTGTTCGCGCCAGTGGCTGTCGACGCTTTGCAGCATGACGTTGCGCTCGAAGCCGCCGAAGGATTCCTTGCCGACGATGTCGATCTTGGACTGGTACAGCGCGTCGGCCGCGGCGATGACGCGTTCGAGCAGGTCGTCGTCGTTCAAATTGGTTTCGGCGGCGATCATGGCGCGCAGCGGCAAGTCCATCTGCCACTCCGATGCCAGCGTCGCTTCCAGGCCGGGCACGTTCCACTGTTCCTCGACCGATTCGGCCGGCACGTATTCGCGCACGATGTCGCTGAAGGCGCCGTGGCGCAGCGACTGAATCAGCTCCGAAATGTCGGTCGTCTCCAGCAGCTCGTTACGCTGCTGGTAAATCACCTTGCGCTGGTCGTTGGCGACGTCGTCGTATTCCAGCAGCTGCTTGCGGATGTCGAAGTTGCGGGCCTCGACCTTGCGCTGCGCCGACTCGATGGAGCGCGAGACGATGCCCGCTTCTATCGGTTCGCCTTCCGGCATTTTCAAGCGGTCCATGACGGCGCGCACGCGGTCGCCGGCGAAGATGCGCAGCAGCGCGTCGTCGAGCGACAGGAAGAAGCGCGACGATCCCGGATCGCCCTGGCGGGCGGCGCGGCCGCGCAACTGGTTGTCGACGCGGCGCGATTCGTGGCGTTCGGTGCCGACGATATGCAAGCCGCCGGCGGCGACGACCTGCTCGTGCAAGGCTTGCCAGCCGTCGCGCAGCGCGGTGGCCTGGGCCGCCTTGTCGGCGTCGCTCAGGTCGGGATTGGCTTCGATGAACTTGATCTGGTTTTCGACGTTGCCGCCCAAAACGATGTCGGTGCCGCGGCCGGCCATGTTGGTGGCGATGGTGATCGCCTTCGGGCTGCCCGCCTGCGCGATGATCTGCGCTTCGCGCGCGTGCTGCTTGGCGTTCAACACATTGTGCGGCAGCTTGGCCTTGTCCAGGATACCGGACAGCAGTTCCGAGTTTTCGATCGAGGTCGTACCGACCAGCACCGGCTGGCCGTTGTCGTAGCATTCGCGGATTTCCAGCACCATCGCGTTGTACTTTTCCATCGACGACTTGTAGACCTGGTCTTGCCGGTCTTTGCGCTGCGACGGACGGTTGGGCGGGATGACGACGGTTTCGAGGCCGTAGATTTCCTGGAATTCGTAGGCTTCGGTATCGGCCGTGCCGGTCATGCCGGACAGCTTGGCGTACATGCGGAAGTAGTTCTGGAAGGTGATCGAGGCCAGGGTCTGGTTCTCGTTCTGGATCTTGCAGCCCTCTTTCGCTTCGACGGCCTGGTGCAGGCCGTCGGACCAGCGGCGACCCGTCATCAGGCGGCCGGTGAATTCGTCGACGATGATGACTTCACCGTTCTGCACCACGTAGTGCTGGTCCTTGAAGTACAGCGCGTGCGCGCGCAGCGCCGCGTACAGGTGGTGCACCAGCGTGATGTTGGCCGAGTCGTACAGCGACGCGCCTTCCGGCAGCAGGCCCATACGGGTCAGGATGCCCTCGGCCTTTTCGTGGCCGGCTTCCGTCAACAGCACCTGGTGGGCTTTTTCGTCCTTGGTGTAGTCGCCCGGCACCTCGATCTTGCCCTTGCCGTCCGGCGTTTCTTCGCCGATCTGCAGGGTCAGCATGCCGGGCAGCTCGTTGATCTTGTAATACAGGTCGGTGTGGTTCTCGGCCTGGCCGGAGATAATCAGCGGCGTGCGCGCCTCGTCGATCAGGATGGAATCAACTTCATCGACGATGCCGAAATTGAGCGCGCGCTGGACCCGGTCGCGCGCCTCGAACACCATATTGTCGCGCAGGTAGTCGAAGCCGAATTCGTTGTTGGTGCCGTAGGTGATGTCGGACGCATAGGCGGCCTGCTTGACGGCGTGCTCCATCTGCGACAGGTTGATGCCGGTCGACAGGCCGAGCCAGCCGTAGAGCTTGCTCATGGTCTCGGCGTCGCGCTGGGCCAGGTAGTCGTTGACGGTGACGATGTGGACGCCCTTGCCCGACAGCGCGTTCAGATAGGCCGGCAGGGTCGCGGTCAGGGTCTTGCCCTCGCCCGTGCCCATTTCGGCGATTTTTCCATAGTGCAGTACCATGCCGCCGATCAGCTGGACGTCGAAGTGGCGCATCTGGTAGACGCGCTTGCTCGCCTCGCGGCAGACGGCGAACGCTTCCGGCAACAAGGCGTCGAGCGCCTCGCCATTGGCGATGCGTTCCTTGAAGGCGGGGGTTTTCGCTTGCAGCTCGGCATCCGACAGTTTTTCCATCGCCGGTTCGAGCGCATTGATCTCGCGTACCGTTTTTTGGTATTGCTTGAGCAGCCGCTGGTTGCGGCTGCCGAAAATCTGGGTCAGTAATGACATGCTTGAATTCTTGAAAAAACGCCGTTAAAAAAAGCTCTGTAGGGGAAAAACGCCTGACCGCACGGAGTTCGACTATGGCAAAAGACGATGATTTTATCATGCGTCGCCGCCTACATTGGGTTATTGGCCTATATAACAATAGCGCGCGCGCTAACAATGCCACAAAACCAATATCATTTCACCGAGTGCCGGAAAAATGGGCAGGCGGCGCGCGGCCGGTCCGGCCGCCACTGGATGTACGGGCCGGGCTGTGATATGTTGCGGCGGTGCGATTCAACTCTTCCAACATCTCCCTGAAACGGCGCGGCGCCGTCGGCGCCACCGACTTCCTGCGGCGCGACGACAAACTGGCCGCCCTGCTGCCGGCCATCGAGCGCATGGCCGCCCTGCAAAAAGATTGCGCGGCGGCGCTGCCGTCCATGTTCCAGTTCTGCGAAATCCTGGCGTTTGAAGACGGCCAGCTGCTGCTGTCGACGCCGAACGCGTCGCTGGCGGCCAAGCTCAAACAGCAGGTGCCGAAACTGCAGGAGACGCTGGCGCGGCGCGGCTGGCAAGTGGCGGCCGTCAAGCTGAAGGTGCAGATGATGAAGCCGGCCGAGATCAAGGAGCAGATGCGCTCACTGTCGCTGACGGAGGCGGCCGTGACGGCCTTCGATGAACTGAGCGGCACGCTGGAGGCGTCGCCGCAAAACGCCACGCTGATCGCCGCGCTCAGGGCGATGGTGGCGCGCCGCCGCACTGTATGAAACCACGCGCGCGGCCGGCGATTTGAGACTAGGGTCGGCCGCCATCTCGAACTAAGGTCAGGCCCCCGGTCTTGACCTGAGGCTAGGCCGTCATGCCACTACCGCGCAATCAGGTCAGCGCCCACTCGCGCGCCATCTGGCGCAGGTAGGACGGCGGCGCCACCTCGTTGGTGGCGAAGGACACGATTTCATACGCGTCCGGACGCTTTAACAACTCCAGCAGCAGCTGGTTGTTGAGCGCGTGGCCGGACTTGTGCGCCTCGTAGCTGGCCAGCAGCGGATGGCCAATCAGATACAGGTCGCCGATGGCATCGAGGATTTTGTGGCGCACGAATTCATCTTCATAGCGCAAGCCATCCGAATTGAGGATGCGGTATTCGTCCATGACGATGGCGTTTTCCAGCGAACCGCCGCGCGCCAGCCCTATCCCGCGCAGCATCTCCACATCCTGCATGAAGCCGAAGGTGCGCGCGCGCGCCACGTCGTGCACATACGAGACGTCGCCGAAATCGACGTGGGCGCGCTGCGTCGTGCCGTCGACGGCCGGATGATTGAATTCGATGAAGAAGTCCAGCTTGAAGCCGTCGTACGGCGACAGGCGCGCCCACTTTTCCTTGTCGCCGGTGCCGTCGCGGATCTCGACCGGTTTGAGCACGCGGATGAATTTCTTCGCCACCGGCTGCTCCTGCACGCCGGCCTGCTGCAACAGGTACACGAAGGACGACGCCGAACCATCCATGATGGGGATTTCTTCGGCGCTGACGTCGATGTACAGATTATCGATTCCGAGGCCGGCGCAGGCCGACATCAAATGCTCGACGGTCGACACACGGGCGCCATCCTTGACCAGCACCGACGCCATGCGCGTATCGCCGACGGCCATGGCGCTGGCGGGGAATTCGACGATGGGGCTCAAGTCGACGCGGCGGAACACGATGCCGGTATCGGGAGCGGCCGGGCGCAGGGTCAATTCGACCTTGGTACCGGAATGCAGGCCGACACCCGTGGTGCGGACCAGTTCTTTGACAGTGCGTTGTTTTAACATCCAGCGATTATAGCGAAGATGGCCGCCCGGCGCTCTGCGGCGGCGGCGGTTGCTGCGACAGCGACAGCGACATCGTCACGGATGCTCGGCCTCCACGTGCACCGCCTCGCGCCGCACCAGATAGACGCCGCTGGCGATGATGATGGCCGCGCCCAGCAGCGTGTAGCGGTCGGGCAGCGTGCGCCACAGCAGCCAGTCGATGGCCACGCCCCAGGCCAGCGCCGAATACTCGAACGGCGCCACCGTCGACGCCTTGCCGCTGCTGAAGGCGACCGTGATCGCCAGCTGCCCCAGGAAGCCGCTGACGGCCAGGCCCGCGATCACCGGCACATCCTCGGCGCGCAGCGCGACCCAATCGCGCGCCGACAGCGCGACGCCGCCGACGGCCATCATCACCAGCAGCCAAAACATGATTTGCTCGCTGCTGTCGGTGCGGCTCAGCAAACGGCTGGCGATGGCGGAGACGGCGTAGCACGCGGCCGATGCCAGCACCGCCAGTCCGCCCAGCGAAAAGAAGTGCGCACCGTCGGGACGCAGCACCACCATCACGCCGCCCAGGCCGACGGCGATCGCGCCCCACTGGGCGCCGTCGACGCGCTCCTTCAACCACCACACCGACAGCGCCGTAATCAGCGCCGGCGCGATAAAGAACAGCGCATAGGTCTCGGCCAGCGACAGCTTTTGCAGACCGAAGGCGAACATCGTCAGCATGCCGACACCGAGCACGCCGCGCAACAGGTGCATGGACCAGCGCACCTGGAAGATGCGGCCGAACGCGCCGCGATAGGCGATATAGGCGCACACCAGCGGCAGCGACGACAGCGCCCGCAGCGCCGTCACCTGCATCGCCGGATAGCGGGCCGAAAGGATTTTCATCGACGTGTCCATCAGCGAAAACATGGCCACGGCGATCAGCATGGCGTAAATGCTGCGCAGGTTTTGGGGTTTGACGAGGATGGACAGGGGCAGCTCCTGGAATCGGCCGTGCGGCCGCATGGAACGTCATCATGGCGACGCCCGGAGCCAGCACCGGCCATCCATTGCGGCGCGGTCGGCTTGATTATAGCAAGCCGGTTTTGCGGAAGGGATTGCGAACTGCGGCAAATAAGACACAGTTTCCAAGCCCGGTGACAATTCGCGTACCTTCGTCGGCGGCCTGAAAGTTATAGTATGAAGAGAGCAGCGGCGCCAATGGGGAGCGCCGGTCGCAGCTGATTTTGAAGGAACCGCCATGTCTTTTTGCCAGCAATGCGGCACGGAAGCCGCCGCTGCCACCTTGTTCTGCGCCGGCTGCGGCGCCAACGTGACCGCGCCCGACGTCAAGGCGCAGGACCCGAACGCGCCGCGCCCGATCCGCCGCGCCGACCTGCCGCCGACGTGGATACACAATTTCGCGCTGATCGAGCAGGCCGGCGGCACCGGGCTGCCGCGCATCGGCAAGCTGCCGTTCGGCGACCGCCTGCGCGTGCTGCTCAACGTCTGGGCCTTTATATTCGGCCCGTTTTACTATGCGGTCAAAGGCATGTGGCGCAAGGGCTTGACGCTGCTCGCGTTCGCCATCGTCTTGATAGCGATACTCGACATGCTGTTCAACCTGTCGGCCATCGGCGCATCGAAGCTCGACCTGATCGCCAATCTGGTCTTGCCGCTGAGCTTCGCCGCGCGCGCCAATATCGACTATTACAAACAGATCGTCCTGCGCGATAACGGCTGGTGGTAAGCGCAATAGCGCCTTATCTGGCCCAACCGGTGCGAAAGCCGAGTTGCCTCAGCATGGTGAAGGTATCGCAGCACGGAACGCTGACGCTGCGGCATACATCGGGCACTTTGCGATTGGCGCGCTGCCGGCCCGGCTTGGAGACTTCGTTCGAGACGACGCGGCGGACAGCATTGTCGACCAAGCCATAAGCGATCAGGAAAGGATCACGCCCAAGCTGCTCGATCTCGTTATCGTTCAAATCAGGTGCATAGGCATCGACCACGGCAGCGAGCAATGAGATATCGACATCTTCATTCTGGATCAGCGCATTTGCCACGGCGTCGTGAGATATCCAGGTATGCAGCAAATCGACTTTGGCATCCGGGCCGCCACGCACTTCTTCATAGATTTCCAAGGGCATCGCAACCACACCCGATTCAGGCTGGAACAACAACCAATCCCAAAACTCGGGAACCATATCGACGGCGTAGTATTTATTGTGGGCGTCGATCAGCACATTGGCATCGAGCAGATACAGCGCCGGCGCCGCGCTGCTCATGCATTTTCCATCAACGTCGCCACGTTAACGGGGCGCACGCCCAAAACACGCCCAGCTTTCGTCGGCGTCAAAATCCCTTCGGCGAGTGTCCGCTTGACGAGATCAAGCAGCGCCTGTCCAAGATGATGGCGCCGGACGACGTAGTAGCTCGGCCCACCGCCCATAGCAGACTTTTTATCGGCCGCTTTCCCGGCGATCCATTCCGCATAAAACCGCTCGGTCAATGTGTGCCAAGCCGTGTGCGAGAGTCTGCCGGCGCGGAGCAAACGATACGCGACCATGCTGCGGCTGATTTTGCGCTGCTCGGCGTAGGTTTGAATTTCACGTGCGATATCGTCAACCGCGACCGCATCGAACTGCCATTGTCCGAGTTCCGCATCGGGCATCAGCAATTGGCTGGCCACGTCGTTGCAGAATTTTTCGACGCGCTGATCGAGCGCACCGGCGCTGACGCCGGTCCGCCCGAGCCAGATATGCGCCAGCTCATGCAGCATGGTGAATGACCATGCTGGCTTCGCATCTTGATCGTTGATGACGATGAACGGCGCCACGTCATCGGCCAGCGCGAATCCCCTGAACACGTCCACACCGACATTCGAATGGTGGCTGCCGAGATTCCCGATCAGCAGGACAAATACGCCGCTGCGCTCGACCTGGGCGCGCAGATATCTAAAGGCTTCCTCCACCGAGCGCTGGGCGCGGAAAACCCGCAGATCAAAATGCAGCTGCCGCGCCAGCAAGCCGGCGACCGTCGCGACATCCTGATCGATGCCGACGCTGCCGACAAAGGGCAGCCGCACCGCTTCTTCCGCGTCTTCCAGCGTCGTGCGCACCAGCCGCTGACGCACATACACATCGCGCACCAGGGCGTCGAGCGGGCCGGCGCTTTCGGCCCGGCGCTCGAGCGGCACCGTACGAAAATCCTCGCCACGCTCGCCCTTGCGCGGCGGCTCCGGCAAATAGAAAGCCAGCAAAGGCCGGTGATAAGTCTTGGCCATCTTGAGAATCAAGGGTCGGCTCGGTGCCGCCACCCCGTCCTCGTACTGGCGCAAACAGTCTTCCGGACTTTGACGCTTGCCGCCCAAATGCAGTGCGCGCGCAGCAGTATCGAGCGACAGCCCGGCGGTCTCTCTTGCCCAGCGCAGCCCGGAAGGATTTATTTGTGGCATATGCAATGTCATGGAGATGAAGGCGGATTAGCCGTCCATTGAAAGCCTACCACATCCAGCCATGTCATCAAGCTGCAGCACTCAATGCAAAACGGCGCCGCGGCGCCGTTTATCCCTGCTCGGCAAACGCTGTAAATTACAGCTGGCCCAGCATCGTTTCCGCGTTCGACACTTCGAACTTGCCGCCCTGCTCGACGTTCAGCTGGGTGACGACGCCGTTGTCGACCACCATCGAGTAGCGCTGCGAGCGCGTGCCCATGCCGAACTTGCTGAAGTCGGCGTCCAGGCCCAGCGCCTTGGCGTAGGCGGCGTTACCGTCGGCCATCATGCGCACCACGCCGGTGGCTTTCTGGTCGCGGCCCCAGGCGCCCATCACGAACGCGTCGTTGACGGAGGTGCACCAGATTTCATCGACGCCCTTGGCCTTCAGTTCGGCCGCGTGCGCGACATAGCCCGGCACGTGCTGCGCCGAGCAGGTCGGGGTGTAGGCGCCCGGCAGGCCGAAGATGGCGATCTTCTTGCCCTTGACCAGATCCTGGACGTTGAAGGTGTTCGGGCCCAGCGCGCAGCCTTCGGTTTCGGTTTCGATGAATTCGGACAGGGTGCCTTCTGGCAGGGTATCGCCGATTTTAATGGTCATGAGTGACTCCTCTTTTATGGATGGGGAAAATAAAAAACCGCGCTCGGCGCGGCATGCCCGGGCATAGACGTGCAGTATGCCTGAAGCGATTTGATCGTGCAGAAAAGGCCGGCGACAACGGCGCGCCGGCGTGAGGCCGGCGCGCCATCGACCGTGGACTTAGTCCGCCTGCTTGCGCAGGAAGGCTGGAATGTCGTAGGTTTCCATGCCATTTTTTTCCATCGCGCGCACCTGCTCGGAAGCCGTTTCGCGGCGCCACACGGCCGGCGCCTTCATGCCGTCGAAGGCCGGCGTCGAACCGCCCTGGCCATGGCTTACGCCCATCGTCACCGACGCGGTGGCGCCGCCCATCGAGGCCGACGGCATCAGCGGGCCGTTGTGGGTACCGGTGCGCAGCATCTGCTGCGGCACCAGCTGCACGTGCTTCTTGGTCTTGCCCAGGCCGGTGGCGACGACGGTGACGCGGATCGCGTCGCCCATCGAATCGTCGTAGGCGATACCCTGGGCGATCGACGCGTCCGGCGCGGCGAAGGCGCGCACGGCGGCCATGACTTCCTTGATCTCCTTGCCCTTCAGGCCACGGCTGGCGGTGACGTTCACCAGCACGCCGCGCGCGCCGGACAGGTCGACGCCGTCGAGCAGCGGCGAGGCCACGGCCTGTTCGGCCGCGATGCGGGCGCGGTCCACGCCGGACGCGGTGGCGGTGCCCATCATGGCCTTGCCCTGCTCGCCCATGATGGTCTTGACGTCGTTGAAGTCGACGTTGATATGACCGGGCACGTTGATGATTTCGGCGATGCCGGCGACGGCGTTGTTGAGCACATCGTCGGCGTGTTGCAGCCACTCGATCAGCGATTCGTCCTCGTAGATTTCTTCCAGCTTTTCGTTGAGGATCACGATCAGCGAATCGACGTGTTCCGACAGCGCTTCGAGGCCTTCGTCGGCGATGTCCATGCACTTCTGGCCTTCGTGCGAGAACGGCTTGGAGACCACGGCCACGGTCAGCGCACCGAGCGACTTGGCGATTTCCGCGACGATGGGCGCGGCGCCGGTGCCGGTGCCGCCGCCCATGCCGGCGGCGATGAAGACCATGTGCGCGCCGCGCAGCGAATCCTCGATGCGCTGGCGCGATTCCTCGGCCAGCTTGCGGCCGACTTCAGGCTTCATGCCGGCGCCCAGGCCGGTCTCGCCGATCTGGATGACGTTGTCGGCCTTGGAGGTCGACAGAGCCTGGGCGTCCGTGTTGGCGGCGATGAATTCGACGCCGGACATGCCCTTGTTAATCATGTGTTGAACTGCATTGCCACCTGCTCCGCCGACGCCGACGACCTTGATGACGGTACCCAAAGATGCGTTATCGACCATATCAAACTCCATGATGTGCTCCTATCAGAATGCGGTTTTCAAGCGCCAGTCCTCATATCGGTAGGAGAACTGGAGATTGAAAACTGCGGTTAATGTTATAAATAGTTTAGTTTGTTTCGCCGTACAAAAATGTCATGCCCTGTGCTGCCACCGCCACCACTGATTTACCTGCAAGCTGCTTAAAAATTACCTAAAAACCATTCCTTCATGCGCTGGAACACCGCCTTGACCGAGCCGTCCTGGCGGGTCACGATATGCCCGCGCAGATACTGCTTCTTCGCCTCCAGCAGCAGGCCAAGCACGGTCGCGTAGCGCGGGCTGCGCACCACGTCGGCCAGCTGGCCGCGGTAATCCGGCGTGCCCAGACGCGCCGGCTTGAGGAAGATATCCTCCGCCATTTCGACCATGCCCGGCATGATCGCGGTGCCGCCGGTCAGCACGATGCCCGACGACAGCACGCCCTCGTAACCCGATTCGCGCACCACCTGGTGCACCATCGCGAACAGTTCTTCGACGCGCGGCTCGATCACGGCGGCCAGCGCCTGGCGCGACAGGTTGCGCGGGCCACGGTCGCCCAGGCCCGGCACTTCCAGCGACTCGCCCGGATCGGCCAGCACCTGCTTGGCGACACCGTAGCGGATCTTGATTTCCTCCGCTTCCGAGGTCGGCGTGCGCAGCGCCATCGCGATGTCGTTGGTGATCTGGTCGCCGGCGATGGGAATGACGGCGGTGTGGCGGATCGCGCCGTCCGAGAACACGGCGACGTCGGTGGTGCCGCCGCCGATGTCGATCAGGACCACGCCCAGTTCTTTTTCGTCCGGCGTGAGCACCGCGTCGGCCGACGCCATCGGCTGCAAGATCAGGTCGGACACTTCGAGGCCGCAGCGGCGCACGCACTTGACGATGTTCTGCACCGCCGACACGGCGCCGGTGACGATGTGGACCTTCACTTCCAGGCGGATGCCGCTCATGCCGATCGGCTCGCGCACGTCTTCCTGGCTGTCGACGATGAATTCCTGCGGCACCGTGTGCAGCAGCTGCTGGTCGGTCGGAATGTTGACCGCCTTGGCCGTTTCGATCACGCGCGCCACGTCGGTCGCCGTCACTTCCTTGTCCTTGATGGCGACCATGCCGCTCGAATTGAAGCTGCGGATATGGCTGCCCGCGATGCCGGCGTAGACGTTGCGGATTTTGCAGTCGGCCATCAGCTCCGCTTCTTCCAGCGCGCGCTGTATCGATTCGACGGTGGCCTCGATGTTGACGACCACGCCCTTCTTCAAGCCCTTCGATTCGTGCTGACCCAGCCCGATCACCTCGTGGCGTCCGTCGGACATCACCTCGGCCACCACCGCCACCACTTTCGAGGTGCCGATGTCGAGGCCGACGATCAGGTTTTTCGCGTCTTTAGTCATTTCTCTCGCCTACTGTATGTGCTTGATGCTAGTGGTCTTTAAATTCGTCGTCTGTTTCGCTTGCTTCATCACTGCCGGCTGCACCTTGGCTTTCGCGCCCTCGGCCGGAATCTTCAATCCCGCCGCGCTCAAGGTCAGCCCGTTCTGGTAACGCATATCGATGGTCTCGATGTTCGGCACATTGGCCTCCAGCTGCGGATAAATCCCCATCAGCCGGTCCACCCTTTCCTTGAGCGTGGTGGCGGTCTGCTCGCGCCCCAGCGCCACGCTCATGCCGTTGTTCAGCTTCACGGTCCACGCATAACGGCTCGACAGCGACAGCGCCTGCGGCGCCAGTTTCAGCGGCGCGAACCAGCCGCTCAATTCCGCATAGCGCGACAGCACATCCTTCTCGCTGCCCTCCGGCCCGTCGAATTGCGGCAGCTCGTGATCCTCCTCCGCCTCGGCCAGGTTGGCAGTGAAGACATCGCCCTTGGTCGACAGCAGCCGCCCATCCTCGCCCCAGGTGCCGAGCGCCTCATGCTCCTCCAGCGCCACGATCAGCTGGTCCGGCCATTCGCGCCGCACCGCGGCGCGCCGCACCCACGGCACCGATTCGAACGACTGCCGCACCGCATCCAGGTTCGTCGTGAAGAAATTGCCGTTGATGCGGCTCAGGCCCGAGTTGCGCAAGGTCAGCCGGTTCACATGCCTCAATTCTTCCTTCGCCGCCATGCTCTCGACGCGGATCACGCGCAGATTGAACATCGGCCGCTGCGCCAGCCACCAGACGCCGGCCGCCATGCACGCCAGCAGCGTCACGGCGAAAATGCCGCCGGCGCTGGCGTTCAAGGCTTTTGCGTCGTGCCACATCGCGCTTACCCCTGGGCCTTGGCCGCCGCAGCGACCGATGGACCCGACATTTTCAAGCGCGCCGAACGCAGAATCTCCACGCACAGCGCCTCATAGCTGATGCCCAGCGCGCGCGCCGCCATCGGCACCAGCGAGTGGCCCGTCATGCCGGGCGAGGTGTTCACCTCCAGCAGGAAGGGCCGGTTGTCGCGCTCGCGCAGCAGCACGTCGACCCGTCCCCACCCTTCGCAACCAAGGGTGCGATAGGCTTCGACGGCGATGCGCTGCATTTCTTCGGCCGTGGCCGGGTCCAGCACGGCCGGGCAGAAATACTGGGTGTCGTCGCTGAAGTATTTGTTCTGGTAGTCGTAATTGCCCTGCGGCGCGACGATCTCCACGATAGGCAGCGCGCGCGCGCCGGCGCCGTGGCCCAGGATGGCGACCGTGA
Source organism: Rugamonas sp. (assembly GCF_025354735.1). Lineage (GTDB taxonomy): Bacteria > Pseudomonadota > Gammaproteobacteria > Burkholderiales > Burkholderiaceae_D > Rugamonas. The sequence continues at coordinate 24,147 of NZ_JANXMI010000213.1, forward strand.
ATTCGCGGCCGGTGACGAATTCCTCGGCCAGCACCGAATCGTCCAGCGCGGCGGCGATGTCGTAGGCGGCCTGGAATTCGGCGGCGGCGTTGACCTTGGTGATGCCGATGGTCGAGCCTTCATGCGGCGGCTTGACGATCAGCGGCAGGCCCAGGTCGGCCGCCACCAGGTCCAGGTTCGAGTTGGCGTCGACGACCGCGTATTTCGGCGTCGGCAGGCCGTGCATCAGCCAGACGATCTTGGTGTAGATCTTGTCCATGCCGACGGCGCAGGCCATCACGCCGCTGCCGGTGTAGGGTATGCCCAGCTGTTCCAGCGCGCCCTGCAGGCTGCCGTCTTCGCCGAAGCGGCCGTGCAGCGCGATGAAGACGCGGTCGAATTGTTCGGCCGCCAGTTCGGCCAGCGTGCGCTCGCCGGTGTCGAAGGCGTGGGCATTGATGCCCTGGCTTTTCAGGGCCGCCAGCACGCCGGTGCCGGACATCAGCGACACTTCGCGCTCGGCAGAGCGGCCGCCCAGCAGCACGCCGACTTTGCCGAAGGCCTGCGCGTCGGCCGCGGATAAGGTATTAAGTGTGCTCACGATTCAGGCCTTGATATAGGTGGTCAGTTTTGCGGGGACGCCGCTGATCGAGCCCGCGCCCATGGTGATGACGACGTCGCCGTCGCGCACCACACTCATGATCGTCTCCGGCATGTCGCCGATGGCTTCCACGAAAATCGGTTCGGTCTTGCCGCGCGCGCGCAGCGCATGGGCCAGCGCGCGGCCGTCGGCGGCGACGATGGGCGCTTCGCCGGCGGCGTAGACTTCGGCCAGCAGCAGCACGTCGGCGGTGCCCAGCACCTTGACGAAATCCTCGAACAGGTCGCGGGTGCGCGAGTAGCGGTGCGGCTGGAACGCCAGCACCAGGCGGCGGCCCGGGAACGCGGCGCGCGCGGCGGCCAGCGTCACCTCGGTTTCGACCGGATGGTGGCCGAAATCGTCGACCAGGGCGAATGTTCCGGAACCCGTGCCGCCATCGGGAATCGTCACGTCGCCGTAGCGCGTGAAGCGGCGGCCCACGCCCGCGAAACCGGCCAGGCCGGCCTGCGTGTGATGGTCCTCGATGCCGATTTCGCGCGCGATGGCGACCGCCGAACAGGCGTTCTGCACGTTGTGCATGCCGGGCTGGTTCAGCACCACGTCCAGGTCGGGATAGCCGTCCTGGATCACCGTGAAGTGCATTTCGACGCCGACGGCGCGCGCGTTCACGGCGCGCACTTCGGCGTCCTCGTGGAAGCCGTAGGTCGTCACCGGCTTGGTCACCTGCGGGATGATGGAGCGCACATGCGGGTCGTCGATGCACAGCATGGCGCGGCCGTAGAACGGCAGGCGGTGCGTGAAGTGGACGAAGGCCTGCTTGAGCTTTTCAAAATCGTGCTCGTAGGTTTCCATGTGGTCGGCGTCGATATTGGTGATGACTTCGATCATCGGCGCCAGGTTCAAAAAGGAGGCGTCCGATTCATCGGCTTCGGCCACCAGGTAGTCGCCGGTGCCCAATTTCGCGTTGGCGCCGGCGCTGGTCAGGCGGCCGCCGATGACGAAGGTGGGATCGAGACCGCCCTGCGCCAGCACCGACGCCACCAGGCTGGTGGTGGTGGTCTTGCCGTGCGTGCCGGCGATGGCGATGCCGCGCTTCAGGCGCATCAACTCGCCCAGCATGACGGCGCGCGGCACCACCGGGATTTTTTTCGCGCGCGCGGCGACCACTTCGGGATTGTCCTGCTGCACGGCGGTCGAGGTGACGACGGCGTCGGCCTGGCAGATGTTTTCGGCGGCGTGGCCCTGCGCGACCTTGGCGCCCAAACTCACCAGGCGCTGCGTGACGGCATTGCTGCCCAGGTCGGAACCGGTGACGTTGTAGCCGAGCGTGAGCATCACTTCGGCGATGCCGCTCATGCCGCTGCCGCCGATGCCGACGAAGTGGATGTTTTTGACTTTATGCTTCATGGCTTAACTTCATGTGAGTTGTTCCAGTACTTGTGCGATCGCGTCGTTGGCATCGCGCTTGCCGGCCGCGCGCGCGGCGACGGCCATCGTCTGGCAGGCGCCACGGGTCAGCGTTTCGAGCAGCGTCGCCAGCGAGCGGGCGTTCATTTCGGTTTGCGGCATGTGGATGGACGCGTTTTGTTTGGCCATCCATTGCGCGTTGTCGCGCTGATGGCTGGTGGTCGAGGCGACCAGCGGCACCAGCACACTGGCCACGCCGGCGGCGGTCAGTTCGGACAGCGTGATGGCGCCGGCGCGGCAGATTACCAGATCGGCCTCGGTGTAGGCGCGCGCCATGTCGTCGATGAAGTCGACCACCGTGGCCCGCACGCCGGCCTGCGCATAGGAAGCGCGCAAGGCGTCGATATTCTTCTTGCCCGACTGGTGGGTCACCTGCGGGCGCAGCTCTTGCGGAATCAGCGCCAGCGCGGCCGGCAGATTGTCGTTGAGCGCTTTCGCACCGAGGCTGCCGCCGACCACCAGGATGCGCAGCGGGCCCTCGCGGCCGCCGAAGCGCAGCACCGGATCGTTGATCCGCAAAATCTCCTGGCGCACCGGATTGCCGGTGACGACGGCCTTGCCGGCGACGCGGCCGAAGTTGGCCGGGAAGCCGAAACAGACCCGCTGCGCCACCGGCGCCAGCGTTTTATTCGACAGCAGCAGCGCCGCGTCGGCGTTGACCAGCACCAGCGGCACGCCGCGCAGGCGCGCCATCAGGCCGCCCGGCACGGTGACGTAGCCGCCCATGCCCATCACCACATCGGGCTTGCGGGCGCCGATGAAACCGAAGCAGGCCGCGAACGCGCCCAGCATCTTGAAGGCGCCGTTGATGGTGTGCTTCAAGCCCTTGCCGCGCATGCCGGTGAAGTCGATGCTGTCCATCGCGATGCCCTGCTTCGGCACCAGCTCCTGTTCCATGCCGGCGGCCGTGCCCAGCCAGCTCACTTCCCAGCCGCGCGCGCGCATCGTCTGCGCGATCGCCAGGCCGGGGAAAATGTGGCCGCCGGTGCCGGCCGCCATAATCATCAATCGTTTCATAGTCTGCCACCGCGCATCAGGACCCGGTTCTCGTAGTCGATCCGGAGCAGGATCGCGAGGCCGATGCAGTTGATTACCACGCCCGTGCCGCCATAGCTCATCAGCGGCAAGGTTAGACCCTTGGTCGGCAGCAGGCCAAGGTTCACGCCCATATTAATAAAGGTCTGCACGCCGATCCAGATGCCGAT
>NZ_JANXMI010000227.1 GCF_025354735.1 Rugamonas sp.
CCGTCGTGGTGTCGCCTGGCGTACCGCTGAATAGTCATCCTATCGCGGCCCACGCGGCCTACTACGACGTCCCCCTGATCGGCGACATCGAGCTCTTTGCCCATGTGATCGTCATCGTCAAGGTCGTGGTCGAGCGCGTCGAAGGCATGGAAGTGATCGCCGAGCTGCTCGGCGATTAAAGCAGTGCCGCGCGTGACATCGCCGGCGTGACTTCGGGGTCAGCCCCCCGGTCTTGACCCCGATTTAGTTTGCGGCGCCTCCCCCGTTTCACTGAACGCGCGTCAACTTGCCCGCATCGGCCGGACGCTGCCGTAAGCTGCCCGCCTGCAAGGCATACTGGCGCGCGAACTCGGCGCCGAGGAAAAATATCTGCGCCGAGTAATACACCCACAGCAACAGGGCGATCATCGACCCGGCCGCGCCGAAGCTGTCGGCCACGCCGCTATTGCCGATGTAGGCGCCGATGGCGAATTTCCCCAGCGTGAACAAGGCCGCCGTGCCGAGCGCGCCGATGGTGACGTCGCGCCACGATAGCCGCACCCGTGGCAGCAGCTTGTAAATCACCGCGAACATGGCGGCGATGACGCCGAAGCTGATGACGACATTGAGCGCCGACAGCAGTTGCGCCGCATCCTTCCAGACGCCGTTCCAGTAATTCTCCAGCAAGGCCAGCGCCGCGCTCACCACCAGCGACACCATCAGCAAAAACGCCAGCACCAGCACCATGCCGAAGGACAGCACGCGGGTGCGCACCGTGTCCCACAACGTGCCCTGGGTCAGCGGCGGTTCCTGCCAGATATCGTCCAGGCTCGCTTTCAGTTCGGTGAACACGCTGGTGGCGCCGAACAGCAGCAGCACGCCGGCGACGATGGCGGCGAAGCGGCCGCTCGCTTCATTGTGGGCGCTGGCCAGGATCAGCTGGACCGCCTGCGCGCCCTGGCTGCCGAGCAGGCCGCGCAGTTGCCCGAACAGTTCGCCCTGCGCCGCCTGCTTGCCGTAGAACAGTCCGGCGATCGACAGCACCAGCACCAAGATCGGCGCCATCGAAAACAGGGTATAGAAGGCCAGCGCCGCGCCCTTGCTGCTGGCGCGGTGGTTGAACCATGCCTGGACGGCGCAGACGACGATGTTGCGCAGCGTCGCGATCGGCGTGCGGGGCTGTGCGGCCAGGGGTGGGGTGGGCGTGCTCATGATCGTCTCCGAAAACGCAAAAAAAGGGGCGAGCGCCCCTTTTTTTATACTGCAATGTGCTGCTTAGTTCACGCGGCGTTCGACGGTGATTTGTTCGACTTCAACGCGACGGTTAGGTTCCAGGCACTTGATGAGGTCCGTGCGTTTCTTGTTGTTGCAAGTAACGACAGGATTGGCTTCGCCCTTGCCCTGGGTGGTCAGGCGGTTGGCGCTGACGCCTTTGCCGACCAGATAGGCCTTGACCGACTCGGCGCGCTGTTCGGACAACTTTTCGTTGTACTTGTGCGAACCGATGCGGTCGGCATAACCGGTGATGACGATGCCGTCGACGCCAGGGTTGTTGTTGAGCAGGTTGGCGACGTCGTCCAGCTTAGGCTGGCCATCGTTCAGCTTGGCGCTGTTGAAGGCGAACAGTTCGGTGGCCGACATCGTCACTTTTTCAAAACGTGGTGGCGGCGGTGGTGGGGCGACCACGACCGGTGCCGGTGCCGGCTCCGGTGCCGCCATCGGCGCTGGCATCGGTGCCGGGGCTGGGGCGGCGACCGGCGGCTTATTGAACGCATAGTTCAGGCCGAGGGTGACGTAGTAGTTGTTCGACTTGGCGGTCGGGAAGTCGTCGCCGCGGATGAAGCCGTGGACGTCGCGGATGTCGGCCTGGAAGGCCAGCTGGTCCGTCATCGATGCCTGGAAGCCGAGGCCGGCGCTCAGGTAAGGCGAGGTCTTGGTGGTCTGGCCGTTGGCGAAGGTGTTGGTTTTATCACGTTCCGCGCCGATACCGACCAGCACGAAGGGACGGAAGGTCTTGCGGGAGAACAGGTACAGACCATCGACGCCGACCGTGTTCTGCTGGTAACGCTCGCCGTTGTCGCGGGAACGGAAGTAGGTGGTGCCCAGCTGCACGTCCCAGCTGTCGGCCACCGGCTTGCCGAACTTCAAGCCCAGGCCGTAGCCGTGGTTGCTTGGTCCGCCGAAATCGGAGTCCGGCTTGGCGGCATTCAAGCTCGGCTGAATGTACCAGGAAGGATTGATGACGACGTCGTCAGCAGCCATGGCGGAGAAGGAAGCGCACAGTGCGGCGACGGCCAAAACGATTTTTTTAGATTTATTCACAAGTAAGCTCCGGAACGATGGTTGATAGTTTATGGTTTTTAATAAAGTTGCGAACAGCAATATTGAAAGCAGTGGCGCGGTGATGCGGGGTCGCTGGTACACAGTGCGCTTCCGCTTTCAATCACAGCGATTTGCATTGCTGTTGGACTGGAGAATAGGGATATCCGTTCCGCCGGTCCGTGCGCTACCGCACAAAAGATTGCGCTAGATCAAAAACATGAAATATTTTCATGAAAACAACGGGAAAATTCGCATTTTCCGGACAAACCTTGATCAGGCGCAGGAACCAAGCGGCGTCCGGGCACTCCAATTCACACGCTCTATTCAGTGGAATCGTGCGCGGGCTATCCGGTGCGCCTAATTTATTACTCGTTCATATCGATGGGCTTTTGTGTTCGTTGCCGCACAGACCCAGATCGCCGGCACAGGCAATCTAGAGTCAGATGTTCGTAGCAGCACCCGACTCGCTGCGCAATCCCGGCTATTGTTATAAGGAGTGTTCAAATGCATGCAATCAGACAAAATCAACAACTCGCCCAATCCGAGTTGTCTGCCTCGCACCACGACAGTGTCGAGTGCGCCGTCAAATTGACACTGGTCGAACGCGCGGCGGCGCTGCCGCTGGACCGCAAGCCGGCCCTGTCGATGGCACCGATCGAGCGCGTGCGTTCCACCTCGGCCACGCTGCGCCGCATCGAAAACATGCAAAAGCTGATAGGTGAGTTGGCGCTGCACGAGATGCTGGCCGATGAAATTGCCTGGTTCCTCAAGTTTTCGCCATCCGGCGCCCGTAAATACATCCGCGACCTGCGCGAAGCGGGCGTGATCGAGCTGGCGCGCTATATCGAAGGCACGGCCACCTATCTGGGCAAGGCCGTCTACCAGCTGACGCCCGACCCGGAGCGCGTGCGCACCTTTCTGGCCGCCATCGTGCAGCCCAAGCGCGAAGGCGCGCCTCCGCGCAAGGAACGGCCCAGCCTGCGCGAGCAGAGCATGGCGGGCAGCGGTCGTCATTTCCACATCCTGGCCGACGACACCCACTATGCGATCCGCGTCAATCGCGGTCCGGTGATGCGCGACCCGCTCGTGGCGGCCCTGTTCGGTTCGGCGCCGTCGCAGCAAAAAGAGCAGCAATAAGCTTGATTTAAGCGCATCGCCGCCGCGCCTGACGATGGCGGCAAGGGCCTGACATCCGTTGGCCGCCATCGTCACGCAGAAAAGTATTGAAATGTTGACCAGTAGCTCCACTTAGATGGCTGATGCCGGCGCACGCCGGTCCCACTACCGCGAGCGATGGACCCTACTGTATGGATGCATTGATCTGGATTTGCCTGACCGCGCTGGCCATCGCGCTGCCGCTCTACTATCCGCGCTGGAGCTTGCGGCGCGCCCTGAAGCGGCCGCTGCCGCCGGCCTCGGTGCTGGTCTTGCAGCGCAACATCCCCGTTTACCGCCGCATGTCGGCCGAGTTGCAGCAGCAACTACAGCAGCTGGTGCTGCAATTTCTCCATCAAAAAAAGTTCGTCGGTTGCGCCGGGCTGGTAGTGGACGATGAAATGGCTGTCACCATCGCCGGCCAGGCTTGCATGTTGCTGCTGAACCGCTACACCAAGGTCTATCCCTCGCTGCACACGATTTTGCTGTACCCGAGCGCCTTCGTGGCGCAGCGGCCCGAAGTGGGCGCCGGCGGCGTGCTGACGCCGCGCCGCCAGACCATGCTGGGTGAATCGTGGAGCGATGGCCGCGTCGTGCTGTCGTGGGACGATGTGCAGCGCGGCGCCGAGGACTGGAGCGACGGCCACAACGTGGTGCTGCACGAGTTTGCGCATCAGCTCGACAGCGAATCGGGCGCCAGCAACGGCGCGCCCTACCTCGGCAACACGGCCAGCTACCGCAGCTGGGCCACGGTGCTGTCGCGCGATTTCGCCAGCCTGCGCTTCAGCGCCATCCACCGCCAGCAAAGCGTGATGGACCATTACGGTGCCACCAATCCGGCCGAATTCTTTGCCGTTGCCACTGAAACCTTCTTTGAAAAGCCGTATCAGATGGCCGAATTTCACGCCGAGCTGTACGCGGAATTCCAGAAATACTACCGCGTCGATCCGCGCCAGTGGCAGAGCCCGCCGCCACCGCCGCCGCCAGCGCCGGAACCCGAGTGGCCGGCGCCGCCGCGCCTGTATTCCCACGCGCAAGCGTGGTAGTTAAGCCTGCCAGTTACAAAATAATCGAACCGTCCGGCGTCCGCTTCACGCGCAGGATGCCCGGTTCTTCCCGTTCCAGCCGCTGGGCTTCGAGTTCCTGCGCCGATTGCTGCGCCGCGTCGGACGCCGCCCGCGCCGGCTCGCGTTCGGCCAGCAGGCGGGCGCGCAATTGCAGCGCCAGCCGGATGTTCGCTTCCAGCTCGGCCGGCTGCCAGGGCTTGGGAATAAAGCGGAACACCTGGGCGTCGTTGATGGCGCTGAGCGCGATGTCGAACTCGGTCGACGCGCTCAGCATCATGCGCACGGTGTCGGGCGCGATGTCGCGCAGCGCCTGCAAGAAGGCCACGCCGCTCATCTCCGGCATGCGGTAGTCGGCGATGACGAGGTCGAACTCGCAGACGCAGACGCGGTTGATGGCTTCATAGGGATTGGTGAAGCATTCGATCTGCACGTCGGGCATCAGCAGGCGCAGTTCGCGCCGCAGCGCTTGCAGCATATGGGCTTCATCGTCGAGCAGCAGCAAACGGGTCATGGCGTCTCCTTGATGTGGTGGACCGGCGGGTGGACGCGGAAGGCGGTGCCGCGTCCCGGTTCGGTGTCGACCGTGATGCGGCCGTGATGTTTTTGCGCGATGCCGTTGCCGGACAGCGCGCCGCCCACTTGCGCGTGGTCGAGGCCGAACACGGCGCGCTCGGCGGCCAGCGTCACGCAGTCGTGCTGCCGGCGGTAGGCGGTAGGCGGTCGCGGCCGGGTAGCCGGTCAGCAGCGCCAGCGCGCCGTCGTCCGGCGGCGCTGAGGCATGCGTGATTTGCTGCGCGTACTCCATCCGGCGTTCCTATCGAAATAGAAGCTTGCTGAGCGAAAAATCACTGTCAAATCAATTGATTATACGACCGGCATTGCGTTTTAGGCATTTGCGTTCTTAACTATTCCGCGGCGCCGGTTTTGACCGAAAGTGGCGGCGACGGGCGCGACTTCGACCCGCTGACGCGGCCGCGGTCGCTGTCCTGAATGACGGCCGGGTCCGCCTGCCGCGGCGCGCAACCGTGTATGCAACGCCGCAACAAACGCTAAATCTCCACCCCTGTTGGCCGATTTCGGGATTATAGTTGCTTGAACTAAAAGGACGTCTCGCCGCCGTTGCGGACGGCGCCCACCATCGGCTTTACAGAACTGTCCGTTGTTCGCTGGAAGTTGGTTCACCAACTCAAGGGGCGTGGCTATGACACAGGCATGGGTAGTGCTCACTCGTCCCGACGGCCGCGACGTCGCCGCGCCGACCGCGGCGCAGCTGGCGGCGACGCTGGCCGACATCTACGGCGGCCAGGCGACGGCGCCGGACGGCGGTCCCGGCAGCGCGGTGCTGCGCTTCGGTTACGACGACGGCTTGATGTACGAAGTGGAAGTGGCCAGCGGCGGCGAAATCCGCTTCGAGGAATGGTCGGACCGCGACTGCGAAATCGCGCTGGCGAGTCCGCGCAAGATGTCGGCGCTGGCCCAGGCCGACGCGCTGCAACTGTGGACCTGGCTGGCGCAGCGGCAGGTGGCCAAGATCCGCAGCCTGCCGTGGCAGTCGCGCGATTAGGCGAGCCGGTGAGCGGGCGCGTCAATGCGCCATCAGCACCGGCAGCGTGGTCGCCGCCAGCACGTTGCGGGTGACGCCGCCCAGCAGCGTCTCGCGCAGCCGGGAGTGGCCGTAGGCGCCCAGCACCAGCAGATCGCAACCGAGCTCGGCCGCCAGCCCCAGCATCGCATCGCCTATCGCCGGCGACTGCGTGAACAGCCCCTGACGCTTGACATGGCGCACCACCGTCTCGCTCGCCACGCCGTGGCGGGCCAGATATTGCGCGATATCGGCGCCGGCCTGTTCGCCGGCCGGGCCGCCCGGTTCCTCGTCGAATATGGCCAGATGCACATGGGCCGCCCGTTGCAGCAGCGGCAGCGCGGCCGTGACGGCGCGCGCCGCCTCCTTGCCGCCGTCCCAGCCGATCAGGATGTGGCGGCCGACGCCGGCGCCGTTGCCGTTGACATTGCCGGCCAGGCCGGCGTAGGGCACCAGCAGCACCGGCCGCCCCGCGTGCATGACGACGTGGCCGGGCAGGTCGCCGAGGATGGCCGGCGCCGCCCGCTGCGGATCGTTCTGGCCGATCACGACGAGGTCGGCGCAGCGGGCGTGCAGGCTCAGGCCGGTAGCGGCATCGTCGTCGATGACCCGCCGTTCGCAGGAGCGCAGCCTGGCCTGCGCCAGTTGCGGCGCGCAGGCGGCCAGCGCGGCCTGCGCCTGTTCGCGCAGGTAATTCAGGTGCAGCGCCAGATGCGGGTCTTGCTCGTCCACCGTTTCGTTGTGGTAGAGATAGCGCGACACGCCGGTCATGGCGGCGCAGACCAGGTGGCCGTCGTCGCGCTCGGCGAGCGCGGCCGCGATGGCCAGGCGGTCGGCCAGGTGCGGCGTCCGGTCGACGTGCACCAAGATGGTTTTATAGGACATGGCTACCTCGTCTCGGCCTGATTTCGGCGTCGACGCCGGCGTCGATAATAGCGTCGATGCCGGCGTCGATATTAGCTTCGATACCAGCGTCGATTATAGGCTTGCGGGGAAGACGGCGCGCACGGCTGGCGGTCAGCGGCGCGGCCGTTCGAAACGGGTTTGGCAGACGATGCAGTAGCGCGCTTCGGGCTGGGCGTTCAGGCGCGAATAGCCGATGGCGACGCCGCAGTGTTCGCACAGGCCGTAGCTGCCGTCGCCGAACTTGAGCAGCGCGTGCTTGACGATGCGCAGCTGGATCGTCGTGTGCTGCGCGGCCTCCTGCACCAGCTCGTTGAGCGTGCGCGTGCTGGCGTTGTCGGCCGGCGACGCTTCGACTTCGTGCGGCGGCGGCCGTGTCGTCGGCGCCACATCCTGTTCGCCGGACAGCTGGCCCAGCAATCTGTCCTGGGTCCGTTCCAGCGCCGCCAGCAGATAGTTGCATTGTTCTTGATCGAGTCCGTTCATCGGTGTTCCGTGCGGTCGGTGGCGCCACGCGGCGCCGTTACAGGTTTGGACCGGAACGGCGGCCCGTTTGTTCGGCCGCCCGCCGCGCCGCTCATGCGATGCGGATCAAACTTCAGGCGGATGGCGGCGCGGCGGCGTTTTGCCGGCGCAAGTCATCGACCAGACGCTTGAGCTGGTTGTACGGCGTGGCCAAATGCTCGACCTTGCCGCTGGCGATGGCCGCGCCCAGCGCCAGCAGTTCGGAGGTGATGCCTATCATATCTTTTAAGCGCTCGACCTGGCGCAGCGTTTCGCGGGCCTGCGCCGTGACGTCGAGCAACTGCCGCTGCATGCCGCGCAGTCCGCCCACCGCCAGCGCGGCGGCGTCCAGATACAGGCCGTTGGCGCGCTGGCGCAGGGCCACTTCGTTTTCAAACAAGGCCTGCGCCGCGCCCTGCGAGATGCCGTGGTCGATGCTGGCGGCGGCGGCATCGCCGGGCCCGGGGGGGGAGGGGGCCGGCGTCGGCGTGGTGGCGCGCTGGCGGATCGCCCGCATCAAACGCGTGTGCAGCTCGTCGGCGCAGGCGGACAGGCTGTCGGCCAGCGCTTCGAGGTCGTCGGCGTTGGCCGGGGCAATGGCGGGCTCGGTCATGACAGCTCCTTAGGGGATGGGTTCGGCGGCGCGCAAGCTGACGTGCAAGGCGGCGCGGTTGAGCCGCAACTGCCGGCTGGCCGCTTGCAGCGCGCCGCGCGCGGCCGCGTCGTCGGGCTGGGCCAGCAATTGCGCCAGCGCCTGCTGGGCTTGTGCGATGACGGCCAGGTTGTGCTCGGCCAGCCGGTAGTCGCGCTCGGCCAGCCGGTATTCGGCGGCCTTGCTTTGCTGCTGGGCTTTGGCGAGCGTCGTCAGCAGGCGGTTCGGCGCCGTGTCGGCGAACGGAATCTCGACCTCGAACACGCCCAGCACCAGATTTCTTTCATTGGCGTTGCTCTTGTCGTAGTAGCGCAACAGCGCGGCCATCGCCGCCAGCAATTGTTGCAGCGGCTGCCGGCCGTCGCGCACCATCGTCTGCACGGCGCGCTGCTGGCGCGGCGCGCCCAGCGTGCGCGCGAGCAGGCTGGCCATCTGGGTGTAGGCGTTGACGTGGCTGTCTTCGATGCCGGTGTCGGGCCAGGCCTTGATGGCGCTGCCCAGGCCTTTGACCTCGTCGGTCAAATCGTATTGCCCCTCGCCGGCCAGCGCGGCCAGCACGTCCAGATACAGCTTGACGCTTTTTTCGATATTCAGGGCGTCGGCGTATTGTTGCCGGCGGACAGAGTCGAGCACCCGCTCGCGCTGGTCGGCGGCGGCGCTCAGATACGGTTGCTCGCGCGGGTAGGTGTCGCGGAAGCGCTGGCTCAGCTCGGCATAGCCGCTCAAGCTCGACGATTCGGCCGCGAAGTCGCGCACATCCTGCAGGGCCGGCGCGCCGGCGCAGCCGCCGAACAGCAGGCACAAGCCCAGGCACAGGCCGCGCAGGGCGGTGGGGAGGAGGATTTTCATGGCGGCCTTTCGCGGCGGTGGCGTCAGGCCTATTGTTGTGCCGAAGCACGATTTCCTTCTTGCGGATACGCAACAATATCAGCCCGCCGTCAGCGCCGCCATCCACCCCAGGCCGGCCACCGTGCCGTTGCGCGGCTGGTATTCGCAGCCTATCCAGCCGTCGTAGCCGAGCTCGTCTATCAGCTGGAACAGGTGGCGGTAATTGATCTCGCCCGTGCCCGGTTCATGGCGGCCGGGCGTGTCGGCCAGCTGCATGTGGCGTATCAGCGGCAGGCGGGCGCGGATCGTGTTGCTGAGCTCGCCCTCCATGCGCTGCATGTGATAAATATCGTATTGCAGGAACAGGTTGGGGCGGGCGCAGGCGGCCAGCAGTTCGACGGCCTGGTCGCTGTGGTGGAGGAAATAGCCGGGGATGTCGTAGGTGTTGATGGGTTCGACCAGCACGCCGATGCCGTGCGGCTGGAACTGGTCGGCGGCGTAGCGCAGTTGCTCGATCAGCGTGTCGCGCGCCCGTTCCGGCGCCAGGCGGGGTGGCGTGATGCCGGCCATGCAGTGGACGTAGGGCACGCCGAGCTCGGTCGCATATTCCAGCGCCAGCTGCACGCCTTGCCTGAACTCATCGCTGCGGCGCGGATCGCAGGCGATGCCGCGGTCGCCGCCGGCCCAGTCGCCGGCCGGCAAGTTGAACAACACCAGCTTGAGCCGGTGGCGGCGCAGGCGCTCGCCTATCTGTTCGGCGTCGCAGGCGTAGGGAAAGAGGAATTCGACGGCGTCGAAACCGGCGTCGCGGGCCAGTGCGAAGCGGTCCAGGAAGGGCGCCTCGGTGAACAACATCGTTAAATTGGCGGCGAAGCGAGGCATGACGTTTCCGATTTGGAAGTGCAAACCCTATCCTAATCCAAATCCCAAAAAAAGCCACTGCGGACTCGCGTCGGCAGTGGCTGCTTTACAGATGACGGCCTGGCTTAGCGGCCGCGACCGCCGGAGCGGTGTGGCGCGGCCGAGCGCGGCGCGCCGGTGCGGGCACCGCCGCCACCGCCGGCACCGGCCGGACCGGTGCTGCGCGGCTTGGAACCGCTGCCGCCGGTCTTGACACGGATGACCTGGCCACCACCACCGCCACCACCGCTGCGGCCACGGCCGCCACCACCACCACCGGCGCCGCTACGCAGCTGCACCGGTTGCGCGCGCGCGGTCGGGTCCGGCTCGAAGCCGGCGATCACTTCGCGTGGCAGCGTTTGCTTAATCAGCTTTTCGATGTCTTTCAACATGTCGTGCTCATCGACGCAGACCAGCGACACGGCTTCGCCGGTGGCGCCGGCGCGGCCGGTACGGCCGATACGATGCACATAATCTTCCGGAATGTTCGGCAAGTCATAGTTGACGACGTGCAGCAACTGGTCGATGTCGATGCCGCGCGCGGCGATGTCGGTGGCGACCAGCACTTGCAGCTTGTTGTCCTTGAATTCGGACAAGGCCTTGGTGCGGGCCGACTGGCTCTTGTTGCCGTGGATGGCCATGGCGCCGATGCTGTCGGCGTTGAGCTGCTCGACCAGCTTGTTGGCGCCGTGCTTGGTGCGCGTGAACACCAGCACCTGCGACCAGTTGTTGGTCTTGATGAGGTGGGCCAGCATAGGATGCTTTTTGTCGCGGTCGACCGGGTGGATCTTTTGCGAGATCACTTCCACCGTCGAATTGCGGCGCGCCACTTCGATCATGGCCGGCTTGTTCAGCAGGCCGTCGGCCAGGGCCTTGATCTCTTCCGAGAACGTGGCCGAGAACAGCAGGTTCTGGCGCTGCTTAGGCAGCACGGCCAGCACTTTCTTGATGTCGCGGATGAAACCCATGTCGAGCATGCGGTCGGCTTCGTCGAGGATCAGGATTTCCACTTTCGACAGGTCGACCGTGCGCTGTTCCATGTGGTCGAGCAAGCGGCCCGGCGTGGCGACGAGGATGTCGACGCCATGCTTGAGCTGCTTGATTTGCGGATTGATGCCGACGCCGCCGAAAATGACGGTCGAGTTCAGCTTGGTGTACTTGCCGTAGATGCGCACGCTTTCCTCGACCTGGGCCGCCAGTTCGCGGGTCGGGGTCAGGATCAGGGCGCGGATCGGGCGCTGCGACGTGTTGCCGGTCTGGGCCGCGCCGTTGGCGTCGGTCGACAAACGGTGCAGGATGGGCAGCGTGAAGCCGGCGGTCTTGCCGGTACCGGTCTGTGCGCCGGCCAGCAAATCGCCGCCATTCATCACGGCAGGGATGGCCTGCATCTGGATGGGCGTCGGGGTGGTGTAACCGGCTTCGGTCACGGCACGGACGATGGCGTCGGACAAACCGAGTGAGGAAAATGACATGGTAACTTTACGAAAAGATCGGCCTGTCGCCACGGATGGCGCCAGTCGCAGGCAATCGGATTGGAAGACTGCGGCTGGGGACTGGTCACAATGCCGCAGCGCGAGTATAACAGCTAAGTTCGCTTGGAGTTTCGTTGCGGAAATGAAAAGGACGCCGGCGGCGTCCTTTTTTGTAACAAAGTTTCTTCAGTGTTGACGTTTAGATCACGCCGGCGACTTCCCGTCCGCGAACGGCGCCAGCAGGCTGACCATCTGGCCGAACACCTTCGGGCTGGCGGCGATGACGTTGCCCTTGTACAGGTAATCGGACTCGCCGCTGAACTCGCCGACGATGCCGCCCGATTCCGTCACCATCAAGGCGCCGGCGGCGATGTCCCACGGCTTGAGGCCTTTTTCATAGAAACCGTCGAGGCGGCCGGCCGCCACATAGGCCAGGTCCAGGGCGGCGCTGCCAGGGCGGCGCACGCCGTGGCAGCGTTCGGCCATGATGCCGTACATCTTCAGGTATTCGTCCAGCGCCTTGGCGTTGCCGGCCACGTAGCCGGTCGACAGCAGCGCGTTGGCGATGCGGTCGAGTTTGGTGACGCGGATGCGTTTGTCGTTCAGGTAGGCGCCGGCGCCCTTGCTGGCGGTGAACAGGTCGTTGCGCACCGGATCGTAGATGACGGCTTGCG
>NZ_JANXMI010000252.1 GCF_025354735.1 Rugamonas sp.
CGCCGGCTGCGCGGCGACCGGCGCCGCCACGGGAGCCGGAGCGGGCGCCAACTCCGGGGCGGACGCGGCGGCCGTCGCGTGGGCGGCCTCGGCCTCCTCGCGCGGCTTGCTCGAGGTTTCCAGGCTCAGGCCGTGGGCCGCGATGGCGGCGGCCATGTCCGGCGTCGCGTTGCGCACGGCGACCGGGTTCAAGCGGTATTTTTTCAGCAGCGCGATCAGGTTGGACCAGTGGATGGGCAGGCAGTCCGGCGCCAGGTTGCCGACGTCGATGACGGCCAGGTCATCCTCGAAAAAGTCGGGCGTGCCGCCGGTCATTTCATGCAGGGCGGCGTCGAGCGCCAGCGTGTCCGAGGTGGCGAGGATGGCGGACACGGCGACGACGGTGGAAATCTTGATTTCGATCGGCTTTTGGAACAGGCTTTTGGACATGGACTGTAGGGTAGGTGGGTCGTTTTCGCGCACGCGCGCAGGCCCGTGCATTTTACTGTGGAAAGCCGGGAAAAGGGAGGACCTTGGAGGTCAAGGCGGCGCCGCTTGTCATCCGCATTTCATATTGCTGCTATAAAGTGTGCGGCAAACTCCTTTATCATCAAAACGAAAGATTTTGCGGCTGCACATGAAAACGACTCATTCATAAGATGCTGGAAATTCGCCACCTACGCACGCTGAGCGCCTTGCGCTCGGCCGGCAGCCTGGTCCGGGCCGCGCAATTGCTGAACCTGACCCAATCGGCGCTGTCGCACCAGATCAAGTTGCTGGAAGACCGCTACGGCGGCCCCCTGTTCGAACGCAAATAGATGCCGATCGGCTTCACCGCCACCGGCGCGCGCCTGCTGCGGCTGGCCGACACGCTGCTGCCCGAAATCGAGCAGGCCGAGCGCGAAGTGGCGCGCCTGTCGCAGGGCGACCACGGCCAGCTGCGCGTGGCGCTCGAATGCCACACCTGTTTCGACTGGCTCATGCCGGTGATGGACGAGTTCCGGCGCCGCTGGCCGGACGTGGAAATCGACCTCGTCTCGGGTTTCCACAGCGAGCCGGCCGAACTGCTGCGCGGCGGCGGCGCCGACCTGGTGATCGGCGCGTCGCGCGGCTCCGATTACGCCACCTTCCCGCTGTTCCGTTTTGAAATCCTGGTGGCGATGGCGCAGAAGCACAAGCTGCAAGGCTTGCGCCGCCTGGCCGCCGCCGATTTTGAGGGCGAAACCCTGATTACCTATCCGGTGCCGGAGTCGCGCATCGACCTGATTCGCGAAGTGCTGCGCCCGGCCGGCATCGCCTTCGAGCGCCGCAGCGCCGAGCTGACCGTGGCCATATTGCAACTGGTGGCCAGCCGCCGCGGCGTCGCCGCCTTGCCGAACTGGGCCATCAAAAATTATGTCGACTTCGACTATGTGATCGCCAAGCCGGTCGGCGAGCACGGCCTGTGGAGCGATTTGTTCGTGTCGGTGCCGCCGGCGCTGGCGCAGAAGGCCTATGTGCTCGATTTCGTCAATGTGATACGGGAACAGTGCGCCGCCACCCTGGACGGTATCAAATTATTATCGTGACAAATTGACACTGTTTCTTCAGAATGTAAGCGCTGGGTTTGATTTATATCAAAGGCGACGCCGCGCGGGTCGCTTAGGATGGACGTTTTCGTCGCCGTGATGATCTGGCGCAAGCGGCAACCCTGGCTTGTTTGACGAAGACGCTATCGGCGGTGCGGATTGCCTTGCGGTAGCACTTTGAAAAGTGCGCACGACGAACGCGCTCAGGGGTATGATTAATTATGACAAACCCGAGTGGCGAAGCCGTGTGACCGCCCGTGTGACCGCCCGGCCAGCCCGCGCGCCGTCGCGCCGGCGAGACCGTGGTTGTCGTACCGGTTTTCCCCTGTTTTGTGCCCTTGTTCTGGTCTTAACCTCAGCCGGCTGTGGCCGGCGTTCTGGAGAAACAAATGGAAGATGTAGTTATCGTGGCTGCGGCCCGTACCGCAGTCGGCAAATTCGGCGGCAGCCTGGCTAAAATTCCCGCGTCCGAGCTGGGCGCGCACGTCGTCAAAGGCTTGATCGCGCAAACCGGCATCGACCCCAACCTGATTAGCGAGGCCATCCTCGGCCAGGTGCTGACGGCCGCCGTCGGCCAGAATCCGGCGCGCCAGGCCATCATCAAGGCCGGCTTGCCGAACAGCATACCCGCCTACACCATCAACAAGGTCTGCGGCAGCGGCCTGAAGGCCACCCACCTGGCGGCCCAGGCCATCAAGTGCGGCGACGCCAACATCATCATCGCCGGCGGCCAGGAAAACATGAGCGCCGCGCCGCACGCCATGAACGGCTCGCGCGACGGCCACCGCATGGGCGACTTCAAGATGGTCGACACCATGATCGTCGACGGCCTGTGGGACGCCTTCAACCAGTACCACATGGGCCAGACGGCCGAAAACGTGGCGACCCGCTTCGAAGTGTCGCGCGCCGAGCAGGACGAGTTCGCGCTGCAGTCGCAGCTCAAGGCGGAGGCGGCGCAAAAGGCCGGCAAGTTCAAGGATGAAATCCTGCCGCTGGAAATCGCCCAGAAAAAGGGCAGCATCGTCTTTGAAAACGACGAGTACATCAAGCCCGGTTCGACCATCGAAGCGCTGGCCGGCCTGCGTCCCGCGTTCTCGAAGGAGGGCAGCGTCACCGCCGGCAACGCCTCCGGCCTGAACGACGGCGCCGCCGCCGTCATCATGATGTCGGCCTCGCAGGCCAAGGCGCTGGGACTGGTGCCGCTGGCCCGCATCAAGGCCTACGCCTCGTCCGGCATCGACCCGGCCATCATGGGCATGGGTCCGGTGTCGGCCTCGCGCCTGTGCCTGAAAAAAGCCGGCTGGACGCCGCAAGACCTGGACTTGATGGAAATTAACGAAGCCTTCGCCTCGCAAGCCATCGCCGTCAACCGCGACATGGGCTGGGACACCAGCAAGGTCAACGTCAACGGCGGCGCCATCGCCATCGGCCACCCGATCGGCGCGTCCGGCGCCCGCATCCTCGTCACGCTGCTGCACGAAATGAAGCGCCGCGACGCCAAGAAGGGCCTGGCCGCGCTGTGCATAGGCGGCGGCATGGGCATCGCGCTGGCGGTCGAGCGCGACTGATACCGGCGGCGAAAGTAGGTAGGGCATCAAGAGCAATCATCACGGCGTTTATAAAAAGAGGGGACGAAAATGGCAAGAGTTGCATTGGTAACTGGTGGCATGGGTGGCCTGGGCGAAGCGGTTTGTTTCAAACTGTCGGCCTTGGGTTATTGTGTAATCACGACTTACTCGCCGGGCAATCCCAAGGTGGAGTCGTGGCTGGCGATGACGCGCGACATGGGCTTCAACTTCCGCGCCTACGCCTGCGACGTGGCCGACTACGATTCGGCCCAGGCCTGCGTGGCCAAGATCGAAAAGGAAATGGGTCAGGTCGACGTGCTGGTCAACAACGCCGGCATCACGCGCGACATGACGTTCAAGAAGATGGACAAGCCGAACTGGGACGCCGTCATGGCCACCAACCTCGACTCCGTCTTCAACATGACCAAACCGGTGTGCGACGGCATGGTGGAGCGCGGCTGGGGCCGCATCATCAACATCTCGTCCGTCAACGGCCAGAAGGGCGCGTTCGGCCAGACCAACTACTCGGCGGCCAAGGCCGGCATGCACGGCTTCACCAAGGCGCTGGCGCTGGAAGTGGCGCGCAAGGGCGTCACCGTCAACACCATCTCGCCCGGTTATATCGGCACCAAGATGGTGATGGAGATACCGCAGGACGTGCTCGACACCAAGATCATCCCGCAAATTCCGATGGCCCGCCTGGGCAAGCCGGAAGAAGTGGCGGGACTGGTGGCCTACCTGGCGTCCGATGAAGCGGCCTTCGTCACCGGCGCCAATATCGCCATCAACGGCGGCCAGCACATGTCGTAAGCGCTGCCGTCGGCGTAAACGACAAAACCAGATCCGGTGCGAGCCGGGTCTGGTTTTTTTATGGGCGCCGGCGCCCGCCATGGCATGGCCGGCGCGGCCAGACGGTACAATCACCACTCCACCACCGAGGATTGCCATGCTGGATATGACCACGTCTTTGTTCCCGCCCATCGCGCCTAGCCGCCACGGCACGCTCGCCGTCGACGACCTCCACACGATTTACTGGGAAGAAGTCGGCAATCCGGCCGGCGTGCCGGTGATCTTCCTGCACGGCGGCCCCGGCGCCGGCCTGTCGCCGCAGCACCGCCGCTTCTTCGATCCGGCCCACTACCGCGTGATTTTGTTCGACCAGCGCGGCGCCGGCAAGTCGACGCCGCTGGGCGAGTGCCGCAACAACACCACCCCATTGCTGATCGCCGACATCGAGCGCCTGCGCGCCCTGTTCGGCGTCGAGCGCTGGCTGGTGTTCGGCGGCTCCTGGGGCTCGACGCTGGCGCTGGCCTACGGCCAGGCCCATCCCGACCGCTGCCTCGGCTTCGTGTTGCGCGGCATCTTCCTGTGCACGCAGGCCGAGATCGACTGGTTCATCCACGGCGTCCAGTGGTTTTATCCCGAGCTGTACGCCGACTTCATCGCGCCGATTCCCGAGGCCGAGCGCGGCGACCTGCTGCAAGCCTATGTGCGCCGCATCATGAGCGACGATCCGGCCGTCTACTGGCCGGCCGTGCGCGCCTGGAGCAACTTCGAGGGCCGCCGCGTGTTCTTGCTGCCGCAGCCGGAGGAAGCGCCGTCGGACGCGCTCGACCTCGGCATCGGCCGGCTCGAATCGCACTACATGGCAGCGCTGGGCTTCTTCGACGACGACCAGCTGATCCGCGACATCGGCCGCATCGCCCACTTGCCGGCCGTGATCGTGCAGGGCCGCTACGACGTGATCTGTCCACCGCTGTCGGCCTGGCGGCTCCAGCAGGCGTGGCCGACGTCGGTGCTGAAAATGATAGCGGACGCCGGCCATGGCGCCATGGAAACGGGCATCAGCAGCGCCCTGGTGGCGGCGACCGAACAGTTCCGCGTCGGCGGCCGGTTCAGCTAAGCGCGGCCCGGCGGCCGGGACTGCTACACTAGCGTCTGCGAAGCAAGCGCCATCACGGAGACAAGAGCATCAGCGCATACATGAATATACAGATAGGCGATATCGGACACATCATCCAGCTGGCGATCGCGCCGGTGTTCCTGCTGTCGGGCGTGTGCACCAATCTGATCGTGCTGACCAACCGGCTGGCGCGCATCATCGACCGTTCGCGCGTGCTGGAAGACCGGCTCGACATCGGCTACAACGACAAT
>NZ_JANXMI010000256.1 GCF_025354735.1 Rugamonas sp.
CTTCGTGCCGCTGATGAAGCCCGACGGGTTGCTGTTCGCCGGCCATTCGGAAAACTACCTCTATGTGTCGGAGTCGCTCAAGCTGCGCGGCAAAACGGTGTACGAGCTCGATCCCGCCGCCCGCGCCGCCGGCGCTGGCGCCAAAGCCGCGCCCCGCGCGTGAGGATGAGCCATGGACCTCGAACAATTTGCCACCAACGTCTATTACGATAGAACGTTCGACTGCGAAGCCGCCAAGATCTTGCCGGGCGAGTACTACTTCACCAACAAGGATATGCTGATCGTGACCGTGCTCGGGTCCTGCGTGTCGGCCTGCATCCGCGACCGGGTCACGGGCCTGGGCGGCATGAACCACTTCATGCTGCCCGACGGCGGCGGCGACCAGGGCAGCCCGGTGTCGGCGTCGGCGCGCTACGGCACGTATGCGATGGAAATCCTGATCAACGATTTGCTCAAGGCCGGCGCGCGGCGGGAAAATCTGGAAGCGAAAGTGTTCGGCGGCGGCGCCGTGCTCAAGGGCTTCACCGCCATCAACGTCGGCGAACGCAACGCCGCCTTCGTGCTCAGTTTCCTGAAGGTGGAAAAAATCCGCGTGGTGGCCGAAGACCTCAACGACATCCACCCGCGCAAGGTCTACTTTTTCCCGCGCACCGGCAAGGTGCTGGTCAAGAAGCTGATGCAGACCCATAACGACACCCTGGTCAAGCGCGAACAGGATTACGCCAGCCGCCTCAAGGTGGCGCCGGTGGGCGGCGACATCGACCTGTTTTGAACGCTCATAACGAAGACCTGTACATCTGAACGAAAGAGGGCAGCCGCCCGGAAAGTAGCTATGAAGATCAAAGTCCTGATCGTCGATGACTCCGCCCTGATCCGCAGCGTCATGACCGAAATTATCAGCAGCCAGCCCGACATGGAAGTGGTGGGCGTGGCGCCCGACCCGCTGGTCGCCCGTGAACTCATCAAGCAGACCAATCCCGACGTGCTCACGCTCGACGTCGAGATGCCGAAGATGGACGGCCTCGATTTCCTCGAAAAGCTCATGCGCCTGCGGCCCATGCCGGTGGTGATGGTGTCGTCGCTGACCGAGCGCGGCTCCGAGATCACCATGCGCGCGCTGGAACTGGGCGCCGTCGATTTCGTCACCAAGCCGAAGATCTCGATCCAGAGCGGCATGCGCGAATACACGGAGCTGATCGCCGACAAGATCCGCGCCGCCTCCAAGGCCCGCATCCGCGCCCGCGTGCTGCCGCAGCCGGGCGATCCGGCCGCCGCCGGCCAGCTGCCGGCGCTGCGCAATCCCTTGATGTCGTCGGAAAATCTCATCATCATCGGCGCCTCCACCGGCGGCACCGAGGCGATCCGCGAATTCCTGATGCAGATGCCGTCCGACTGTCCCGGCATCCTCATCACGCAGCACATGCCCGAAGGGTTCACGCGCTCGTTCGCCAAGCGCCTCGACTCGCTGTGCAAGATTTCCGTCGTCGAGGCGGCCGGCAACGAGCGCGTGCTGCCCGGCCACGCCTACATCGCCCCCGGCCACTCGCACCTGACGCTGACGCGCAGCGGCGCCAACTACATGACCAAGATCGACCAGGGCGAGCCGGTGAACCGCCACCGGCCCTCGGTCGACGTGCTGTTCCGCTCGGCCGCCCAATATGCCGGCAAGAACGCCGTCGGCGTGATCTTGACGGGCATGGGCAAGGATGGCGCGGCCGGCATGCTGGAGATGAAAACGGCGGGGGCGTATAATTTCGCCCAGGACGAGGCCAGCTGCGTGGTGTTCGGCATGCCGCGCGAGGCCATCGCCATGGGCGGCGCCCACGAGGTCGGCGCGCTGACGGCGCTGCCTGGCATGGTGCTCGGTTATCTGGCCACGCACGGCATGCGTGCACTGCGCGTTTAAATTCGTCGACGATGACGTTTTACGGCGACTTTGTTCGCCCTTCGCCCATCGAAAATGCTATCCTACAACTTGCTGTCAATTGTAGATACTATTAACCACCGCGTAGAGAATCAACGGAGTAATTCATGGCTGATCCAAAGATGAAATTTTTAGTTGTTGACGATTTTTCGACGATGCGCCGCATCGTCCGGAATCTGTTGAAAGAACTGGGTTACGCCAACGTGGATGAAGCCGAAGACGGCGTCATGGCGCTGGCCAAGCTGCGCGCCGAGTCCTTCGACTTCGTCGTCTCCGACTGGAATATGCCGAACATGGACGGTCTGACCATGTTGCAGAATATACGCGCCGATCCCGCCCTGGCCAAACTGCCGGTGTTGATGGTGACGGCCGAAGCGAAGAAGGAAAACATCATCGCCGCCGCCCAGGCCGGCGCCAACGGTTACGTGGTCAAGCCCTTCACCGCCGCCACGCTCGACGAAAAACTCAACAAAATCTTCGAAAAACTCGGAGCCTGACATGGGCGAGCAACATGGCGGCGCCGTCGAGGCAGTGACGGAGCCGAACGAGGAGTTTTTGTCGCGTATCGGTCACATGACGCGCACCCTGCACGACAGCTTGCGCGGCCTCGGGCTCGACAAGCTGATCGAAAAGGCCGCCGCCGATATTCCCGATGCGCGCGACCGCCTCGACTATGTGGCCCGCCTGAGCGAGGACGCGGCGCAAAAGGTGCTCAACGCCACCGACGCGGCCGGTCCCTTGCAGGACCGGATCAGCGCCGACGCCAGGGAGCTCTCCAGTTCCTGGCAGGCGCTGCTCGACGGCGGCAGCGGCGAGCCGCAATGGCGCGCGCTGGCGCAGCAGACCATCGCCACGCTGGCCGCGACCGGCAGCGGCACCAGCACCACCAAAGCCCATCTGATGGACATCATGATGGCGCAGGATTTCCAGGACTTGACGGGGCAGGTGATTAAAAAGGTCACGGTGATCGCGCAAAACCTGGAACAGCAGCTGGTGCAGATGCTGATCGACTTCGCGCCCGAACAAATGAAAAAAGAAATCGACAACGGCTTGCTGAACGGGCCCCAAATCGACCCCACCGGCGAGAATGTGGTCGCCGACCAGGGCCAGGTCGACGACCTGCTCGACAGTCTCGGCTTTTAAAAGCCCGCCGGCGCCGGTCCGGCGGCACGTCCCCCGTGCCCGCCGCGCCGCCCCGGTTTTACCTCAAGTACACACACCATGCATCAATCCAATTTCATCGTCCGTGAACCGCTGCTCGACCCGCAGCAAAACGTGCTCGGCTACGAATTGACGTGGCAGCAGCACAATGGCGCCGTCGTCACCGAAACCGACCTCGAAGCGCTGGTCAGCTTCGTCGCCGAACAAGTCAACGACGACGAACACGGCTGGCTGCTGCGCCATAAAACCCTGTTCCTCGAAGCGGTGCCGGCCATGTTGTCGACCGACGCGCTGTTCGCGCTGCCGCCCGAGCACACGGTGCTCTCCATCCTGACCAGCGAACTGGCCGACTCCGGCACCATGGCCGCCGTGCAGGCGCTGCGCGCCGGCGGCGTCGGCGTGCTGCTGCGCGAAGCGGACCTGTCGCGCCTGGGCAAAAGCCTGCCCAGCATCGCCTCCTATATCGAAGTGAGTTTTTCCGGCGTTGAGGACGTGCCGGCCCAGGCCCGCACGTACGCCAAGCTCAAGCATTCCAGCGTGCGCATGGTCGGCCGTCCGGTCGCCACCTGGGCCGATTTCGACGCCTGCGCCGCGCTCGGCCTGGACGCCTTCGTCGGCAAGCTGCACCTGACGCCCCGTCCCGACGCCGGCAACGACAACAAGGGCATGAACGCGGCCCAGTCCATCATCCTGCAACTGATGCAGCTGGTCAGCCAGAACGCCGACGTGGCCCAGCTCGAAACGCTGCTCAAGCGCGACACGTCGCTGTCCTACAAGCTGCTGCGCTTCATCAACTCGGCCGGCTTCGGCGCCGGGCGCGAAGTGACGTCGATAAAGCAGGCCCTGACCCTGCTCGGCTATGCGCCGCTGAACCGCTGGCTGACCTTGCTGCTGCTGACCGCCACCACCAGCGCCCACTCGCCGGTGCTGATGGAAACGGCCGTCGTGCGCGGCCGCCTGGCCGAGCTGCTGGGGCAGAGCGCGATGAGCAAGAGCGACGCCGAAAACATCTTCGTGGCGGGCATGTTCTCGCTGCTCGACCGCCTGCTCGGCGTGTCGATGGAAGAAGTGCTCAACACGATCCCGCTGTCCGAGGACGTGGTCGCGGCGCTGCTCACGCGCGGCGGCAAATACGGTCCCTACCTGGCGCTGGCGGAAGCCTGCGAACTCAATTCCGACCTGGTGGCGCTGCTCGCCTCGTCGCTGAACCTGTCGCCGTACGACGTCAACAAGGCGCACCTGCAGGCGCTGGCCTGGGCCCAGAACATCGGCGCATAATAATTCGGCCGGGCTTGAATCCAGCGCAAGCCCGGTCCGAATCCGCATTGACAATGCGCTATCCTAAGCCGAATATGCTGGGATGAACGCGAACTCCGACAAAGACTATATCGATGCCAGAATGGAGGGCATCGACGCGCGTTTCGATTCCAGATTCGCGGCCATCGACGCCAAGTTTATGGCCATGGATGTCAAACTCGAAGCCTTGCGTGCCGACCTGGTGAAATGGATGGTCGGCATTTTCATAGCCACGATTGTTATTTTCATTTCGTGCACGACGCTGATGCTGAACGTGATGATCCAGCGCACCGTCGCCGCTCCGGCCCAGATGCAAACGCCCACCCCCATCGTCATCCAGATTCCAGCCATCCCGGCCAATAAATAAACCGTTGCGAGGTATTCGAATGAACGCCAATTCGGACAAGGATTATATAGACGTCAAAATGGAGTCCTTCGAGGCGCGGCTCGATGCGCGCTTCGCCGCCATCGACGTGCGCTTCTCCGCCATCGACGTGCGCTTAGCCGCCATCGACGCGCGTTTCGTCGCGATGGAGGCCAAATTGGCTGAGCTGCGCGCCAGCATTGTCGCCGAGATTGCCAAAAGTATGGCGGAGGTGAACACGCGCCTGGCCGAAATGAGCGACAGGATCACCGACCTGACGAAGTGGTGGGCGGCGACCTTCATCACCACGATAGCCCTGCTTATCACGGGCATGGCGATGATGTGGAACGTCGCGCTGCCGCGCGGACAGCTGGCCCAGGTTCAACAGCCCGCGCCCATCATCATTCAGCTGCCGCCGTGGCCGGTGGCCCCGATGCCGGCCGCGCAGATTGCGGCACCAGCGCCGCCCGCCACCGTGCGCAAATAAGCCGCGAATTTGCTGCAAATCAGGCAGCGCCGCGCGGCTTAAATTTCCAGATTATCGATCAAACGCGTCGAGCCCAGCTTGGCGGCGGCCAGCACCACCAGCGGCGTGCCCTGCGCCAGGTCGCCGGCGCTGGGCGGCTGCAAATCGATGCGCTTGCGGATGGAAATATAGTCCGGCTGCCAGCCGCGCTTGGCCAGTTCGGCCATCGCCTTGTGCTCGAGCTCGAAGATATCCAGATGCCCGGCGCGCATTTCATCGGCGACGAAATTCAAGCCGCGGAACAGCGCCGGCGCCTCGGCCCGCTCCGACTCCGACAAATACATATTGCGCGACGACAGCGCCAGGCCGTCGTCGGCGCGCCAGGTCTCGGCGGCGATGATCTCGGTCGGCACGGCGAACTGGCGCGCCATATTACGCACCACCATCAGCTGCTGATAGTCCTTCTTGCCGAACACGGCCACGCGCGGGCGCACGCAGTTGAACAGCTTGAGCACCACCGTCGTGACGCCGTTGAAGAAGCCGGGGCGGAACTCGCCTTCCAGCGTATTGCCCAGGTCGTCGGGCGGACGCACGCGGAATTCCTGCGGCTCCGGATACAGGTCTTTCTCGGTCGGCGCGAACAGCACGTAGACGCCTTCTTTTTCCAGCTTCTCGACGTCGGCCTGGAAGGTGCGCGGATATTTTTCAAAATCCTCGTTCGGGCCGAACTGAAGGCGGTTGACGAAGATCGACGCCACCACCGGATCGCCGTGCTTGCGCGCCAGGCGCATCAGCGACAAATGGCCTTCATGCAGATTGCCCATGGTCGGCACGAAAGCCGTGCGTAGCTGGCCGCTGAGTTGATCGCGCAATTCGTCGATGGAAGAGATAATTTTCATGGGATGTTCTCGCGATGAGCGTAAAGGGAATTCGGAACCTGCGATGCGGTGCGCGGCCCTCAGGCCGGCGAATAGGCGAGGCGCACATAAATCGGTGCGAACGGCTCGGCCTGGGTAATTTCAATCAGCGTTTCCTTGGCCAGCTCCAGCAGCGCGACAAAGTTCACCACCACCACCGGCACGCCGCCGCCGATGTCGAACAGGTCGGCAAACTCGATGAAGCGCGACGACTGCAAGCGCCGCAGGATGCCCGTCATGTGCTCGCGCACCGACAATTCCTCGCGGCTGATCTTGTGGTGCTGCGTCAGTTTCGCGCGCTTGAGCACATCGAGCCAGGCCTGCTGCAAATCGATGGCCGCCACTTCCGGCCAGCTCGGCACCAGGCTTTGCTCGATGTAGATTTGGGTGCGCACGAAATCGCGGTCCACTTGCGGGATCGCGTTCAAGTCGTAGGCGGCCAGCTTGATCTGCTCATATTCGAGCAGGCGCCGCACCAGTTCCGCGCGCGGATCGCCGTCGTCGGCTTCGAGGTCGGCCTGCCGCTGCGGCAGCAGCATGCGCGACTTAATCTCGATCAGCATCGCCGCCATCAGCAGGTACTCGGCCGCCAGCTCCAGGTTGGCGAGGCGGATCTGGTCCACATACTTCAGATATTGCAGCGTCAGCTGCGCCATCGGGATGTCGAGGATGTTGAAATTCTGGCGGCGGATCAGGTAGAGCAGCAGATCGAGCGGCCCCTCGAAGGCATCGAGGAAGATTTCCAGCGCGCCCGGCGGAATGTACAAATCGGTCGGCATGCGCAGCAGCGGTTCGCCGTAGAGGCGGGCCAGCGCCGCGCCGGTGGCCGCGTCGACCGTCGCCGGCGTGGCGTCGGGCGGCAGGTCGGCCAAGGCGAGCGGAGTGTCGATGGTGTCAATGATGTCGGCGCTGCTGGCGATCGCTGCGGCATCGGCGGCATCGAGCGGCGGCGGAGGCAGGGTTGCCAGCGCCGCCGCCTCGTCACCCGGCGCGGAAGCCGCCGAACCGTCCACTACATCTGGCAGCATCCTCGCCGTCCTGACGGATCAGACCTTGTTCTGGTAGACGTAAGCCTGCTGCTTGACGGCCGATTCCAGCTGGCGTTCCTGTTCCGACAGCGAGATCGGCGCCTTGTCCCACAGCAGGGCGCGGCCTTCGAGCTGACGCTCTTCCATGCCAGGATTCTTTTCCTTCAACGCCTTGATGAACAGGGTGTGATCGGATTCGTAGTTCTGGTGTTGTTTAGTGAGTTTCATATTCCGGTCCAGGTGAAGGTCAGCAAATTGTATTTTACAGCGACGGTGACGGCGGCGATACTTCTATCGCAGCAGCAGCAGCAGCCACCACCGGGGTCAGACCTGCCGCCGAGGCGCGGACTTGCGGCCGCCATCCTCAAGCGGGGTCCGCCCCCGGTTGACGTTAGCGGATGCGCATGCCCGGCTCGGCGCCCGGCCACGGATTGAGGATGTAGATGCCCGGCTTGGCTTTCTCATCGGCGGCCGATGCGGCCAGCACCATGCCTTCGGAGACGCCGAACTTCATCTTGCGCGGCGCCAGGTTGGCGACCATCACGGTCAGCTTGCCGACCAGGTCTTCCGGCTGATACATGGCCTTGATGCCGGAGAAGACATTGCGCATGCGGCCTTCGCCGACGTCCAGCGTCAGGCGCAGCAGCTTGTCCGAACCTTCGACGTGTTCGCAGTTGACGATCTTGGCGATGCGCAGGTCGATCTTGACGAAATCGTCGATCGAGATTTCCGGCGCCAGTTCTTCGATGCCCGTTTCGGTGATGGCGACCGGCGCCGGCTTGGCGGCCTTCGCGGCCTTGGCAACCGGCGCAGCGACAGCGACAGCGGCAGCGGCACCAGCAACGGCGCCCGCAACGGCGGGCGGCGCATCGAACAGCTCCTCGATCATCTTCGCGTCGACGCGCGTCATCAGGTGCGTGTAGGCGCCGATGGTCCGGCCCAGCATCGCCGACGACACCACGCCGCTGGCGACGTCGGTATCGGCCCACAGCAGTTGCGCGTCGTTGAGGAGGGTGGCGACGTTGGCGGCCACGCCCGGCAGCACCGGCGACAGCAAAATCGTCAGCTGGCGGAACAGGATCAGCGCGGCGGTGCAGACGTCGTGCAGCTCCGAGAGCTTGCTCTCGTCCTTGGCCAGTATCCACGGCTTGTTCTCGTCGACATACTGGTTGGTGATGTCGGCGATCTCCATGATTTCCTTGAGCGCCTTGCCGAATTCGCGGTTCTCAAAATGGGCCGCGATGCTGGCCTGGCGCTCGGTGCCATCGGCCGTGGTCAGCGCGCGCTTGATCCAGCCCTGCGCGCCCTCGGACAGCGTGGCCGCCAGCTTGCCGTCGAATTTCTTGGCGATGAAACCGGCGCAGCGGCTGGCGATGTTGACGTACTTGCCGATCAAATCGCTGTTCACGCGGGCCACGAAATCGTCGCCGGTGAAGTCCAGGTCTTCCACTTTCGAGTTCAGCTTGAAGGCGATGTAATAGCGCAGCCATTCCGGGTTCATGCCCAGGTTCAGGTAGCGCAGCGGCGAGATGCCGGTGCCGCGCGACTTCGACATCTTCTCGTTGTTGACGGTAAGGTGACCGTGCACGTTCACCTTCAGCTTGTCGATCACCGGGTGGCCGGCGAATTTGAGCATCGCGGGCCAGAACAGCAGGTGGAAGGAGACGATGTCCTTGCCGATGAAGTGGATCTGCTCGGTGGCCGGATCGTTCAGCAGGGCGTCGAAGTCCATGCCCTTTTTATCGCAGTAGTTTTTCAGGCTGGCCAGATAGCCGACCGGCGCGTCCAGCCACACGTAAAAGAATTTGCCCGGCGCGTCGGGAATCGGAATGCCGAAGTAGGGCGCGTCGCGCGAGATGTCCCAGTCGGCCAGCTTCTCGCCCGCTTCGCCCAGCCACTCGCTGACCTTGTTGACCATCTCCGGCTGCAAGCGGCCCGGCGTGTTCAGCCAGTCCTTCAGGAACTGGTAGCAGCGCGGGTCCGACAGCTTGAAGAAATACTGCTCCGACGGTTTCAGAATCGGCGTCGCGTTGGTGAACACCGAAAACGGATTAATCAACTCGGTCGGCTGGTAGGCCGCGCCGCACACTTCGCAGTTGTCGCCGTATTGGTCCTTGGCGTGGCACACCGGGCACTCGCCCTTGATGTTGCGGTCGGCCAGGAACATGCCCTTGACCGGATCGTAAAAACGGTCGACGACCTTGGTCACGATCAGGCCCGTGTCGCGCAGCTTGCGGTAGATCCCCTGCGACAGTTCGACGTTTTCCGGCGAGTCGGTCGAGTACCAGTTGTCGAAGGCGATGTGGAAGCCGTCGAGGTACTGGGCGCGGCCGGCGGCGATCTTGGCGACGAATTCCTGCGGCGTGATGCCTTCCTTTTCGGCCGCGATCATGATCGGCGTGCCGTGGGTGTCGTCGGCACCGACGAAGTGCACTTCGCGCAGAGCCGCGCCGTCGCGCTGCATGCGCTGGAAACGGACCCAGATATCGGCCTGGATGTATTCCATCATGTGGCCAATGTGGAAGGCGGCGTTTGCGTAGGGCAGGGCGGTGGTGACGAACAGCTTGCGGGTCATGATTGATGCACTTTGTGGGGGGAGGAAAGGGGTATTTTAACAGCCGGCGGGCCCAATGCGCACCTTGGGCGCAGGGGCAATCCTGTTTTTCCGTCTATTTTGCGCTAGACTGCGGGATCACTTACGGAGATTTACATGAGCATCACGGTAGAAGACGTCAAAGCGGCATTGTCTAAAGTTATAGACCCGAATACAACAAAGGATTTCGTCGCCGGTAAAACGGTCAAGAACGTCCAGATCGACGGCGCCGACATTTCCCTCGATATCGAGCTGGGCTACCCGGCCAAGAGCCAGTTCGACGCCATCCGCGCCAGCGTGGCCGCGCCCTTGCAGGTCCTGGCCGGCGCGGGCAAGGTCAGCGTCAACGTCTACAGCAAGATCATTTCGCACTCGGTGCAGCGCGGCCTGAAGCTGATGCCGACGGTGAAAAACATCATCGCCGTGGCCTCGGGCAAGGGCGGCGTCGGCAAGTCGACCACCGCCGTCAACCTGGCGCTGGCGCTGGCCGCCGAAGGCGCCTCGGTCGGCGTGCTCGATGCCGACATCTACGGCCCGTCGCAGCCGATGATGCTCGGTATCAGCGGCCGGCCGCTGACCAAGGACGGCAAATCGATGGAGCCGATGGAAAACCACGGCCTGCAAGTGTCGTCCATCGGCTTCATGATCGACCCCGACGAGCCGATGGTGTGGCGCGGCCCGATGGTCACGCAAGCCTTGCAGCAGCTGCTGGAGCAGACCAACTGGCGCGACCTTGATTACCTGATCGTCGACATGCCGCCGGGGACCGGCGACATACAACTGACGCTGTCGCAGAAGGTGCCGGTGACGGGCGCGGTGATCGTGACGACGCCGCAGGACATCGCGCTGCTCGACGCGCGCAAGGGCTTGAAGATGTTCGAGAAGGTCGGCATTCCCATCCTCGGCATCGTCGAGAACATGAGCACCCACATCTGCTCCAACTGCGGCCATGCGGAAGAAATCTTCGGCTCCGGCGGCGGCGCGAAAATGTGCGCCGACTTCGGCGTTGAATTCCTCGGCGCGCTGCCGCTGACGATGGCGATCCGCGAGCAGACCGATTCGGGCACGCCGACCGTGGTGGCCGAGCCGGACGGCCCGGTGGCGGCGATCTACAAGGACATCGCGCGCAAGATCGCGGTGCAGATCGCGGAGAAGGCCAAGGACATGACCAGCAAGTTCCCCAGCATCGTTATCAAGAACGACTGAAAACGATTAAAACAGTTTTAACCGTTTATACGGTTTCACCCAGGAGATCAGCACAATGATTACAGCGACGCAAATGGTAGGCCGCTTGGTGGCGGCCACCCTCATTTCGGCAAGCGTGGCGGCGGGCGCGTTCGCGCAGTCGGTGTCGTTTGTGGAACCGGCCGACGGCGCCGTCGTCAGCAGCCCGTTCAAGGTCAAGTTT
Organism: Rugamonas sp.; assembly: GCF_025354735.1. Classification (GTDB taxonomy): domain Bacteria; phylum Pseudomonadota; class Gammaproteobacteria; order Burkholderiales; family Burkholderiaceae_D; genus Rugamonas. Next base: position 11,158 of record NZ_JANXMI010000256.1, read on the forward strand.
GCCGTCAGCGGCATGGACGTCAAGCCGGCCGGCGAAATTGTGGCCAAGTCCGGCCACCATCATCTGCTGATTAACGCGGAGCCGGTCAAGGCCGGCGAATCGGTGCCGTTCGACGCCACCCATCTCCACTTCGGCAAAGGCCAGACCGAAACCGACGTCACGCTGCCGCCGGGCGCCTACACGCTGACGATGCAGTTCGCCAACGGCGCGCACCAGTCCTATGGGCCGGAGATGAGCAAGACCATCAAGGTGACGGTCAAGTAGTTTTTGCGAGGAAGGGCGCGGTAGCGGCATGCGCGCCCGCAGCGCGACTTCGGGGTCAGACCACGGTTTCGAGAGATTCATTCGAAACCG
>NZ_JANXMI010000299.1 GCF_025354735.1 Rugamonas sp.
CTTCGTGATCAAGAACCAGTTGCTGACGCTGGACCCGAAACGCCCATTGACCGTGCGTGAAACACCGCTGTACGCGCGCGGCGTGGCCGGCGCCAGCATCAACGCGCCGGGGCCCTACCGGCCGCAGGACCGCACCTATTACAACGTCACTCCGCTCGACGGCATGACGCCAGCCCAGGCCGAGAGCAGCCTGCGCGAGTACAACCACTGGATCCTGCAGATCCTGAATATCCACGAGGCGATACCGGGCCATTATGCGCAGCTGGTGTATGCGAACAAATCGCCGTCCATCGTCAAGTCCATCTTCGGCAACGGCGCGATGGTCGAGGGCTGGGCCGTGTACGGCGAGCGCATGATGCTCGAATCGGGCTATGGCGACAACGCGCCGGAAATGTGGCTGATGTGGTCGAAGTGGAATTTGCGCAGCGTCACCAACACCATCCTCGATTACAGCGTACACGTGCTCGGCATGACGCAGGACCAGGCCATCGACCTGCTGACGCGCCAGGCCTTCCAGACCCGCAGCGAAGCGACCGAGAAGTGGCATCGGGTGCAGGTGTCGTCGGTGCAGCTGACCAGTTATTTCAGCGGCTATAGCGACATCATGGAATTGCGCGAAGCGCGCAAGCAGGCGCTGGGCGGCAAGTTCGTGCTGAAGGATTTCCATGAACAGTTCCTCAGCTACGGCAGCGCGCCGGTGCGCGTGATATCGGAACTGATGCAGCAGCAGCCGCAGTAATTCAGGGCGGGTGGCGAGAACAAAAAACGGGGCGCGGCGAGCGCCCCGTTTTTTGTCCGCGGCGCCCGCTTGCGGCGCCCGCTTGCGGCCTCGCAAACGGCGCGGCCGACATATGGTTACGATGGCAGCTCACACTGGAGTTCCGACTCCTTTCTGCTACCATGAATCCGGGGAGTGACCATGACGATGCCCATCCACATCAACACACTTGAGTACGCCAGAAAACTGGGCGCCGCCGGCATACCGCAGCCGCAGGCCGACGCGCAGGCGCAGGCACTCTACGAGGCGCTGGCGCAATCCATCATCGTCGGGCCGGACGACCTGACCGTGATGAAGACCGATATCCTGGCGCGCATCGATGTCCTGAAAGTCGACGTGCATGCGAGGATTGATGCGGTCGAACAATCGCTGAGTATGAAGATCGAAACGGTTCAACAATCACTGAACGCGAAGATCGAAGCGGTCCAACAATCGCTGAACGTGAAGATCGAGGCGGCCCAACAATCACTGAATGTGAAGATCGAAACGGTTCAACAATCACTGAACGCGAAGATCGGGGTACTCGAACGATCACTGAACGCGAAGATCGGGGTACTCGAACAATCACTGAATGCGAAGATCGAGGCGGTCGAACGATCACTTAACGCGAGAATCGATGCCCTCGAACAATCGCTTAGCGCACGGATCGATGGGCTGGAAGCCAAATTCAAAACGCTGAACTGGATGATAGTCGCGACACTGGCGATGAACGTCATCGCGCTGTACAAATTGTTCTCATCGCATAGCTAAGCCGGCTTTATCCGCGTCCATATATTCGCAAGCGGCGCGGCCAACAGATGGTTACGATGGCAGCTCACACTGGAGTTCCGACTCCTTTCTGCTACCATGAATCCGGGGAGTGAACATGACGATGCCCATCCACATCAACACACTTGAGTACGCCAGAAAACTGGGCGCCGCCGGCATACCGCAGCCGCGGGCCAACGCGCACGCGCAGGCACTCTACGAGGCGCTGGCGCAATCGATCATCGTCGGGCCGGGCGACCTGGCCGCGATGAAGACCGATATCCTGGCGCGCATCGATGTCTTGAAAGTCGAATTGCATACCAGGATTGATGGGGTCGAACAGTCTTTAAATGCCAGAATCGATGCGCTGGGGGCCAGAATCAAAGGGCTGAACTGGATGACGATCGCCGCACTGTCGATGCATGCCATCGTGCTGTACAAATTTTTCGCACCGCACGGCTGACCCTGCCATAGCCGCACATCGGCGCCCATGAGCGCGGTCGCTCAAGCCCCGATCAAGCCTCTTCCGGCGCCTGGGTGGCGCGGACGAAGGCCGGCGCCACCAGCAGGCCCAGCTCGAACAATATGCACATCGGGATCGCCAGCGAGAACATGCTGACGGCGTCGGGCGGCGTGACGACGGCGGCCACGGCGAAGGCGCCGACAATCGCGTAAGGGCGGATTTCTTTCAGCTTGGCCACGCTGACCAGGCCCATGCGCACCAAAATCACGACCACCACCGGCACCTCGAACGTGGCGCCGAAGGCCAGGCACATCGACATGACGAAGTCGAGGTAGTTTTCGATATCCGGCATCACCGAAATCGAGGTCGGCGAAAAGTGGTTGATGAATTCGAACACGCGGCCGAACACGAGGAAGTAGCAGAACGCCACGCCCATCATGAACAGCACCGACGACGACACCACCAGCGGCGCGATCAGCCGTTTTTCGTGCGCGTACAGGCCGGGCGCGATGAAGGCCCACAGCTGGTACAGCACCCACGGCAGCGCCAGGATGAAGGCGATCACCAGCGTCACCTTCATCGGCACCAGGAAGGGCGAGATGACGCCGGTGGCGATCATCTTCGAGCCGACCGGCAGCGAGGCGATCATCGGGCGCGCGATGAAGTCGTAGATGCGCGACGGCCCCGGCCAGAACATCAGGCCGGCGCATACGATGGCGATGCCGATCGAGGCCTTGACCAGGCGGTCGCGCAATTCGATCAGGTGGGAGATAAAGGTCTCTTCGCCCGGTACAGTTGTAGTCATTTAATAGAACGAAGAGGAGGAGCCGCCGCGCGGGCGGAACTTGGCGACGCGCGCGGCGCCGGAGATGACGTGCATCTTGCCGCCGTTGCGCTGCTTGTACCAGGCCGGAATGGCGGAACTGCGCACCAGCTTCTTGCGCCGGAATTCGCGCGCCTTGCGCGACAGGTCGTCGGTGGTGGCCGTCATCAAAGGCGGCGCGCCCACCGACGGCGCGCCGTCGTTCCAGGCGTGCTCGACCTCGCTCTTGTTTTGCGCGATCGAGTTTTCCACGCCCGTCTTGATCGACTGCGCCGCGTCCTGCACTTCCTTGTGGAGGTTTTTCAATTCCTCCAGCTCGATCTCGCGCGACACTTCCGACTTGACTTCGTTCAGATAGCGCTGCGCCCGGCCGTACAGCGTGCCGGCCATGCGCGCCACTTTGGGCAATTTTTCCGGGCCGATCACGATCAGCGCGACGACACCAATGACGGCGAGTTTAGTGAGACCGAGATCGATCATAGGATATCAGCCGTGGCCGGACGGGACGCCAATGCACGAGCGCATCCCGGTCCCGTCACAGCTTGGTTTTCTCTTTCGCTTCGACGTCGATGGTCGACTTGTCGGCCACCTGCGACGGCGCGGCCGGCGTTACCGGTGCTGACGCCGGCGCGGCCGCTTCGTCGTCGCCGCGCACGCCATCCTTGAAGCCCTTGACGGCCTTGCCGATGTCGGAGCCCATGTTGCCGATTTTCTTGGTGCCGAACACCAGCATCACGACCACCAGCAGTATCAACCAGTGCCAAATACTCATAGAACCCATAATTTTTCCCCTAGCAAGGCGCACGCGCCTAAAAATTCGTTGAACCGATAACTATAGTATATGCGATGCCGGCCGCAAGTGGGATATCCGCATGGCAAGGCCGACCCGGCGCCGCAATAGCCCAGCAACTCAGCGCATGCCGCGCCATGGCCGCGCGCCGCCGACCAGGTGCAGATGTAAATGGTACACCTCTTGGCCGCCGTCCGGCCCACTGTTTATGACGGTCTTGTAGCCGCCGGTCGGCGTGCCGTCGGCCTCGTAGCCGACGGCGCAGCCGAACTCCTCGGCCAGACGCGGCGCCAGCGCCAGCATCTTGCCCAGCAGCGGCGCCTCGTTGGCGCTGCAGTCGGACAGCGTGGCGAAATGCCGCTTCGGTATCACCAGCAGGTGCACCGGCGCGGCCGGGTTGATGTCCTTGAAGGCCAGCAAGTCCTCATCTTCATAGACGATGGTCGACGGTATCGCCTTGGCGGCGATTTTACAGAACAGACAATTTTCCACAACACCACCCTCAGTCATGTTTTTTCGATTCGGCCGCGTCGCGCAGCTCGTCCTTGCGCGCCGCCTTTTCCTCGATGCCGGACACGCCTTCGCGCCGCGCCAGCTCCGCCAGCACCTGTTGCGGCGTCAGGTCGAACTGGGCCAGCATCACCAGCGTATGGAACCACAGGTCGGCGCATTCGTACAAGACCTTGCTGTTGTCGCCGTCGACGCGCGCATCCTTGGCGGCCATGACGGTCTCGGTGGCTTCCTCGCCGATTTTTTTCAGGATGGCGTCGTCGCCCTTGGCGAACAGGCGCGAGATATACGAGGTGGCGGGATCGCCGCCGTTGGCCGGCTTGCGCGACTCGATGATGGCGGCCAGGCGGTTCAGGATATCGCTCATGGTGTGCTCTTGTTGGGTTGCGGCGCCGCCGGCTTGGCGCTGTCGGGATACATGTCGGCCGGGTCCTTCAGCACCGGTTCCGTCACCAGCCAGTCGCCGCTGTCGGCGTCGCCCTCGAATTTTTGATAGAAGCAGGAATGGCGGCCCGTGTGGCAGGCGATGCCGCCGGCCTGTTCGATGGTCAGGAGCACCACGTCCTCGTCGCAATCGAGGCGGATCGCCAGCACTTTTTGCGTGTGGCCCGATTCCTCGCCCTTGTGCCACAGTTTTTTACGCGAGCGGCTCCAGTAGACCGCTTCGCCCAGCTCGACGGTCTTGGCCAGCGCGTCGCGGTTCATCCAGGCGAACATCAGCACGTCCTTGCTGCCGGCTTCCTGGGCGATCACCGGCACCAGGCCGTGCTCGTCCCACTGGATTTTTTTCAGCCATTTGGCCTTGGCGAGGCTGGAGGTATGGGGCATGATGATTTTCTGTAATGACGCTAGTGAAACGGAGCTTTACGCCAGGCGCATCGGTATGCCCTGCAGCGCCATGAAACGCTTGGCTTCCTGCACCGTGTGCTGGCCGTAGTGGAAGATGCTGGCGGCGAGCACGGCGTCGGCCCTGCCCAGCTTGATGCCGTCGGCCAGGTCTTGCAGGCCGCCCACGCCGCCGGAGGCGATCACGGGGATGCCGACGGCGTCGGACACGCCGCGCGTCAGGTCCAGGTCGAAGCCGATCTTGGTGCCGTCGCGATCCATGCTGGTCAACAGGATTTCGCCGGCGCCCAGGCGCTCCATGTTGCGGGCCCAGTCGATGGCGTCGAGGCCGGTGGCCTTGCGGCCGCCGTGGGTGAACACCTCCCACTTGCCCGGCGCGACCTGCTTGGCGTCGATGGCCACCACGATGCACTGCGAACCGTGTTTTTGCGCGGCCTCGTACACCAGTTGCGGGTTCGCCACGGCCGAGGAATTCATGCTGACCTTGTCGGCGCCGGCGTTGAGCAGGCGCCGCACGTCCTCCACCGCGCGCACGCCGCCGCCCACCGTCAGCGGAATGAACACCTGCGAGGCCACGGCCTCGATGATGTCGAGCATCAGACCGTGGTTTTCGCTGGTGGCGCTGATGTCGAGGAAGGTGATTTCGTCGGCGCCCTGCTCGTCGTAGCGGCGCGCGATTTCGACCGGGTCGCCGGCGTCGCGCAGCTCGGTGAAGTTGACGCCCTTGACGACGCGGCCATTGGTCACGTCCAGGCAGGAGATGATGCGTTTGGCGAGCATATTATTCCGCTTCGCCGTCGAGGAGGATGTCGCCGCTCAGTTCGTCGGCCCGCAGCTGGGCCGCGTTCAAGTCCAGCGTGCCCTCGTAAATCGAGCGGCCGCAGATGACGCCTTCGATGCCCTCGTCCTGCACCGCGCACAGCGCTTCGACGTCGCCCAGGTTGTGCAGGCCGCCCGAGGCAATGACGGGGATCTTGACGGCCTGGGCCAGCTTGACGGTCGCCTCGATGTTGACGCCGCCCATCATGCCGTCGCGGCCGATGTCGGTGTAGATGATGGACTCGACGCCGTAGGCCTCGAATTTGCGCGCCAGGTCGATCACTTCGTGGCCCGACATCTTGCTCCAGCCGTCGGTGGCGACCTTGCCGTCCTTGGCGTCGAGGCCGACGATGATGTGGCCGGGGAAGGCGCCGCAGGCGTCGTGCAAAAAGCCCGGCTCCTTCACGGCGGCCGTGCCGATGATGACGTAGCTGATGCCGGCGTCGAGGTAGCGCTCGATGGTGTCGAGGTCGCGGATGCCGCCACCGAGTTGCACCGGAATCTCGTCGATGCCGTTCTCCTCGGCGAACTCGCGCACCACCTTCAGGATCGCCTTGACGGCGGCCTCGTTCTTCGGCTTGCCGGC
>NZ_JANXMI010000180.1 GCF_025354735.1 Rugamonas sp.
AACCTGAAGTGCGACCAGGTCAACGTCGCGCTGGGCGATTCGAACTCGTCCGCGCTGATCTCGATCCCGGATAATGCCGACTTCAAGTACGTCGTCATGCCGATGCGCATATAATTTTTTTTGCAGCCGCCGTCAGAACACCAGTAATCGATAACAGAGAAAGCAGCACATGTCCGCCATCCCAGAAGAGAATCCAGTACCAGTACCGGTCAACACCGAAGAATACGGCGCCTCATCGATCCAGATCCTCGAAGGTCTGGAAGCAGTCCGCAAACGACCCGGCATGTACATCGGCGACACCTCGGACGGCACCGGCCTGCACCACCTGGTGTTCGAAGTGCTGGACAACTCGATCGACGAATCGCTGGCCGGCCACTGCACGGAAATCCACGTCACCATCCACTCCGACAACTCGATCTCGATCACCGACAACGGCCGCGGCGTGCCGACCGGCCTGAAGATGGACGACAAGCACGATCCGAAGCGCTCGGCGGCCGAGATCGTCATGACGGAACTGCACGCGGGCGGCAAGTTCGACCAGAACTCCTACAAGGTGTCGGGCGGCCTGCACGGCGTCGGCGTCTCCTGCGTCAACGCGCTGTCGAAACTGCTCAAGCTGACCATCCGCCGCGACGGCAAGGTCCACTACATGGAATTCGTGCGCGGCGTGCCGCAGAACCGCGAAATCGCCGAAAAGGATGGCTTTGCCGTCTCGCCGATCAAGGTCATCGGCGACACCGACAAGCGCGGCACCGACGTCCACTTCTGGGCCGACGAGGAAATCTTCAACCACGTCGAATTCCACTACGAAATCCTGGCCAAGCGCATCCGCGAACTGTCCTTCCTGAACAACGGCGTCAACATCAAGCTGACCGACCAGCGCAACGGCAAGGAAGAAATCTTCGCCTTCGAGGGCGGCACCCGCGGCTTCGTCGAATACATCAACAAGGCCAAGACCGTGTTGCACCCGACCGTGTTCCAGGCCACCGGCGAACGCATGTCGGACCAGAACACCAATATCTCGGTCGACGTGTCGATGCAGTGGAACGACGCCTACAACGAACAGGTGCTGTGCTTCACCAACAACATCCCGCAGCGCGACGGCGGCACCCACCTGACCGGCCTGCGCGCGGCGATGACGCGCGTCATCAACAAATACATCGACGAACACGATTTCGCCAAGAAGGCCAAGGTTGAAATTTCCGGCGACGACATGCGCGAAGGCTTGACCTGCGTGCTGTCCGTGAAAGTGCCGGAGCCGAAGTTCTCGTCGCAGACCAAGGACAAGCTGGTCTCGTCGGAAGTGCGCGGACCGGTCGAGGAAATCGTCGCCAAGACGCTGTCGGACTATTTGCAGGAAAAACCGAACGACGCCAAAATCATCTGCGGCAAGATCGTCGAAGCGGCGCGCGCGCGCGAAGCGGCCCGCAAGGCCCGCGACCTGACCCGCCGCAAGGGCATCATGGACGGCCTGGGCCTGTCGGCCAAGCTGGCCGACTGCCAGGAAAAAGACCCGGCCCTGTGCGAACTGTACATCGTCGAGGGTGACTCGGCGGGCGGCTCGGCCAAGCAGGGCCGCGACCGCAAGTTCCAGGCCATCCTGCCGCTGCGCGGCAAGGTCTTGAACGTGGAAAAGGCGCGCTTCGAGAAGATGCTGTCGTCGGAACAGATCACCACGCTGATCGCCACCCTGGGCACCTCGATCGGCCCGGACGAATTCAACGTCGAAAAACTGCGCTACCACCGCATCATCATCATGACCGATGCGGACGTCGACGGCGCCCACATCCGCACCCTGCTGCTGACCCTGTTCTACCGCCAGATGCCGCAACTGGTCGAGCGCGGCCACATCTACATCGCCCAGCCGCCGCTGTACAAGGTCAAGGCCGGGCGCGACGAGCGCTACCTCAAGGACGACGCCGAAGAAGCGACCTATATGATGAACGTGGCGCTGAACACGGCTGTGCTGGTGCCGCGCGAAGGCGCCGCCCCCATCGTCGGCGAACCGCTGGGCGAACTGGTGCGCCAGTTCAACCTGGCCAACGCCATCATGACGCGCTTGACGCGCGTGATCGACCGCGCCGCGCTGACCGCCATCATGACCGGCGTGACGCTGAACCTGGCGACGCTGGAGCAGGCCGAAGTGTCGGCCAAGGCGCTGGCCGCCGAGATCAACGACATCAGCGTCAAGGTGACAGTGATTTCCGATGAGCTGTCCGAGAAGCACGCGCTGCGCATCGAGCGTATGCATCACGGCAACGTCAAAGTCAGCGCCATCGACGCCGACTTCGTCCAGGGCGCCGACTACAACGTGCTGGCCGCCGCGGCCGCCACCTTCAAGGGCCTGATCGGCGAAGGCGCCGTGGTCAGCCGCGGCGAAGGCGAGCGCACCAAGGAATCGGCCGTGGTCGACTTCCACCACGCGATGCAGTGGCTGCGCGACGAAGCGGAACGGGTGGTGTCCAAGCAGCGCTACAAAGGTCTGGGCGAGATGAACCCGAGCCAGCTGTGGGAAACGACGATGGACCCGACCGTGCGCCGTTTGCTCAAGGTGCAGATCGAGGATGCCATCGCGGCGGATCAGATCTTCACCACGCTGATGGGCGATGACGTGGAACCGCGCCGGGCGTTCATTGAGAACAATGCTCTACGCGCGGGGAATATTGACGTTTAAGATAATTGTAGCAGGACCCATAACGTGAGATTTTGGGAACCATTCGTTAAGACATTTATGGATTGATGCACTTCGATAGCATAGAGTGCCTGCACATGAAAAGAGGCCACCTCATTGAGGTGGCCTCTTTTCATGTGCAGGCAACTGTCGAGAAAGGCCCGCAAGAAGAACAGAGATATATGAGTCACCAAGAACGGCCTGAGTGAAAGCAGGAGATGCTGCATTTCTTGAACGAAAGCAGTCCGGTCGCTATCTCCTCCTGATGGACTGCATCGGAACCAAGCAATACCGCGATTGTATGCAGCTAGCAACGACACCGAGTCTTCAGAAGCCAAGAGGAAGTCTTTTCCTCTCCGATAGCGAAGCAAAAGCACGGTTTTTGAGTCTATTTGAACGTCCGCTGGGGGCGTAAGTGCTGTGGTCTAATTTGCCCGGACACCTCAATAGGTGGAAAATCCACCATCTGAGGAGTTAAGCATGACAACAAGAAAGCGTAAAACATTCGACCCGAGCCTAAAGCTGGAAGTGGTACGGATGATCAAAGAACAGGGGCTGGCCATGCTAGGTTGCGTACGCTTCCGTACAGATGGCAGCGTCCATAGAGAACAGAATCATCGCATTGGTCAAAAATGGCGACCCACAAAGCGCCTTCCAGCAGCAGCCTGCGCCGGGTCAGGAACCAGCCGGCGAATGGCCTTCATCCATGCCCCATCTCATCCAAGGAACACACCATGTCGTTTAACCACGCAGTCGTCTGGCTCGATCAGACAGAAGCACATGTCATTCACTTCACCCGCGATGCGGCGGAATCGGAAGTGGTCAAGACCACGTCGCAGCACCAGAAGGCCGGCGTCGTTGGAAACAATCGCGCCGAAGAAGATACGACTTATATGGACGAAGTCGCCACCGCGATCACGGCCTCCAAGGAAATTCTGATTGTCGGTCCGGGCATGGAAAAACTGAGCTTCATGCGCCATCTGACCAAGCACCATGGTGACACTGCTGAAAAAGTCATCAGCGTCGAGACCGTCGATCATCCGAACGACGCACAGCTGTTGGCCTATGCACGCAAGTATTTTGTCAAAGAAGACATCATGCATTGATCGACGCGGGACGCATTCGGCGTCTCATCAATACCGGTCTGAAACGAATGCGCGGCACGTCCGCGCATTTTTTTCATCCGATATAAACGACTGGGAGTTTACAGCCAGTCAACCGCTGTAGATTGAACGACACAAAGGCCTCGGGAATTTTGCGGGTCTTTTGTTTTTCTATCAACCTTGTGATAGTCTGTAGCGATGTTTTCAACAGTCAGCAGCGGGCGCTTCCACGGCCCTTTCATCCAAAGCGATTCACGGCGATTAAGCACTGCGCTGCTCGTCGCCGTCGTGCTCCACGCGCTGCTGCTGAGCATTAGCTTGGGCGGCCAGACCTTCGGCCTGCCCGGCTTCAAGCTGCCGTGGGAAGAAAAGCGCCTCGGCGCCGATGATTTGCAAGTCATTCTCGCTCCGCTGCCAGCACCGGTCGCTCAACCGGCAAGCGCGCCGCCGCCGCCCGGCTCTGCGCCGGCGGAACTAGCCAATCCGGTACTCGCCCCGGTGGACAGGTCGGCGATGGGAAGCACCGTGACATCCCTGGAGGCGTCGCCCTCCACGCCGCCGCCGCAACGGCCCGCTCCGGCGGCGGCGGCGGCTCCGTCCCCCGCCGTGGAACCCGTCATGGCGCTATCCAAGCCGTCCGACCAGCCCTTGCCCACAGCCGCTATTGTGCAAAACACGCCTGTTCAGCCGAGTGAGGCGACAGTCCTCAGCGATGCGCGCGATGCGGCGCAACAAGCGGTCGAACAGGCGACGCAGGACCGGGCGGCGCTTGAGCGGGCCGGGCTCGAACAGGAGAAGCAGCGCGCGGAAAACCTGAGGCAGACCGAGTTGATGGCTGCCGCACAGCGCGAAGCGGTGCGTCAGGAACAGCTTCGTCTGGACACCGCCCGCGCTGAGCAAGCCGCCGGGATCGAGGCCGCGCGACTGGGCGCCGAACGCCAGGAGCTGGCCCGACAGGAGAACTTGCGGCGCGAGGCGGAGCGCCAGGAGCACGATGCGAAGGCGGAACAGGCCAGGCAGGAACTGGAACGGGCCGAGGCCGCGCGGCTGGAACTGAAGCACCACGAAGCCATCCGGCAAGAACAGGCAAAGCAAGCGCAGCTGGAAGCCCAACGCCAGGAAGCCGCTCGTCAGGAGCTGCGGCAGGAACAGGCCCAACAGGCCAAACGCGACGAAGCGGCCCGCCAGCAAGCCATCCGGCAGGAACAGCAACGCGCCGAGGCCGCGCGCCAGGAAGCCATCCAGCAGGAGGCGGCGCGCCGGGAAGCGGCAAAAGAGCAGGCGGCGCGGCAAGAGCTGGCAAAGAAAGAGCAGGCATTGCAGGAAAAGGCCAGGGAGGACGCCGAGCACGAAGAGCGCTTGAAAGCGATCGGCAGACAAATCGACCGCGAAGCCGCCCAGCGCGAAGCGGCGTCGCGCTCGCAGCTGTCTTCCGCCAGCAACCTGCGCCGCGGCTGGCTCTTCGGTCGCGCCGATCCGAATGGCGAGCTGGTTCTGTATGCGGAGGCGATGAGCCGCAAGATCGAAAGGAATATGACTCTCGACACGGTCCGCGAGCTGGTGAAACAAGCCCACACCCGACCCACCGTGACGATAGCGGTGCGCGCCGACGGCTCGGTGGAGAAGGTCACGTTCACCGTCTCCAGCGGCGTTCAAGCTATCGACGAAGCCATCCGTACAATCGTGACCAACCAAGCGCCCTACGGCGCCTTCCCACCGGCCCTGGCGCGCCAGTACGATGTGGTCGAGATCCGCCGCACCTGGGTATTCGACGTCGCCATCCGACTGGAGTGATGGCGAGGCCAACAACGATCAAGAGTTCGGATAGTTTTAGAAGCGTTACCTGGGCTTGAGTCCTTTGCCGAAACCAGCATCTTCTGCATATAGTTAAGTCCGCCCATCGCCATATGCACCACCGCGATACGCATCAGACCAGCGCCAGCGCCTCCTCCCGCCCGGCTTGCCGTCTGACCGGCAGCACCACGCGGAAGGTGGTGCCCTGGCCGACCTTGGTGTCGATCTCGATGCGCCCGTTGTGGTTTTGCACGATGCCGTAGGACAGCGACAAGCCCAGGCCCGTGCCCTTGCCGATGGCCTTGGTCGTGAAGAAGGGGTCGAAGATGCGCGGCAGCACGGCGGGCGGGATGCCGCAGCCGGTGTCGCTCACTTCCACCCACACTTCGTCGGCTTCGGCGCCGGTGCGCACCGTGATGACGCCGCGCTCCGGGCCGACCGCGTGGGCGGCGTTCAAAATCAAATTCATGAACACCTGGTTGAGCTGCGACGGCAGGCATTCGATCGCCGGCAGCGCGCCGTAGTCGGTGACGACGTCGGCCGCCTGGCGCACGTCGCGGGCGATGATGTTGAGGGTGGACGCCAGCCCCGGCCGCAAGTCGGTCCATTCCCAGTCCTGCGCCGTGTCGACGCGCGAGAAATCCTTGAGGTCGCGCACGATCTTGCCGACGCGCTCGAGCCCGTCCTTCGATTCGGCCATCAGCACCGGGATGTCCTGCCGCAAAAACGCCAGGTCCAGCCGCTGCCGCGTGCGCCCCAGTTCGGCCGCCAGCGCCGACGGCACCACGCTGCGCTCGGCCGCCTGGTAGGCGTCCAGCATCGCGAACAAGTCCGGCAGATAGCCTTCGAGCATGCTGAAGTTGGAAGCCACGAAGGCCAGCGGGTTGTTGATTTCGTGCGCGATGCCGGCCGCCAGCTGGCCGATCGAGGCCAGCTTTTCCGATTGCATCAGCCGCCCTTCGAGCTGCCGGCGTTCGGCCATTTCGCGTTGCAGGCTGTCGTTGGCCTGCGACAGTTCCACCGTGCGCAGCCGCACCCGCTGTTCGAGGTGGTCGTTGGCGTGCGTCAGCGCGGCGTTGACGCGGTTGATGATGGCGTGGTCGCGCGCCAGCCGCAGCGCCGCCACCAGCAGCAGCGCGGCCAGCGTGGCCGCCAGCAGCGACAGGTAGAGGCGGTAGGTTTGCAGCCGCTGCACGGCGGCGTGCTGCTCGCGGCTGAGCAGGGCGTTGATGGCGTCGATGCGGGCCGCCGTCGGCGCCGCCGAAATGCCGGTCAGCAGCCGCGTGACGACGCTCTGCTCGCGCAGCACGGTGCGGGCGTGGGCGCTGAAGATGTCGATGCGCTCGCCGAGCTCGGCGTCGGCGCCGGTGCGCAGCCGGGCCAGCTGGGCCAGCTCGTCTGCCACTTCCTGCAAGTCGGCGTCGCTGGGGGCGTGGTAGTAGACCAGCGTGGCCAGCAGCGCGCGGTTGGCCTGCACGACGACCGCGACGGCGTGCGCGTGGGCGCCGGCGGCCAGGTGTTCGATGTCGTCGCCGGCCGTCGGCAAAAAGGCCAGTGAATTGCGCAGCACCGCGTTGTGCGACTTGAACGATTCCACCAGCGCCGCCTTGTCGTGCAGCGCGTCCTGGTAGGCGGCCACGCTGCGCGCCAGTTCGGCGGCCTGCTCCGGCGCCCGCGAGGCGCCGCCGCGCAATTGTTGCGGCGTCAGGTTTAGGTCGCGCAGCGGGTCGACCAGCGGATCGTAGCTCTGGTTCAGGCCGATGCGCGACTTCATCGCGTCCAGTTCCCAGTGGGCGTCGAGCTGCTTCATCTGCCGCAGCCGCGCGACGTTTTCAAAATAGGCGGCGTCGTCGTAGCCGCGGGTGCGCGCGTACACCATCAGCAGCGCCGCCAGCAGCAATACGCAGGCCAGCGGCAAGGGCGCCGCCAGCCGCTTCCAGCGCGGCGCCGGTCCACCCCCGAACGGCCGCGTCAGCCAGGCCGGCGCGCTCACGGCGCCCCCAGCGGTGCGCTGCTGAGCGTGGCGAGGAACTGGGCGATGAAGGCCTTGTCTTCCTTCGAGCCGACGCGGCCGAGCTGGTAGCGGAACATGACGTCGATGGCCTGGTCCAGCGTGGCGGCCGACGCGTCGTGGAAATACGGCGCCGTGCCGGCCACGTTGCGCAGGCCGGGCACCTTGAACACGTGCAGGTCGTCGGCCTTGTGGGTTTGCCGGTAGCGGCCCAGGTCGGAGGGCCGGGCGCCGCCGCGCTGGGCGAAGTAGTCGCCCATGACGCCGAATTTCTGGAACATATTGCCGCCCACGTTGACGCCCTGGTGGCAGGCCACGCAGCCGTATTGCTTGAATTTGGCGTAGCCGGTTTTTTCGGCGGCCGTGATGGCGTTGCGGTCGCCGCGCAGATACTGGTCGAAGCGCGAGTTGGGCGTGATGAGCGTGCGCTCGTAGCTGGCCAGGGCGTCGCGGATGTTGACGGCCGTGACGCCGTCGCGGTAAATGGCGCCGAAGGCCTGGCCGTAGCCGCCGTCGCGCGCCACCTTGGCGACGACGGCCGGCCAGGTCGAGCCCATCTCGACGGGGTTTTGCACCACCTGTTCGATTTGATCTTCCAGCGTGGCGGCGCGGCCGTCCCAGAACTGGCGGAAATTGAGGGCGGCGTTGAGCACGGTCGGCGTGTTGAGCTCGGTGAAGCGGCCGTCGTGGCCGGCCGAGCGCGGCCGGGAGTCGGCGCCGCCGTGGCTCAGGTCGTGGCAACTGGCGCAGGAGACGCGGCCGTTGGCCGACAGCCGGACGTCGTTGAACAAACGCCGCCCCAGCGCGGCGCGGGCCGGGTCGGCGTGCAGCGTCAGCGGCACCGGCAGTATCGGTTCGTCCTGCGGCGCGGGGGCCGCCGCCGGCGCGGGCGCCGTCGCGGCCAAGGCGGCGAGCGCCGACAGCGCCGTCAAAGCGGCGGCCAGCGCCAGGCCGGGCGCTGGCCTGGTCCACGCCACCGCCGCGGACACGGCGGACGCAGCGGCGGCAGCGGCCAGACACTGCGCCGTCGGCGCGGCCATCAAGCGCTCCCGCCGGCGCCGCCCTCCGGCGCCAGGCCGTGCAGCTGCCAATAGTGGCGGAAGGCGCCGCGCACGTTGTCGCGCAGGGTCTGGTTGTCCCACGGCTTGGTGTAAAAACGGTACAGCGAGCCGCGATTGATCGATTCCATGATGGTGTTCAAGTCGGTGTAACCGGACAGGATGATGCGGAAGGTGTCCGGATACATGTCCTTGATCTTGTCGAGCAGCTCGGTGCCGCTCATTTCCTCCATGCGCTGGTCGCACAGCACCAGCTGCACCGGGTGCTCGGCCAGCAGGCGGAAGGCCTGGGCCGCGCCGTCGGCCACCAGGATTTGATAGCCGTCCTGGCGCAGCAGGCGCTGGAGCGCGCTCAGCACTTGCGGCTCGTCGTCGATGATGAGCATGGTGCGCTGCGGCGTGCCGCCCGCCGCGCCCAGCCCCGGCAGGCCGGCGCCCCGTTGCAGCAGCGCCGTCAGCTGCTCGGCCGGGACCGGCGGACTGAAGTGGTAACCCTGGATCTGGTCGCAGCGGTGCCGGCCCAGATAGGCCAGCTGGGCCGCCGTTTCGACGCCCTCGGCCACCACTTCCAGGTTCAGGCTGTGGGCCATGGCGATGATGGCGTCGACCAGGGCGGCGTCGTCGGGGCTGGTGGTGACGTCGCGGATGAAGGCGATGTCGATCTTCAGCACGTCGAGCGGGAAGCGCTTCAGGTAGGCCAGGCTGGAGTAGCCGGTGCCGAAGTCGTCGATGGCGATGCGCACGCCCATGGCGCGCAGCCGCGTCAGGGTGGCGATGGCGCGCGCGCTGTCGTCCATCAGCGCCGTTTCCGTGACCTCCAGGCCCAGCAGGCCGGCGTCGATGCCGTAGCGGGCCACCGACTCCGTGACGGCCTGCTCCAGGCTGGTGTCGTTGAACTGCACGCCGGCAACGTTGACGGCCACCGCCAGCGGGCCGGCGCCGTGCTCGGCCCACAGCGCGATCTGGCGGCAAGCCTGGTCGATGGCCCAGGCGCCGACCTGCACGATCTGGCCGCTTTCCTCCAGCAGCCCGATGAACTCGCCCGGCCCGACGAGGCCGTGGCCGGGCCGGTTCCAGCGCAGCAGCGCCTCGGCGCCGACCATGCGGCCGGTGCTGATCTGCACCTTGGGCTGGTAGTAGAGTTCGAACTCGCCCAGCTCGGCGGCGCGGCGCAGCGCCGTCTCCAGGTCGAAGCGGTGCTGGGCTTCGACGTTCATGGTGTCGGTGAAGTAGCGGCAGTGGCCGCGGCCGCGCTGGCGGGCCTGGTGCAGCGCCGTGCCGGCGTACTGGATCAGCGGCCCGGCCTCCCCGGCGTCGCCGGGGCAGAGGGCGACGCCGATGCTGGCCGTCAGCGCGACGTCGCCGCCGCCTCCGCCGAGGCGGAACGGGGTGTCCAAGGCGCGCCGGATCTGTTCGACCATCTGGGCCGTCTCCTGCGGCCGTTCCAGCGCCGGCAGCAGCAGCGCGAATTCGTCGTTGCCGAAGCGGCCGATGCAGGCGCGCGGCGGCGCCAGCTGGGCCAGGCGCAGCGTGAACTGGCGCAGCACGTCGTCGCCGGCCGGCTGCCCCAGCGTGTCGTTGATGCGTGTGAAACCGTCGAGGTCGATCAACAGCAGCGCGCTGCCGTGCGGCCACACGGCCGCCAGCGTCTGCTCCAGCGACTGCGTGAACAGCTGGCGGTTGGGCAGGCCGGTGAGCGCGTCGTAGCTGGCCATGCGCAGGCCGTAGGCGCAGCTGCCCTGGTAGAGCAGGCGCACTTCGAGCAGGTTGCGCACGCGGCTGAGCACTTCGGCGTAGTCGCAGGGCTTGCCGATGAAATCGCGGGCGCCCGCTTCGAGCGCGCGCAGCTTGTAGTCGGAATCGGCCGACAGCACCAGCACCGGCAGATAGTGGCCGGCCTCGATCTGGCGCAGGCTGTCGAGCACGCCGAAGCCGTCCAGCAGCGGCATGTTCATGTCGAGCACGATCAAATCGTAGCGGTGTTCGCGGTGCAGCGCCGCCACCCGCATCGCCTCGGTGGTGCTGCTGACGGCCGTGTAGCCGGCGTTGCCGAGCACTTGTTCGAGCAGCAGGACGTTGACGGCCTGGTCGTCGACGATGAGGATTTTGGCGCCGTACACGTCGGGGCCGCCCGGGTGCGCGCGCGCCGGCGCAGTGCGCGCCGGCGGGGCCGGCGGTGGCCGCGACGCCGCGGCGGCCGACGTTGGCTTGTGCATGGGGGTCATGGCTGTCTCCAGGCCGCGCACGCCGAAGCCAGGGCGTCGAGCAGCAGTTGGTCGTTCATCGGTTTGAGCAGGTAGGCCAGCGGCGCGTGCGGCTGCGCCTCGGCTTCGACCTCGGCCGAATGCTGGCCGGTCATGATAATCACCCCCACCTCCGGCGCCAGCGCGGCCAGGCTCGCTTGCACGGCCAGGCCGCTCATGCCCGGCATGTGCAGGTCCAGCACGGCGCAGCGCGGCCGGTACGTGGCCAGGTCGGCCAGGAAGGCGGCGCCGGAGGCATAGGCCCGGGCCGGCACGCCGACCGAGCGCATCAGCCGCAGCAGCGCGCGCCGGACCGCTTCTTCGTCATCGACGATGGCCACGAAGGGAGGTGAGGTATCCATGCAGCAACGATAGCCGCGTCGCCGCGCCGCCGATATTGGACCTTGGTCCCATGTTGCGCGGAAGCATCAACCGGCGGCGGCGCGCTTATCCCGGCGATGGCGGCGGCGACTACGACTGCGATGGCGCCGGCGCGGCGCGCACGCGGTCGACCAGCCGCACCAGCGCCGTCACGGATTTCACCTGCATCTTCGTCATCACGCGGGCGCGGTGCACCTTGACCGTCTTCTCGACCGTGCCCAGCGCCGCCGCCACCTGCTTGTTGAGCAATCCTTCGACGATCAGGTCCAGCACTTCGGTCTCGCGCGGCGTCAGGCTGTGCAGGCGCGTCAGGATGGCCGCGCGCTCGGCGCAGTCGGCGCGCGCCTCGCGGTTCTGGCCCAGCGCCCGCGTGACGGCGGCGATCAGGCGGGCGTCGTCGACCGGCTTGGCGAGGAAGTCGGCGGCGCCGCGCTTCATGGCGGCGATGCCGCTGTCGAGGTCGCCGTGCCCGGTCAGGAAGATCAGCGGCAGCAGGCAGCCGCGCTGCGCCAGCGCCTGCTGCAAGGCCAGCCCGCCCATGTCCGGCATCGACAGGTCGAGCACCAGGCAGCCGTCGGCGCCGGCGGCGTCGCTGTCGAGGAAGGCCAGGGCCGAGTCGAAACCGCGCACCGCGAAGCCGGCCGAGGCCAGCAGCCGCGCCAGCGCCTTGAGCACGGCCGGCTGGTCGTCGACGAGGAACACGGTGGGCGCCGTCATGGCGCGCCGCCGTCGGCCAGCGGCAGGCGCAGATAAAAGCGCGCGCCGGCGTCCGAATTGTGGCCGGCCCACAGGCGGCCGCCGTGGGCGCCGACGATGCTGCGGCAGATCGACAGGCCCAGGCCCATGCCGCGCTCCTTGGTCGTGTAGAAGGGCTCGAAGATGCGCTCGAGATCGGCCGGCGCGATGCCGGCGCCGTTGTCGGCCACGATCAGTTCGACGCTGTCGGCGGGGGTGAGCGCCGGAGCGGCCGGGATGGCGGCGGCGGCGGCGGTGGCGGTAGCGGCGGTGGCGGTGGCGGTGGCGGCCGTGCACGGTGCGGCGGCGGTGGCGGCGGCCGTGCCCGGGCCGGCGACGGAGGCGGCGACGGCTTCCGCCGCCGATAGCCGCCGCGTGCGCACGACGATGGTGCCGCCGGGACGCCGCCCCGCCATCGCATCGCAGCCATTCATCAACAGGTTGATCAGCACCTGTTGCAGCTGCACGCGGTCGGCGTGGACGGTGGCATCGCCGCCCAGCTCGGTGAGCACGGTGATGCCGTGGTTAATCAGGTCGTTGCGCAGCAAGCGCACCGTGTCGCGCACCAGCGCGTCGAGGTCGACGTGCTGGTGCGGCATCTCCTTTTTGTCGAACAGGCGGCGCAGGCGGCGGATGATCTGGCCGGCGCGCTGGTCTTCGCCGACGATGTCGCGCAGGATTTCGCGCACTTCGTCGAGGTCGACCGGCTGGCGCTCCATGAAGCGCAGCGCCGCCTGGGCGTTGCTGAGGATGGCCGTGAGCGGCTGGTTCAGCTCGTGCGCCAGCGCGCCCGACAGCTCGCCCAGCACCGCCACCCGCGACAGATGCGTGACCTCCTTCTGCTTTTGCTGCAAGTCCAGCTCGGCCCGTTTGCGCGGCGTGATGTCGAGCGACACGCCATGCACCAGCGCCGGCCGGCCGGCCGCGTCCAGCGCCACGCTGCCGTGCGAGCCTATCCAGCGCAGCTCGCCGTCCGGCAGCACGATGCGGTATTCCATGTCGTAGCGCGACACGCCGTGCAGACACTGGTCCAGCGTGCGCTGCACGGCGACGCGGTCGTCGGGATGCACGCGCAGCAGCAAGTCGACCAGCTGCACCGTCTGCTCGGGCGCGAAGCCGAACAGCGCGCGCCACTGGTCCGACATCCAGATCGTGCGGCGCGCCAGGTCGCGCACCCAGACGCCCAGATGGGCGGCGTCGGCCACCAGCGCCAGCCGCTGCTCGCTCTCGCGCATGCCGGCCTGGACCCGGCGCATGCCGTCGGCGGCGTGCCGCAGCGCCAGGCCCAGCGCCCGCGCCTCCTTGAAATGCAGCGGCGGCAAAGGCGGCAACGGCGCCATGTGGTGGCCGCCGCCCAGCGCCAGCGCCGGCGCGATCAGCGCCCGCACCGATTGCGCGATGCGGCCGCCGATCAGCCACGCCAGCGCCAGCCCGGCCACCAGCGCCGCCAGGGTCGCCGCCGCCAGCGAGAACAGGGTCGCGTGCAGGCCGGCCGTCAGCTGGGCCAGCGCGAGGCCGGGCCCGGTCTGGGTCAGCAGCGCGCCGCGTTGATGGTCGTAAACACGGACGATGAGGAAGGCGGCCACGCCCGTCACTGGCAAGACGCAAGCGATGACCAGGGCCGCCAGGCTGGCACGCACGCCGGGCGCCGGTTTCGATTGCAGCAACGACGATATGCTCATGGTGGTGGCGTCGCGCGGCGGCGACGAGAGGCAAACCTTGCCTTTGATTGTATTGAAGTTCGGCGACGGCCACAACCGAGCCGGGCGCGCGGCCCGGCGGCCCCGGCGCGGCGCTGCTTGCAGGGCGTGGCGGGGCGGCGCCGGCGCGATGGCGGCGCCATCGTCACTAGCATGGCGGAGATACGGGCGGCCGGCGGCACCCAACGGCCGCAGCCGCGCCGTCCGCGCCGCCGGCCAAAACGGCAACGTTATAGAATGGCCCGGCGCCGCCCGCCAGCCGGGCCAGCGCCCACCCGCCATCCATCTCGACCAGGGAGTTTCCATGCGCTACAAAAAATTCGGCAATACCGGGCTGTTTGTTTCCGAGCTGTGCCTCGGCACCATGACCTTCGGCGGCGAGGGCGGCATCTGGGGCCAGATCGGCCAGCTGCAACAGGGCGATGCCGAGCGCATCGTCGGCCGCGCCATCGAGTCCGGCATCAACTTCATCGACACGGCCGACGTCTACGCCGACGGCCGCGCCGAAATCATCACCGGCCAGGCCCTGAAGAACCTGAACATCGCGCGCGACCGCGTGGTGGTGGCGACCAAGGTGTTCGGCGAGACCGACAGCGGCGTCAACGGCAGCGGCCTGTCGCGTTACCACATCATGGAAGGCGTCAAGGCCAGCCTGAAACGGATGCAGCTCGACCATATCGACCTGTACCAGGTCCACGGCTTCGACCCCGCCACGCCCATCGAGGAAACGCTGCGCGCGCTCGACACCCTGGTCCAGCACGGCCATGTGCGCTATATCGGCGTGTCGAACTGGGCCGCGTGGCAAATCGCCAAGGCGCTGGGCGTCAGCGAGCGGCTGGGGCTGGCCAGGTTCGCGTCGCTGCAAGCGTATTACACCATCGCCGGACGCGACCTCGAACGCGAGATCGCGCCCATGCTAGCCAGCGAAAACGTGGGCCTGATGGTGTGGAGCCCGCTGGCCGGCGGCCTGTTGAGCGGCAAGTACGGGCGCGACGGCGCGTCCAGTGACGGCGGCCGCCGCGCCAGCTTCGACTTCCCGCCGGTGCAGCTGGAACGCGCCTACGATTGCATCGACGTCATGCGCGGCATCGCCGAGCGCCGCAGCGCGTCCGGCACGCCGGTGTCGGTGGCGCAGGTGGCGCTGGCGTGGCTGCTGCAACGCCAGGTGGTGAGCAGCGTCATCATCGGCGCCAAACGGGTCGAGCAGCTCGACGACAATATCGCCGCCACCGCCCTGCGTTTCGATGCCGAGGAGCTGGCCGCGCTCGACCAGGTCAGCGCGCTGCCGGCCGAGTATCCGGGCTGGATGCTGGAGCGCCAGGGCGCGCTGCGGCGCCAGCGTCTGGCCGGCTGACGACGCGACGCTGCCGGAAAAGTCCGGCAAAAAAGGCGGCAAAGAATCGATTGCAAATCGCTGGAATGACTCTAATATGATAACCATATCAAGCACTTAGCCTTCCACGGCGGCGGCAAAAAAGGCGGCAAATCGAGGCGGCAAACATGTATCACTCAGCGCATCAGTTCGAGCCGCTGCTGCAGGCCGCGCCGCCGTCCATGACGGCGAAGGCGGCCGACATCGTGCGGCTGTCGAACTGCCTGGGCGCCATGGCCCATCCCGCCACGCTGACGGCCCTGCGTGAACTGCTGCGGTCGATGAATTCCTATTACAGCAACCGCATCGAAGGTCACAGCAGGCCCGAACTGTATCCCGAAGCGGCCAGCAAACCGCTTTGACCGCGGCAGCGCCGAATCACATCGCCGCGCCTACGGCGCGTATATTTTCGCGCCATCAGACTGCTTGCCGGGGATGGCCGCTTACGCCGCCGTCAACTGCGTCAGCAAGGCCTGGTTGAAGGCCGGGATGTCGTCCGGCTTGCGGCTCGTGACCAGCTTGTCGTCGACGATCACCTGCTCATCGCTCCACTGCGCCGGCGTTGCGCAGATCCATTTGCAGGCTGGGCCAGCTGGTCATGCGCTTGCCGTCGGCGACGCCGGCGTCGATCAGCGTCCACGGACCGTGGCAGATCGCCGCGATCGGCCGGTCTTCGCGCGCGAAGTCGCGGATGAATTTGATCGACTCTTTGCTGAGCCGCAGCGCGTCCGGATTGGCGACGCCGCCCGGCAGCAGCAGCGCGTCGTAGTCGCCCGGCGCCGCGTCGCCCACGCTCAGATCCACCGAGAACTTGTCGGCCGGCTTATCGTGATGAAAGCCCTGCACCTGCTCGCCCTTGGCCTTGGGCGAGATCAGCGTCACTTGCGCGCCGTGTTCTTCGAGGAAGCCGCGCGGCCCCGTATATTCCACCTGTTCGACGCCATCGGTCATCAGCACCGCGACGCGTTTTCCTTTGAGTTCAGTATTGCTGGTCATGGGTATCTCCTCCGCTAGCCTGATTGATAAAAACCCGCGCAACGCGCGCGGATACGGAATGGCCTAGCTTGCCACCAATGGCGGGCGCGTCATGTGCGCGCACGAACAGATCAGCGAATTTTTATGCCTGAACGCGAAGAAAAGCGCGTGGCGTTGCGCCGGCACCGAATACCGGGCCGCGGGCAGCATGTCGATGAGTCACCGCGTGGCCGGAAACATGGGGCGATGAGGAGCTATCAACGCGGCGCCGTCAGCACGCCCTGCGCCAGCCAGTGTTGCAGATAGCCGGCCATCGCCAACGCCGCCGCTTCGTCGCCGGCCGCCTCGCACACGTCGCCGAACGTGGCGCCGGCGCCGATGCGGTGCAGCGCCTGCGCCTCGGCCGCCGGCAGCGAGCGGAAATGTGGCTGGTCGGCGGTGCGCCACACCATCCACGTCTGTGGCGCGGCGGCCTGTTCGACGTCGGGCGGGCCCTGGTCCTGGCCCAGCGCCTGCCACAGCGCGACGACGTTCCACTCCAGC
The DNA here is from genome assembly GCF_025354735.1 of Rugamonas sp. Lineage (GTDB taxonomy): Bacteria > Pseudomonadota > Gammaproteobacteria > Burkholderiales > Burkholderiaceae_D > Rugamonas. Next base: position 16,587 of record NZ_JANXMI010000180.1, read on the forward strand.
GCCAGCAAGCGCACCGATGGATGCAGTCCGAACACCAGCGCGCCCCACGCCTCGGGCGCGATATCGGCCAGGCCGGCGGCGCTGACGGCGGCGGCGTCGGGCGCGTCGAAGGCCAGGCCGAGCGCCCATTCGAATTGCGCCAGTTCGGCGATGAAGGGATGGTCGGCCAGTTCCCGCGCGGCGTGCGCGGCGAAGTCGCCGCCGAACCAGCGCAGGTTGGGATGGTGCGACGGATGCGCGGCGATGTAACTGTCGGCCAGCGCCGCGAACATGTCGTCGCCGATGTAGCTCCAGGTTTTGTCGTAGCTTGCGCTGAGCGCCTCGCGCAGGCGGATGCGATAGGCGTTGTGGTAAATCGCCAGCCGCGCGTCGGCCTTCAGGCCGAACTGCTCGCGCACGGCGCCGACGATGGCGGGCCGCTCGCCGGCGCTACCGAGCACGTAATCCTGGAAGTCGCTTTGCAGCGTGGTCAACGCGCTCATGGCGCGCGCTCCGCGTGGACCGCCGCCGCCACGCCGCGCGCGTGCCGCAGTTCGGCCGTCAGCTCCGGCAGCGGCGGGATATGGTCGTCGCGCTCTATCATCGTGGCGACGGGGCCGAACAGGCGCAGCGCCTCGGCGTACAGCGCCCACACCGGATCGGCCACCGGCTGGTCGTGGGTGTCGATGATGCAGCCGTCCTGCCGGCTGTGGCCCGCCAGGTGGATCTGCCGCACGCGCGCGGCCGGCAGCGCGCGCAGATAGGTGTGCGGGTCGAAGCCGTGATTGACGCTGCTGACGTAGACGTTGTTCACGTCGAGCAGGATCAGGCTGTCCGACCGCTCGGCGACGGCGGCCACGAAGTCCCATTCCTGGTAGGTGTCAGCCTCGAACGATAGATAGCTCGACACGTTTTCCAGCAGGATGGGCCGCTCCAGATAATCCTGCACGCGGCGCACGTTGCGCGCGACGGTGGCCACGGCTTCCTCGGTGTACGGCATGGGGAACAGGTCGTGCAGATTGGTGCCGTGGATGCCGGTCCAGCACAGGTGGTCGGACACCCACAGCGGCTGCACGCGCTCGGCCAATTTTTTCAGCTCGCGCAGATATTCGTCGGACGGGCCGCCGGGGCTGCCGATCGACAGCGACACGCCGTGCATCGCCATCGGATAGTCGCGCCGTATGCGGTCGAGCATGACGAGCGGCTTGCCGCCGCCGACCATGTAATTTTCGGACAGGATCTCGAACCAGTCGACGCCCGTGTCGGCGGGCGGCGTGGCGAGGATTTCCTGATAGTGGCTGGTGCGCAGGCCCAGGCCGAAACCGGGCGATGGCGGTGTCAATGGTGGCGGCATGGCGGCGTCAAAAATGGGGAGCGATGGAACGCGAAAGCGCCGGGCAGGCCCGGCGCCGCGCTGCGATATGAGCGGTGTTATTTATCCAGATCGATCTTGCCTTTTTTGGCGAAGCATTCGCCGGCTTTGGTGGCCAGGAAGCCGTGGCCCTTGCAGGTGTTCTGGCCCTTGCAGGCGTTTTCGGCGGTCTTGCAATCGCTCTGGCCCTTGCAGCTGTTGATGCCGGCGCAATGCACGGTGTCGTCGGCGGCGATGGTGGTGCTGGCGGCGAAGGACGATGCCGACAGGGCCATCGAAGCGACGGTGGCGGCGATCAGGGCGCTGGATTTGAGGTAGTTATTCATTTGTATGGCTCCAATAAGTGTAGAGAAAATAGCGGTGGCTGCTGCGGCTTCGTGCGAGATGCACCGGTCGATGCGGCCGCGATGTCCGGCCCTGTGCTTCGACTTGGAACTCTGTCGGGGTCCGCTGGCGATTGCTTACAATTATTTTTAAAATCTTTTCGGCGCTGAAAAAAACCCCGCCGTTCACGGCGCGCACCAGCCCTCGGCCAAGGCCGCCCGCAGCTCGCGCGCCGTTTGCAGGCGGCGCGCCGGCGTCGCCAGGGCGCCGACCTCGATCCGCACGCCGCGCGCGCTGAGGACGATGGGCGCGCGCGGCGTCGCCGGCGACGTGACGCGGGTGGCGCCGGGGTCGAGGTGGAGTTGACGCAGCACGCGGCCGCGCCGCGACGCCACCAGCAGGCTGCCGCAGCTGAGGATGAGGTGGTCGTGGTCGGCCGCGTGGCGCGCGTAGTGCAGGAAGGCGGCGCCGACGGCCGACATCTCGAGCGCGGAAAAGAACAGGATTTGCCACACGCCGAGCAGCAGGAAGCCGCCGGCCACCGACAGCGACACCATGCACAGCACGCCGTAGGCCAGCGCCATCTGGCGCGGCGACAGCGCGCGGTGGCGCCGCAACAGCCATTCGCGTCTTTCCATGAACAGGTCGCGCTGCATAGGGACTCCGGCGGCGGGCGATAAGTGATAAAGCGGCGGATCAGATCGGGATATTATTTCACGAAACGGCGGCCCGCTGCGGGTGATAGACGGACGTGGCGGCGGGGTCCGGACCGGGCGGCGGACCACGGTCCCGACCACGATTTTGGCGACGCGGATCCACCATCAAGTCAGCATCAGCAGCAGCGCACGGATCGCGGCCAGCGGCAGGATCAGGTCGGGCCGGTCGAGGCGGATGGCTTCCCGCGGCATCGTCGGTGCCGCCGCTTCGGCCGGGTCTTGGACCACCGTCATGCCGCCGCGGCGGTGGATCGCCGCCAGGCCGGCGGCGCCGTCCTGGTTGGCGCCGGTCAGCAGGATGCCCAGCAAACGCGGGCCGTAGGCGTCGGCGGCGGAGGTCATCAGGAAGTCGATGGCCGGCCGCGCGAAGTGCAGCGGCGCTTCGCAGCTGAGCGAAAAAGTCTGGTCGGTTTCTATCGACAGGTGATAGTCGGCGCCGGCGAAATAGACGTGGCCGGCGTCGACCGGCTGCTTGTCCTGGGCCTCGGCCACCGGTAGCGCCATGCGGACCCGGAACACCTCGGCCAGCTGGCTTTGGCGCCCGGCCGGCAAGTGCAGCGCGGCGACGACGGCGCGGTCGTAGCCGGCCGGCAGGGCCGGTAAAATCTCCAGCAGCGCGCCGACGCCGCCGGCCGAGGCGCCGATCACCACGGCGTCGAACCGGCGGCCGGCCAGCGCGGCGCGCAGCGCCGGCACATCCGCCTGCGCGGCCGCGCCCGTGGCCCGGTCGCGGGCGGGATCCTCGTCCGGGTGCGTGGCCATGTCAGCGTTTGCGGAACAAGCGTTCGCGCTTGTTCAAGGGTTCGAAGCGCGGCCCGTAGGCGGAAAAGTCGATGCTCTCCTTGCTGCCCAAACCGAGGAAGCCGCGGTGGCACAGCGATTCGTGGAACAGGCCGAAGGCGCGCTCCTGCAACGGTTTTTTAAAGTAGATCATCACGTTGCGGCAGCTGATCAAATGGGTCTCGGCGAACACGCTGTCGGTGGCCAGGCTATGGTCGGCGAAGGTGACGTTCTCGCACAGCGACTTGTCGAACAGGGCCGCGCTGTAGGCGGCCGTGTAGTAGTCGGAGAAGGCGCACCGGCCGCCGGCGGCCTGGTAGTTTTCCGTGTAGAGCCGCATCGCCTCGAGCGGGAACACGCCCTTCCTGGCCTTGTCCAGCGACTGCGGATTGATGTCGGTGGCGTAGATGATGGCGCGCTCGAGCAGTCCTTCTTCCTTGAGCAAAATCGCCAGCGAATAGACTTCCTCGCCGGTGCTGCATCCGGCCACCCAGATCTTCAGCGATGGATAGGTCGACAGCACCGGCAGCACGTGCTCGCGCAGCGCCGCGTAATACGTCGGGTCGCGGAACATCTCGGTGACCGGTATCGTCAGGTATTGCAGCAGCTGGCTGAAGGCCGTGGTCTCGTGCATCACCCTGGCCTGCAGGGCCGACACGGTGGCGCAGCCCATCTCGCGCATGGCGTGCAGCACGCGGCGCTTTTGCGAGGCCCCGGTGTAGTCGCGGAAGTCGTAGCTGTACTTCAGATAGATCGCTTCGATCAGCATCCTCAGCTCGATATCGAGGTCGCTGGGCTGGGCGTGCTCCGGGTGCGCCATGGTCAGATCCGCTCCCCGTTCGGCATCCACACCCGCAGCAGCGAGTACAGGCGGTCGAGGTCGATCGGCTTGGCCAGGTAGTCGCTGGCGCCGGCCGCCAGGCACTGTTCCTGGTCGTCCTTCATGGCCTTGGCGGTGATGGCGATGATGGGCAGGCGCCCGTGGCGGGGGTCGGCGCGGATGCGGCGCGTCGCTTCCAGGCCGTCCATGCCCGGCATCATCACGTCCATCAGCACCAGGTCGATGTCGCTCACTTCATCGAGCTTGGCGATGGCCTCGAAGCCGTTGCGGCCGATTTCGACCACCACGCCTTTTTGTTCGAGCGCGCTGGTGAGGGCGAAGATGTTGCGCACGTCGTCGTCGACCAGCAGGATGCGGCGGCCCTCGAACACGCGGTCGCGCGAGCGCACCGTCTTGAGCATGGTCTGGCGTTCGCTCGACAGCTCGGCCTCGACCTTGTGCAGGAACAACGTCACCTCGTCGAGCAGGCGCTCGGGCGAGCGCGCGCCCTTGATGATGATGGAGCGCGAATATTTGTGCAGGTCGGCCTCCTCGGCGCGCGTCAGGTTGCGGCCGGTGTAGACGATCACCGGCGGGAAGGAGGCCAGGTGTTCCTCGGCCATCCTTTGCAGCAGTTCGTTGCCCTGCATGTCGGGCAGCTTCAGGTCGATGATCATGCAGTCGTAGATGGTGGTGCGCAGCAGCGCCAGCGCCTGTTCGCCGAATTCGACGGCGGTGATTTCGACGTCGGGGTCGGATATGAGCTGGACCACGCTGTCGCGCTGGCGGGCGTCGTCCTCGACCAGCAGGATGCGCTTGATCTTTTGCGTGACCTTGTCTTCGAGCTTGCGGAACACGTCCATCAGCTGTTCGCGCGTGGTCGGCTTGACGGCGTAGCCGATGGCGCCCATGTGCAGCGCGGTGTCCATATTGTCGGAACCGGAGACCACGTGGACCGGGATGTGGCGGGTGGCGGCGTTGTCCTTCAACAGCTGCAAGACCGACAGGCCGGAGCGGTCGGGCAGGCGCACGTCGAGCAGGATGGCGGCGGGCAGGTGGCGCCGGGCCAGGGCCAGGCCCTCGTCGGCGTCGAAGGCGACCAGGCAGCGGTACTGCATTTCGTGGGCCAGGTCGAACAGGATGCGGGCGAAGGCCGGGTCGTCCTCGACCACCAGCACGACGCGGCCGTCGGCGCGGGAGGCGATGCCGTCGCGGTCGTCGGCGAAAGGGCGCGGCGCCGGCGCCGGCGGCGCGGCCTGGTGGGCGGCAAGCGCGGCGGCGGCCGAGGCGGCGGCGGCCGGCGACAGCGGGTCGCGCGGATACGGCATCGCCACCGCCGCCACGCTGGCCGGGGCCGCCTCGCTCAGGGCGCTGGTGGTGGTCTCGACCTGCGGCGGAGCCCAGTCCAGCGGCAGGCTCAAGGTGAAGACGCTGCCCTCGCCCGGCGTGCTGGCCAGGCTGATGCTGCCGCCCAGCAGGCGCGCCAGGTCGCGCGAGATCGACAGGCCCAGGCCGGTGCCGCCGTAATTGCGGCTGGTGGTGCCGTCGGCCTGCTGGAAGGCGCCGAAGATGACTTCGTGGTCGGCGGCGCGGATGCCGATGCCGGAATCGCGCACGGCGAAGGCGACGCGGCCGTCCGCGCCGGCGCCGACACTGATCGAAATCCGGCCGGCGCCGGTGAACTTGACGGCGTTCGACAGCAGATTCTTGAGGATTTGTTCGAGGCGCTGGCGGTCGGTGTGCAGCGTGGGCGGCAGCTCCGGCGCCAGCTCGACGGCGAATTCGAGCTGCTTGTTTTGCGCCAGCGGCTCGAAGCCCATGCGCAGCGTGTCGAGCACGTGGCGCAGCGACACGTCTTCGGGCGACAGTTCCAGCTTGCCCGCCTCGACCTTGGAAATGTCGAGGATGTCGTTGATCAGGTTGAGCAAGTCGTTGCCGGCCGAATAAATGGTGTCGGCATAGCGCACCTGCTCGTCCGTCAGGTTGCCGGGCACGTTGTCCGACAGCAGCTTGGCCAGGATCAGCGAGCTGTTGAGCGGCGTGCGCAGTTCGTGCGACATATTCGCCAGGAACTGCGATTTGTACTGGCTGGCGCGTTCGAGGTCGCCGGCGCGTTTTTCCAGCTCGACCTGGACCGCGCCCAGGGCCTCGTTCTTTTGGTCCAGCGCCAGCGCCTGCATCGACAGCTGCTCGTTGGTCTGCTCGAGCTCGGCCTGCTGGTTTTCCAGGCTCACCTGCGATTCCTCCAGCACGCGCGACTGTTCCTCCAGCTCCTCGTTGGCGGTGCGCAGTTCTTCTTGCTGGACCTGCAATTCCTCGTTGAGCTGCTGGGTTTCGGCGAAGGCTTCCTGCAGGCGCTGGCGCGACAGCGTGGCCTCGATGGCGGTGCCGATGTTGCCGGCCACCAGTTGCAAAAAGTCGATGTCGCGCGCCGTCAGCGCGCGCATGAAACCCAGTTCCATGACGCCGTTGACCCGGCCGTCGTTGTCGATGGGCAGCAGCACCAGACTGGCCGGGGCGCTCTGGCCGAGGCCGGAATTGACCTGGATGTAGTCGGCCGGCACGTGGTCGAGCCGGATCAGGCGTTTTTCCAAGGCCGACTGGCCGACCAGGCCCTGGTCGGGCGCCAGTGTCTGCTCGTCGCGCGACGCTGGCTCGCTGAAGCCGTAGGCGGCCGCGCGCCGCAGGCGGCCGTCCGCTTCGCGCACGTAGAGCGCGCCGACGGCCACGTCGAGGTAGCGCGCCATGAATTGCAGCAGCGTCGACGCCAGCAGCGGCAGCGCCAGCTGGCCGATGCCCTGCTGGGCCAGTTCGTTCTGGCCGTTGCGCAGCCACGCTTGCTCCTGCAATTGCTCGTTGTGCTCGTGCTGGCGGCGCAGCGCCGCGTCGTAGGTGGTGGACAGGCCCAGCAGCTCGCGCCGGCCGAAATAGGCCAGCAGGCCGCCCACGCCCAGCGTCAGCGACAGGTAGAGGACGGCCACCCACATCGTCACCGACTTGGCGCTGGCGCTGCGCTCCTGGCGCAGCCGCAACTCATAGCCGGTGAAGGCATCGACGAGGCGGCGGATTTCATCGAACTGGGTCTTGCCGCGGCCGGTCTTGACGGGGCCGAGCACGTCGCCGCCGCCGGCGCGCAACTTGATCATCTCCTGCGCGTAACGGTCCCACTGCAACTCCTGGGCTTCGATCAGGCGCACGCGGTCGACCTGGACCGGGCTGTCCGCCACCAGTTCCCGCAGCACCCTGAAGCCGTTTTCCACTTTCGGCCGCGACAGCACATACGGCTCCAGGAAGGCTTCCTCGCCGGCCAGCATGTAGCCGCGCAAGCCGGTTTCCATGTCGACCATCTGCTTGGTCACTTCGTTGGCGTTGCCGATCACGCGCTCGCTGTGCTCGACCCAGTTCATCACGCTTATCAGGTAGACCAGCAGCACGATGAAGACGCCGGCGCTGACGACGCCGGCCGCCAGCGGCAGCGTGATGTTGCGCGACAGGATGCGGCGGAAACTGCGGTCGTCGAGATTGCTGAGATTGGGCATGGCGTGGCCTGGAAAATCGGGAATGCCGAAGTTTATCCCAAATACAACGGTAGCAAAACGCCCATCCTATCGTGTGCGCGATATCGCATGCCCGGGAAGCGGGCCGCTATAATGTTGCAAAGTCTATACCGTCGCCCACTTCACCGGAAATCCTGCCATGCGCCGAATCGCCCTCCTCCTGTTACCGTTGCTGCTGTCGGCCTGCGTCGAGGACTCGGCCACCTATTACGTCACCGCCGACAGCAACGAACACACGCTGACCTTGCAGCGCGAGCAGCCGTATTTCTGGAGCGACGACGTCGCCGTGCGGCTGGTGGCGGCGCGGCTGCCGGACTGCCAGCGCCGCTTCGACCTCGACACCATGACGGCCGACGATGTGGAAGTCGAGTTGTTCGCCAGCGGCGACCGGGTCTGGACGCTGCGCGCCGGCAAGCAGATGTGGCAGGTCGACACGCAGACCTGCCAGCTGCTGCCGGCGCCCAAGGGCGATCCGGGCCAGCCGCTGGGCACCTTCAAGACCGACGGCGAGCGCCTCGTGTTCGAGCCGGCGACGGGCGGGCTGAGCAGCGGACCGGTGGCGGTCGAGGTGGAGGCCACCGGCCTGCCCGTCTTCCGCATGCCGAGCGGCGCATCGTGATCGTGATCGCTTATGCGATAGAAGCGTTGTGCGCGCTGGCGCTGCTACTGGTGAGCGCCACGCCGCTCCACAGTGTGTGGCCGATCTATCTGCTGCTCGGCGTGTTCGGCGCCACGCATGCCTTCTGGACGCCGGCGATGCAGGCCATGTTGCCGCAGCTGGTGACGCGCGAAGATTTTGGCGGCGCCGTGGCGCTCAATTCCATGTGCTACCAGATCGCCACCGTCGGTGGCCC
>NZ_JANXMI010000327.1 GCF_025354735.1 Rugamonas sp.
GCCAGCGGCAGGCGCACGGCGAAGCGGGCGCCAAGGCCGGCGCCGGCGCTGGCCGCCGTCACCGTGCCGCCGTGCTGCTCGACGAGGCGGCGCACGATGGCCAGGCCGAGTCCGAGGCCGCCGTGCGGCCGCGTGGCCGAGGCGTCGGCCTGGCGGAAGCGGTCGAACACGTGGCCGAGGAAGTCGGCGCCGATGCCGATGCCATTGTCGCTGACGGCGATTTCAAGCTGGCCGTCGGCGCTGTGCACGGCCACCTGCACGGTGCCGTCGGGGGGCGTGAACTTGAGCGCGTTGGCCAGCAAATTCCACAGGATTTGCTGGAGGCGGACCGGATCGGCCGCCACCAGCGCGTCGGGCGCGGCGAAGTCGCGCTCGATGCGGATTTGCTTGGCCCGGGCGGCCGGCCGCACCGTCTCCAGCGCCGCCTCGATGACGGTCAGCGGCGACATCACGCGCATGTCGAGCTGCACCAGGCCGGCGCTGATGCGGTTCATGTCGAGCAGGTCGTCGATCAGCTTGGCCTGGGCGCGGGCGTTGCGTTCTATGGTCAGCAGGCCGCGTTCGAGGTCGGCCTGGTCGCGGCTGCCGCGCCGCAACATCTGGGCCCAGCCGAGGATGGCCGTCAGCGGCGTGCGCAGCTCGTGCGACAGCGTGGCCATGAAGTCATCCTTCATCTGGCTGTTGCGCTCGGCCTCGGCGCGGGCGTGGCGTTCGCTGTCGAGCAGGACCTTGCGCTCCTCGGCGGCCAGCCGTTCGGCCCGGTGCAAACAGGCGTTGTCGATGGCGACGGCGGCCTGCGCCGCGATGCCGCCGACGATGCGTTCGCTGCGCTCGCTGAAGTGGCCGGGCGCCGGGTGGCCCAGGCAGAGCTGGCCGACCACGGCGCCGCCGCGCGACAGCACCGGCACCGTCAGATAGCTGCGCAAGGGCGCGGCGCCGGCCTGGTCGGCCTCGGTGTCGGCCCCGGCCCCGGCCTCGGCCGCGCCAGCCCGGGTCGCGCCGCCGTGCGCGCCGTCCGTGACGGACCAGTCGCCGCGGCGCACGGCCGTGTCGACGGCCGGGCCGCGGGCGCCGTCGGCCAGCACGGTGTCGAAGCGGCGGCCCAGCGATACGGCCACGGCCGGCGGCAACGACGTCGGCGCGTGCAGCGTCAACGCCGCGCCGGCCGGGTCCGCGTTGCTGTCGCGGTAGCGCAGCAGGCCCCAGCGCGCGCCACTGATGTCGGTGGCGGCGTCTATCACTTGCTGCAACAGCAGGTGCAGCTCGCGCGTCGACGCCAGCGCGGCGCCGGTGCGGTTGAGCAATTCAAGGATGTGGCTCTCGTCGCGCAGCGCTTCCTGGGCGCGCTTGACCTGGTCGACGTCGGTGCTGGTGCCGAACCAGCGCAGCAGCTGGCCGTCGCGGTCGCGCACCGGATTGGCGCGCGTTAAAAACCAGCGGAACTGGCCGTCGGCGCCGCGGATCGGAAACTCCATGTCGAAGGGCTGGCCGCTGCGCAGCGACGCTTGCCAGCGCGCCAGCATGGCCGGCATGCAGTCGGGGTCGTACACCGACAGCCGGGTCTCGATGCTCGACTGTTCCGGCGTCAGGCCCGTGTAGTCGTACCAGCGGCGGTTAAACCAGACCATCTTGCCGTCGACGGCGGCGATCCAGGCCAGTTGCGGAATCGAGTCGGCCAGCGCGCGCAACTCCTCCTCGCTTCGGCGCAACGCATCGTCGGCGGCCTTGCGCGCGCTGATGTCCTGCACCATGCCGCTCATGCCGCTCATGCCGCTCATGCTGTTGATGCCACTCATGCCATGCATGCCGGCCACGCCGGGGCGGACCTGGCCCTCGCCGAAGTGGCCGTGGCCGACCAGCGACAGCCAGCGCTGCGCGCCGTTGCGGCGCAGCACCCGGCATTCGACATGGAAGTCGGCGCGTTGGGCCCAGGCCCGGCGAAAGGCGCGGCGGGCCGGTTCGCGGTCGGCCGGCAGCACCCGCTCGCGCAGGGCGGACCAGCTCAGCGGCCGGTCGTGCGGCAATTCGAACAGCGCGGCGGCGCGGCGGCCCAGCGTGATGGTGTTGCTGGCCGCGTCCCACAGCCAGTCGCCGAGCTGGCCCGCTTCGAGCGCCACTTGCAGCCGGCTGGCGCTGGCCCGCAGCGCGTGCTCGGCGTTCTTGCGTTGGGTGGCATCGTGCAGATAACAGGTCAGGCCGCCGGCCGCCGGGTAGGCGCGCACGTCGAGCCAGCACTGGCGGGCCACGTCGTGATAGTCGAAGGCGATGGTTTTCTGGCGCAGCTGGGCCAGCCGCAGCTGGGCCTCGAACGCCGTCCCCTGCAGGCCAGGGTAGCGCTGCCACAGCGACTGCCCCGGCGTCGGCGCGTCGGACCGCGCGGTGGCGCCCAGCAGGGCATCGGCTTGGCCATTCAGATAGTGGATGCGCCAGCGCTGGTCGATGCTGACCAAGCCGTCGGTGATGCTGTCGAGTAAGGCGCGCAAGGCGCTGTCCGGCAGGAGCGGGGCGGGCAGCGGCGGCGGGGTGTCGGCCTTGGTGCGGGCGGGGCGCTGGATAGGGGAGGTCATCTGTGTTTGGTGCCGTAACGGCTCTCATCGGGGCGGCCGCGCAAATTGCATCAACCGCCACTTATTGTAGTGCCGCACGCCGCCACGGCCTCACACCGTTGGCGTTTCCCGCTGTGGGACTAGGTCCCGGCCGCGCGTAGGCGCGCGCTGACAGCTTCGAGGCCGGCTTGCAGCTGCTCGACGTCGTAAGGTTTCTGCAGCGCGACGGCGGGGAACTCCAGGTGCTGGGTCAGTTGGCGGCTGTGGCCGGAAGCGAAGATGATCTGCAAATCCGGCTGGCGCGCCAGGGCCAGCCGCGCCAGTTCGACGCCGGACATGCCGGGCAGGCTGACGTCGCTGAACAACACATCGTGGCGCCGCCCGGTCAATGCCGGCAGCGCCTGCTCGCCGGTGCCGGCGGCATGCACCCGGTGGCCCAGGGCGCGCAACATCTCGCAAGCCAGATAGCGGGCGTCGGCATTGTCTTCGACCACCAGGATGTCGAGCGCGGCGGCGGTGGGCGACGCCGGCACCGTCGTGGCCGGGGCCAGCGCGCACAGGATGCCGGCCACTTCGCCAGCGTCATCGCGCAGCGGCGTGTAATACAGGTCGAGGCGCTGGTGCTGCAAGGCGCCGTCGCGCCACAGCGGCAGCACCTGGCCGGGGAACTGGCTGCCGCGGCCATCCCAGGCGGCGGCGATCGCGGCCGGATTCCAGCTCCACGCCGGCGGCAGCATGGCCGGCACCTTGCCGCCGGGCGCGCGCAGCGTGGCTGTGCCGCTCAGTTCGACGTACGCGGTATTGAAGACCATGACTTGCTGCCGGCCCCACATCAGCAGCATCGCCAGCGGTGCGTTGAGCATGATGTCGACCGTCAGGCGCAGGCCGCCGGGCCAGCCAGCGGGATCGCCCAGGCTGGTGCGCGACCAGTCGGTGGCGGTGGGCGGCTTGACGCTGTGATCGCTAGGCATCGGTGTGACAGTGATAGGAGGATGTTGGAATGCTACACCAAATGGCGGGATAATTTCTTTTTGGATATTGATGCGCCGCCACGCGGACAAAAAAAAGCCCGCTGTTGAAAGCGGGCTGAATCTATTTCCTTGGAGGAGAATAGAGGAGACAGAAACATCATGCGGCAATGCTCAAAGGAAAGCCAGTTTTTATTCGTGATGATGGAAATCACTATCATGAATGAAGGGGGATATTTGCGCCATGGCCCGCGCAGCCGTATACACTAGGGGCCCCGGGTTCATACTGGAGCGTCCATGGCGACCGTACTCAGACATCGAAAAGTCAATATCGTGGTGCTGGACGACGGCGAGGCGCTGAGCAAGCAGTGCCGCGCGGGCGACATCGCCATCGTCGCCGAAGGGGGCGGCTGGTGGATCAAGTTCGTCGGCCGCGACGGCCACGTCGACAGCTACGACGCGCCGCATCCCTCGTACAAGGAAGCGCTGTGGGCGGCCAAGGCGGCGGCCGAATTCGGCGTCGATTAAAAATTGCCGCACGCGACACTGGACAAGCCGGATTAATCTCCCTATAATCTTGCTTCTTTCGGAGGGCAAGCCTTCTGAAAGAAGCACAAGGCGCATGGATTTACGAGGGTAAGTGTTTGATTCGATAGTGAAAACTAGAAAATCAAATCATCGGTTGAAAAAATCGAGCTTTCCAAAGTGAAATAAACGCGTTATAATATTGCTTTCGCGGCTGTAGCTCAGTTGGATAGAGTACTTGGCTACGAACCAAGGGGTCGTGGGTTCAATTCCTGCCAGCCGCACCAAAATTCGTAAGTGAAAGGCCTGAAGAGCGATCTTCAGGTCTTTTTGCTATGGCGCGCACGGCGGGGTGGAAAATTTCCTCCGCGGCGATGGCGTGCTGGTTCAGTCGCTGCCGGGCAGTGCGCGGGCCGATTGCAGGTTTCATTTTGCGCCCTTGGCGAATTGAAAAACCCCTGCTATAATCTTGTCTTTCGCGGCTGTAGCTCAGTTGGATAGAGTACTTGGCTACGAACCAAGGGGTCGTGGGTTCAATTCCTGCCAGCCGCACCAGAATATCGGGGTTAGATCGAAAGATCTAACCCCTTTTTCTATTTCAGCGCCGGATTGCGTTCTGTGATCTGCGTCATCCCATCTTCAATCAGGTATTTTCCGGCGTGCGCGCCCGGACTACACTGGCACGTGGTCTTCCTTTTTGCGAACCAGCTTGCTTGACATGGGGACGTATATGGCAAATGATGACAATCTCAATGTACGCACTTCGATACAGGAGTATCGGATGGACATGCTGGTCGATATCGTCGAGGAAATCCGCGCCAATTACGTCACCAGGACGCATTTGGGCGATGTCGTCTCCCGTCTGGCGAGCAAGGAAGATTTGCGGCTGCTTGAAACCAAAGTGGGGCTTGAACTGCAAACCATTCAAGTCAAACTCGAGCACGTGGCCAACAAGGAAGAGCTCAGTCATTACTCGACGAAGGAAGATTTGCAGCAAGCAGTGCAGAGTATCCGCAATTGGGTGCTGGGCATGGGAATGACGCTGTTCTTTTCCCTGGCCGGTTTGCAGTTTGCGATGTTCCAGCTGTACAGTCACGCCCGCTGACTGGCTCAAGCAGCCTTGCCCACATTCCTGTTGGCATTTCCCGTGAAATAACCGATGATTTGCAGCATCGTCGACCGGGAGTGTGCATGACCATCATCACCACAATAGAAGACTTGCGCGTGCTGGCCCAAAAGCGCGTGCCGCGCATGTTTTACGATTACGCCGACGCCGGCTCCTGGACCGAATCGACTTACCGCGCCAATCAAAGCGACTTTGAAAAAATCAAATTCCGCCAGCGCGTCGCCGTCAACCTGGAAAACCGCACGCTGGCCAGCGCCATGGTCGGCCTGCCGGTGGCGATGCCGGTGGCGCTGGCGCCGACCGGCCTGACCGGCATGCAGCACGCCGACGGCGAAATCCTGGCCGCGCGCGCCGCCGAGAAATTCGGCGTGCCGTTCACGCTGTCGACCATGAGTATCTGCTCCATCGAAGATGTCGCGGCCCACACCAGCGCGCCGTTCTGGTTCCAGCTGTATGTGATGAAGGACCGCGAATTCATCAACCGCCTGATCGACCGCGCCAAGGCCGCGCGTTGCTCGGCGCTGGTGTTGACGCTGGACTTGCAGGTGCTGGGCCAGCGCCATAAAGATTTGCGCAACGGCCTGTCGGCGCCGCCGAAACTGACGCTGCCCAACCTGCTCAACATGGCGACCAAGCCGCGCTGGTGTCTCGGCATGCTGGGCACGCAACGTCGCGGCTTCGGCAACATCGTCGGCCACGCGACATCGGTGTCGGACATGTCGTCGCTGTCGGCGTGGACCAGCCAGCAGTTCGACCTGAGCCTGTCGTGGCAGGATGTCGAGTGGATCAAGCGGCGCTGGGGCGGCAAGTTAATCATCAAGGGCATCATGGACGCGGAAGATGCGCGCCTGGCCGTGGAAAGCGGCGCCGATGCTCTGATCGTGTCCAACCACGGCGGCCGCCAGCTCGATGGCGCGCAGTCGTCGATCGGCGCGCTGCCGGCCATCGTCGACCGCGTCGGCGGCGACATCGAAGTGCATATGGACGGCGGCATCCGCTCCGGTCAGGACGTCATCAAGGCGCTGGCGCTGGGCGCCAAAGGCGTCTACATCGGCCGCCCCTTCCTGTACGGCCTCGGTGCGATGGGCGAGCGGGGCGTCAGCACCTGCCTGGAGATCATCCGCAACGAACTCGATTTGACGATGGCGTTTTGCGGCCTGCGCGACGTCACGCAAGTCGATAAAAACATCCTGCTGCCGGGGACTTTCTAAACCGCGCGCCGGCGTTCACACGTTACCCGACCACGTTGCGGGGCGCGCCCGCCGCCCACGCTTCGACGTTGTCGATCAGCTGATCGGCCAGCACCTGCATGGCTTGCGCGCTGGCCCACGCGGTGTGCGGCGTGAGGATGAAATTGGGCAGGCGCAGATTGAGCAGCGCGTTGTCGGCCGGCGGCGGCTCCTGGGTCAGCACGTCGAATCCGGCGCCGGCGATGACGCCGTGCGTGAGCGCATGCGCCAGCGCCGCCTCGTCCACCAGGCCGCCGCGCGCGGTGTTGATCAGCAGCGCCGATGGCTTCATGCGCGCCAGTTCGGCGGCGCCGATCAGATTGCGGGTCTGCCCGTTCAGCGGCAGGTGCAGGCTGATGACGTCCGACGTCTCCAGCAGCTCGTCCCAGCCGACCTGGCGTACCTGCGCGTCGGCGACCTCGGAACGGGTATATACGCACACTTCCATGCCGAAGGCGCGTCCCAGCCGCGCCACCGACTGCCCCAGCGCGCCATATCCCACCAGGCCCAAACGGCTGCCGGCCAAATCCGCGATCGGATGGTCGAGGAGGCAGAAGCGCGCCGAGGTCTGCCACGCGCCGGCCTCGATGTCGGCGCGGTAGGCGATCAGGTTGCGGCGCAGCGCGAGCATCAGCGCCAGCACATGTTCGGGCAGCGTGTGGACGGCGTAGTGACGGATGTTCGCGACCACGATGCCGCGCTCGCGGCACGCCGCCAGGTCGACGATGTCGGTGCCGGTGGCGGCCACCGCGATCATCTTCAATTGCGGCAGCCGCGCCAGGTCGGCCGCGCGCAAGGGCACCTTGTTGGTGATGGCGATGGTGGCGTCGCGCAGCCGCGCCACCGCCTCGCCGGCGGCCGTCGCCGCGTATTCGGTCCAGGCGTGGGCGAACGCGGGCCGGCGCACATTGGCGATCAGGCTGTCGCGGTCCAGAAAGACGATGTTCTGCACGATACTCATATAGTCACCTCGAGTGGCATGGCACGCGGCGGCCGGCCCTTGGGCAGCTGCATGCCGGGATGGTTGGCGAACAGTTCGGCGACCCACTCGACGAACACGCGCACCTTGGCCGACAGGTGGCGGTTTTGCGGATACACCACGTGCACCGGCAGCGGATCGGAGATCCAGTCCGGCAGCACCACTTCGAGCCGGCCGTCGGCCAGCAGCGGTTCGAGCATGAAGGTCGTCATCTGCATGATGCCCAGGCCCGCCAGCCCGGCCGCCACGTAGGCGTTGCTGTCGTTGACGGCGATGACGCCGGGCAGCGGCACCTGCAAGCGCTCGCCTTCGCGCGTGAAGTCCCAGTCGTAGATTTTACCGGTGCGCGAATTGAAATAGTTCACGCAGCGGTGGCGCGGCAATTCGTTCGGGTGCGTGGGCCGGCCGTAGCGCGCCAGATAGTCGGGCGAGGCGCACGTCACGAAGTGCAGGATGCCGACGCGGCGCGCGATCAGGCTGGAGTCGCCCAGCACGCCGCCGCGCACCGCGCAATCGACGCCTTCCTCGATCAGGTCGATGGTGCGGTCGCTGCATCCCATTTCCAGCTGGATGTCGGGATAGCGCTCGAAAAAGTCGGGCAGGGCGGGCACCAGGATTTCGGCCGCCAGGCCGGTCGGCGCGTCCACTCGCAGCCGGCCGGCGGGACTGAGGCGGGTGCGCGACAGCGATTCCTCGGCCTCGCGCACGTCCGACAAAATCCGCAGGCAGCGTTCGTAATAGGCGGCGCCGTCGGCCGTCACGCTGACCTGGCGCGTGGTCCGGTGCAACAGCTTGACGGCCAGCGCCGTCTCCAGCGACTGGATCAGCGTCGACACGGTGGCCTTGGGCAGTTGCATGTGCTCGGCCGCGCGCGTGAAGCCGCCGGCGTCGACCACCTGGACAAATACCTCCATCGCTTGCAGTTTATTCATTTTTCCTTCCCATTGTTCGGTATTCTGAACAATCAATTCGACATTGCCCTATTTATCAGATTGTAGTTCAAGATTATGATTGTTGTATTGCAGCATGGATTGCAGACTCAATCAGTTATTTACAGGAAAGTTCAGGGGGAGGTCGTCATGGGTCATCGAGATGGAATCGTTGCAACAATCGCGCTCGTATTGAGTTCGCTTGCCATGGCCGGCATCGTGTACACGGACGCCTACACCCACACGGCGCAGTCGGAGGCCAGGGGCAGCCACGCGCTGACCCAGGTGGTGCGCAGCGATGCGCTGCCCGCCCATTCGAGCCGGGTGCAAGCGGTCACGCTGCTGTCGCTCGCCGCTTCCGCCACCGTGGCCGAGACCGCGCAACAATGACGATGACCCCGGCCATCGCCGCCGCCCTGGCGCAGGTGCGCCCGCTGGCGGCCGACCTCAAGGTGCGCGACCTGGAAGTGCGCGGCGCGGAAACGCCGTTGGCGGCGCGGCTGTACTCGGCCGGCGCGCCCGGCGCCAAGCGCGATACGCTGATGGTGTTCTTCCACACGGGCGGTTTCGTCGGCGGCGACCTCGAAGGCGCCGACCTGTTCTTGCGCCACCAGGCCAGCGACAGCCCGGGCCTGGCGATCCTGGCCAGCACCTACACGCTGGCCACCGTGCGCCCGTTCCCGGCGGCGGTGGAAGACGCCCACGCCGTGCTGCTGTGGGCCAAAAAGAACAAGGGCAAACTCGGTTGGAGCGGCAAGCAGCTGCTGGTGGCCGGCGTCGAAGCGGGCGCCAACCTGGCCGCCGTCTGCACGCTGATGGCGCGCGACCGCGGCGGCCCGGCGCTGGCCGGACAGATCCTGATTATGCCGATGCTCGATCCGGGCCTGACCACCGGCTCGATGCGCGAACTGCCGGCCGCGCGCG
The DNA here is from genome assembly GCF_025354735.1 of Rugamonas sp. Lineage (GTDB taxonomy): Bacteria > Pseudomonadota > Gammaproteobacteria > Burkholderiales > Burkholderiaceae_D > Rugamonas. Next base: position 9,227 of record NZ_JANXMI010000327.1, read on the forward strand.
AAATGGTCGAAGTGGCCGACGCCTGCGCCGCCGGCTACCGTGGCTATCTGCCGCACGCCTCCGACCGCACCCACCCCTACGCGTCGCCGCTGCAATCGAGCCGGCTGAAAAACCTGCCGCCGGCGCTGATCATGTCCGCCGAAGACGATCCCCTGCGCGACGAGGCCGAACAATATGGCGCCAAGCTGATCGCTTGCGGCATCAAGACCACCGTCAGCCGGCTGCCGCCCGCGCCGCTGAACGAGACCGATGGTCGTTACGAATGCGCGTGTAAAGTCGTCGCGCTCGGAGAAATCGCCAGCTTCATCGCTGGACTGGACAGGCACGAGACGCCGCCAGCCTGAAAGGGACTCCACCCTACCGTAGTCAACGTGAAAAACGCCTCATCGAAGGCGTTGGGCTGCACTCGTCCCGCATTTCGGCGGATGCCGCCCGTCTCGCCAAATTCATTAATAATTTTCATACAAAAAAGGGATTAACATGAAAAACATTGAACAATTGAACGCCGCCGCTCGACCGCTGGTCGCCGCGCTGGCACTGGCGGGACTGGCCGCGTTCAGCCTCGCCGGCTGCGATTCGGCCACCGGTAAACCGGCCGCATCGGCCGCCGCCGGCGGTCCTCCGGTCTCGGCCGCCGTCGTGGCCCCAAAAACCATCACCGAAACCCAGGAATTCTCGGGCCGCCTCGAAGCCATCGACCACGTCGACATCCGCGCCCGCGTCGGCGGCTTCATCACCGAAGTGAACTTCAAGCCGGGCGGCATCGTCAAGAAGGGCGATGTGCTGTTCGTGATCGACCCGCGCCCGTATCAAGCCGAAGTGAACCGCGCCGAAGCGGCCGTCGGTTCGGCCCGCGCCAAGGGCGACTTGGCCAAGATCGAACTGGCCCGCTCGGAAAAACTGCTGGCCGACAAAGCCATCGCCCAGCGCGAATACGATGAAAAAGCCTCCGGCATGAAGGAGCTCGACGCCAACGTCCGCGCCGCCGTCGCCCAGTACGACACGGCCAAGCTGAACCTGAGCTACACCCAGGTCACTTCGCCGATCAACGGCCGCGTCAGCAAGGCCGAAATCACGCTCGGCAACCTGGTCGACCCGAGCGCCATCCTCAGCTCGGTGGTTTCCACCGACCGCATCTACGCCAGCTTCGACGGCGACGAAGACACTTTCCTGCGCGTCGGCGCCCAGGCCCAGAAGGGCGAGCCGGTCGTCGTCAAGGTCGGCCTGGCCAATGAAACGGGCTTCCCGCACGAAGGCAAGCTCGAATTCGTCGACAACCAGCTCGACGCCCGCAGCGGCAGCGTGCGCATGCGCGCCACCTTCGCCAACACCGACAACGTGCTCGTGCCCGGCCTGTTCGCGCGTGTGCAGATCGGCACCGGCGCCGGCGCCGGCGCCCAGACCACGGCCATCGTCATCAACGAACGCGCCATCGGCACCGACCAGAACCGCAAGTTCGTGTTCGTGGTCGGCGCCGACAACAAGGCCGAATACCGCGCCGTCACGCTGGGCCAGATCATCGACGGCATGCGCGTGGTGCGCGACGGCTTGAAGCCGGGCGAGAAAATCGTCGTCAACGGCCTGCAGCGGGTCCACCCGGGCGCGCCGATCACGCCGCAAATCGTCGCGATGGACTTCGATCCGGCCGCTCCCGAAGCCAAGCCCGCCGCCAAGCCAGAAGCCAAAGACGCCAAGGTAGCTGTTGCCTCGGCCTCGACCTCCAAGTAATAAGGAACACCTACGATGAATATTTCACGCTTCTTTGTCGATAAGCCGATTTTCGCGGCGGTCTTATCGATCATCATTTTCGTCGCCGGCCTGATCTCGATCTTCATGCTGCCGATCTCGGAATACCCGGACGTGGTGCCGCCATCGGTGGTGGTGCGCGCGCAGTACCCGGGCGCCAATCCGAAGATCATCGCCGAAACCGTCGCCGCTCCGCTCGAAGAGCAGATCAACGGCGTCGAAGGCATGCTCTACATGTCCTCGCAAAACACCTCCGACGGCGCCATGGCGCTGACCGTGACCTTCAAGATCGGCACCAACGTCGAACAGGCCGAAACGGAAGTGCAAAACCGCGTCCAGCGCGCGCTGCCGCGCCTGCCGGACGAGGTGCGCCAGATCGGCGTCACCACCGTCAAGACCTCGCCTAACTTGACCATGGTGGTCCACCTGCAATCGCCCAGCGGCCGTTACGACGACCTCTATCTGCGCAACTACGCGGTCCTGAACGTCAAGGACCAGCTGGCGCGCCTGAACGGCATGGGCGAAGTCCAGCTGTTCGGTTCCGGCGACTACGCCATGCGCGTCTGGCTCGATCCGCAAAAAGTGGCCGCCCGCGGCCTGACGGCGACCGACGTCGTCGACTCCATCCGCGAGCAGAACGTCCAAGTGGCGGCCGGCGTGGTCGGCCAGGGTCCGACCAAGGACGCCGACTTCCAGCTGACCGTCAACACGCAAGGCCGTTTGCAGACGCCCGAGGAATTCGGCAACATCATCGTCAAGACCAACGCCGACGGCGCCCTGACCTTGCTGAAGGACGTGGCGCGCCTGGAAATGGGCTCGAACTCCTACGCCCTGCGTTCGCTGCTGAACAATAAATCCGCCGTGGCGATTCCGATTTTCGAGGCGCCGCACGCCAACGCGCTGCAACTGTCGCACGACGTGCGCGCCAAGATGGCCGACCTGGCCAAGAGCTTCCCGGAAGGCATGACCTACCAGGTCGTGTACGACCCGACGCAGTTCGTCAGCGAATCGATCGAGGCGGTCATCCACACGCTGGTCGAGGCCATCATCCTGGTGGCGCTGGTCGTCATCGTGTTCCTGCAAACGTGGCGCGCCTCCATCATCCCGCTGCTGGCCGTTCCCGTCTCCATCGTCGGCACCTTCGCCGTGATGCTGGGCTTCGGCTTCTCGATCAACACGCTGTCGCTGTTCGGCCTGGTGCTGGCCATCGGTATCGTCGTCGATGATGCCATCGTGGTGGTCGAAAACGTCGAGCGCAATATCGCCAACGGCCTGGCGCCGCGCGAAGCGACCATCCAGGCCATGAAAGAGGTAAGTGGTCCGATCATCGCCATCGCCCTGGTGCTGTGCGCCGTGTTCGTGCCGATCGCCTTCGTGTCCGGCCTGTCCGGCCAGTTCTACAAGCAGTTCGCCCTGACCATCGCGATTTCGACCGTGATCTCGGCATTCAGCTCGCTGACCCTGGCGCCCGCGCTGGCGGCCTCGCTGCTGAAACCGCACGACGCGCCGAAAGACGGCCTGACCCGCATCATGGACACCGTCTTCGGCCGCTTCTTCGCCTGGTTCAACCGCTTCTTCGGCCGCGCGTCGAACAACTATGAAAAAGGCGTGACCGGCGTGCTGCGCCGCAAAGGCGGTTCGGTGCTGATCTATGCCGTGCTGGCCGTGGCCGCCGGTTTCATGTTCAAGATCGTGCCGCCGGGCTTCGTGCCGCCGGCCGACAAGGGCTACCTGATCGGCTTCGCGCAACTGCCCGACGCCGCCTCGCTCGACCGCACCGAAACCGTGATCCGTCGCATGTCCAAGATCGCCATGGACGTGCCGGGCGTGGAATCGTCGATCGCCTTCCCGGGTCTGTCGATCAACGGCTTCACCAACGCGCCGAACGCCGGCATCGTGTTCGCCTCGCTCAAGCCGTCGGCCGAACGCACCAAGGCCAGCGAATCGGGCGAAGCCATCGCCGCTGAAATCAACAAGCGCATGGGCGTGGTGCAGGACGCCTTCATCATGGTGTTCCCGCCGCCGCCGGTCAATGGCCTCGGCACCACGGGCGGCTTCAAGATGATGATCGAAGACCGTGGCAACCTCGGTTACGACGAGTTGAACAAGGCCGTGCAAGCGGTGCAGATGAAGGCCTGGCAAAATCCGAAACTGGCGGGCGTGTTCTCCAGCTTCCAGATCAACGTGCCGCAGCTGTTCGCCGACATCGACCGCGCCAAGGCCAAGCAATTGGGCGTGCCGCTGACGACGATCTACCAGACCTTGCAGATCAACCTCGGTTCGCTGTACGTGAACGACTTCAACCAGTTCGGCCGTACCTATCAGGTGCGGGTCCAGGCCGACCAGCAGTTCCGTTCGCACGCCCAGGACATCGCCCAGCTGAAAGTACGCAACAACAAGGGCGAGATGATTCCTTTGTCGTCGCTGATGCGCGTCAAGGACAGCTATGGCCCGGACCGCGTGCAGCGCTACAACGCCTACGTGTCGGCTGAAATGAACGGCGCGCCGGCTCCCGGTGTATCGACCGGCGAAGCCCAGGCCGAGCTGACCAAGATCGCCAACGAGGTGCTGCCGACCGGCATCACCTACGAATGGACCGAGCTGGTATATCAGGACATCCTGTCCGGTAACACGATGATTTATGTGTTCCCCTTGTGCGTGCTGCTGGTGTTCCTGGTGCTGGCCGCGCAATACGAAAGCTGGACGCTGCCGCTGGCCGTGATCCTGATCGTGCCGATGTCCATCCTGTGCGCGCTGATTGGCGTGAAGCTGACCCACGGCGACAACAACGTCTTCACCCAGATCGCGCTGTTCGTGCTGGTGGGGCTGGCGTCGAAGAATGCGATTCTGATCGTCGAATTCGCCCGCGAACTCGAACACCATGGCCGCACCGTGGTGCAAGCGGCGCTCGAATCGTGCCGTCTGCGTCTGCGTCCGATTTTGATGACGTCGATCGCCTTCATCATGGGCGTGGTGCCGCTGGTGTTCTCGCACGGTGCCGGCGCCGAGATGCGTCACGCCATGGGCGTGGCGGTGTTCGCCGGCATGCTGGGCGTGACCTTCTTCGGCCTGTTCCTGACACCGGTGTTCTATGTACTGATGCGCACGCTGGCCCAATATTTGGACCGCAACAAGAAAGTGGGTCCACTGCTCGCCCCGG
>NZ_JANXMI010000334.1 GCF_025354735.1 Rugamonas sp.
CATTCGAAACCGTGGTCTGACCCCGGTTTCGTTGGCGCGAGCTCTCCACGCCCCAAACCGCGCATCCGCGCCCACTTTGCCGCCCGCCCGCGCGAATTTATCCTCTCCCGCCGCATTTTCGCGTAAAATATCAGGTTCGGCCGTTTGCTTGCTGTTGTGCGCAGTCGCGCCTCAGTGTTTATTTTTCCTTAATCTGCGTATTCAGTCCCCCCATGCCGAATTGGCTTTTGCCTGAAAATATAGCCGACGTTTTGCCGTCGGAAGCGCGCAAGATTGAAGAGCTGCGCCGGTCGATGCTGGATAATTTCCGTCTCTACGGTTATGAACTGGTGATGCCGCCGCTGCTCGAATATCTGGAATCGCTGCTGACCGGCGCCGGCCAGGATACGGACCTGCGCACCTTCAAGCTGGTCGACCAGATTTCCGGTCGCCTGCTGGGCCTGCGCGCCGACATGACGATACAGGTCGCGCGCATCGACGCGCACCTGTTGAACCGCACGTCGGTCACGCGGCTGTGCTACGCCGGCAGCGTGCTGCACACCCGTCCGTCGGGCCTGCACGCGACCCGCGAGCCCTTGCAGATCGGCGCCGAAATCTATGGCCACGCCGGCCTCGAAGCGGACGCCGAGATCCAGGAGCTGGCGCTGGCCTCGCTGGCGCTGGCCGGTTTCGATGAGGTCCGGCTCGACCTGTCGCACGTCGGCGTGCTGCGCGCCATCATCGCCGACGACGCCGCCGCCCAAAAAGACGAGGCGGCGCTGTACCTGGCGCTGCGCGCGAAGGACGTGCCGGCCTTGAACGAATTGACGGCGCGCTATGCGCCGCCGGTGCGCGCCGCCTTGCTGGCGCTGCCGAATTTATATGGCGACGTCGACGTGTTGAAGCGCGCGCGCGACGTGCTGCCCGATTTGCCCGGCATCGCCAAGGCGCTGGCCGAACTGGCGGCGCTGGCCGGATCGGCCATCGGCCGCGCCGAGGTGGCGATCGACCTGGCCGACCTGCGCGGCTACCAGTACGAGAGCGGCGCGATGTTCGCGCTCTACGTGCCGGGCTTGCCGAACGCGGTGGCGCGCGGCGGGCGCTACGACCACGTCGGCGAAGCGTTCGGCCGGGCCCGGCCCGCGACCGGCTTCTCGCTCGACTTGCGCGAACTGGCGCGGCTGCTGCCGACGGCGGAACGCAAGCATTCGATCCGGGCGCCGTGGGGCAATGCGCCGGAACTGAAAGAAAAAATCGCCGCCCTGCGCAAGGCTGGCGAAGTCGTGATCCAGAGTATGCCGGGTCACAGCAACGAGCAGGACGAGTTCGAGTGCGATCGCGCGCTGGTCCTCGCCGACAATGGCAGTAACTGGATTCTTAAAACCTTAGGTTAGTATGATGTCAAAGAAAAACATGGCAAAGAACGTCGTCGTTATCGGTACCCAGTGGGGCGATGAGGGCAAGGGCAAAATCGTCGACTGGCTGACCGATCACGCGCAAGGCGTGGTGCGCTTCCAGGGCGGCCACAACGCCGGCCACACGCTGGTCATCGGCGGCGTCAAGACGGCGCTGCAACTGATCCCGTCGGGCATCATGCGCCCGGGCGTGGCCTGCTACATCGGCAACGGCGTGGTGGTGTCGGTGCTGGACGTGCTGCGTGAAATCGACAAGCTGCAAGCGGTCGGCGTCGAAGTGGCGTCGCGCCTGAAGATCTCGGAAGCGTCGCCGGTCATTTTCCCTTACCACTCGGCGCTCGACGCGGCCCGCGAAGCGGCACGCGGCGCGGCCAAGATCGGCACCACCGGCAAGGGCATCGGCCCGGCCTACGAAGACAAAGTGGCACGCCGCGCGATCCGCATCGCCGACCTGCTCAACGAGACGCGCCTGGCCGAAAAGCTGGCCGAGACCCTCGACTACCATAACTTCGTGCTCGAGCATTATCTGAAGGCGCCGCGAGTCGACTATCAGAAGACCCTCGACGACGCGCTGGCCTACGTGCCGCGCCTGCGTCCGATGGTGGCCGACGTCTCCAGCGCGCTGTACGCCGCGCACAAGGCCGGCGCCAACCTGCTGTTCGAGGGCGCGCAAGGCTCGCTGCT
>NZ_JANXMI010000185.1 GCF_025354735.1 Rugamonas sp.
GACGCCGCGCACCAGATGAAGGGCGGAGGAGTAGGTCATGGGGCGGCCCCGGCGCGGCGCCTTGCGATCACCTGCGGGTCAATCGAGTGCGTAGACAAGATGTGCTCCTTTGTGCCACGACGGCGCGCTGCGTAGTGTGGAAAAAACATCAGGGGGCGATGGCGGTGCGCAGGCGCAGGCCTATGCGTTCCTGCAAGCCCTTGAGCTTGGGATTGATGACGGGGCCGGTGTCGGCGGCCACGCTTTCGCCCAGCTTTTTTTGCAGCTCCGGCAGCATGGCTTCGAATTTCTTGCGCACGGGCGATTCGAGGATGGCGAGGATCTGGCGCAGCTCGTCTTCCGAGAAATGCGCGGCCAGCAGTGGCGTCACTGTTTGCGGGATCAGCTTGTCGGCGCTGGCGCGCGTGATGGGGGCGGCGTCCTCCATGAACTTTTTCGCTTCGACGGTGATCTCACCCATGGTCGCGTCGCGCTTCTCGGTGGCGACGCGGCCCTGCAGCAGGCCGCGCGCCTGTTGCAGCGCGTCGCCGACGGGCTGGCCGAGCATGGTCTCGCCGATGCTGTCGAGGTTCATCAGCTTGAAGATGCTTTGCGCCAGCTGCTGCTTGGCCGGCGATACGGCGGCCGATGCCGATGCCGATGCCGGCGCGGGCTGGGCCGCGGCCGGGTTGTCGGCCGCGGCCGCGGCGGCGCAGATCAGCAGGGCGGCGAATGTGGTGGTCTTTAACATGGTGCTCCTTCGGTGTCCGGTGGGTCAGAAACGGTGGGTGTAATCGATGCCGACATAGCGCACGTGGATGTCGCCGGCGACGTCGAGCCCGGCATACGGGTTGTAGATGACGTTGAGGAAGGTGTTGCAGTTCAAATTGCAATCGGTGTTGGCCGGCGTGTTGAATTTGCCGGTCATGTAGGAGCCGGTCAGGCTGAGGTCGCTGTTCTTGCCGAGCTTGACGTTCAGGCCGGCGCTGTACAGCTTGGTATCCGGCAGCGGCGCGATCAGGTCGATCTTGTCGCTGGGGATGGAGCTCTTGCGCGGCTCGTAGCCGAAGCGCAGCGTCAGCCATTTGGTGGGGAACAGTTGCAGGCCGTAGGCGAAGTTGGCCTTGCTTTTATAGCCGCGCGGGATCGACAGCCGGCTGGCGTCGGCATAGCCGTACAGGTGCGCCACCTCCAGCAGCTTGACGCTCTGGTCGAACTGGAACGTCAGCGCGTCCCACTCGCTCCAGGTGGCGTAGCTGGCGTCGATGTTGAGCTGCACATACTCGACGGGCTTGAGCTTGATGCCGACCTGGATGTGGGTGGGGAAGGGGATGGTGGCCGTCAGATTGCCTTTTTGCTGGGCCGGGATCGAGGTCGGAAAGCCGAGCACGGCGCCGGCGATCGGTCCCAGCAGGCTGGAGTTCAGGCCCTGGACGAAGTTGCGCAGCATGGGCTGGGTGTCGAATTCGTAGGTGCCGGTGTAATGGGTCTTGGAGCCGCCCTGGTAGACCGCGCCGATGGCGAACCACGGCTTCGGTTCCCACAGCACGCCGAGGTTGATGGTGGGGTCGAACGGGGCCGTCATTTCCAGGTGCATATTGGCGGCCTTCTTGAACGGCGTGACCATGCCGTCCTTGCCGCCGCCGCACACGCCGAAGCCGAACACGTCGATGATGTTGCCGCCGTTGTCGGGACACCAGCCCTGCTGCAGCTTGCCGAACACGCCCAGCAGCTCGTTGGGGAAGCGCATCGCCGTGTCCACCTCGAAGGCCGAGTGGGCGATCGGCACCGACACGCCGAAGCGCAGCGTGTCCGAATACTTGTAGCCGACCGACGGCGCCAGGTACACCAGGCGCTGCAGCTGGACCTGGCGGCCGTCGTACTGGGCGGGGTCGTTGGGGTCGGTGGTGCGGTCGATGCTCATGGCCTGCGCCATATAGCTGTTGGTGGCGAAGGTCCACGGCGAGCCGGCCGTGTTCCAGGCCAGGCCGATGCCGGGCACGACCACGGCCGGCAGGCGCCAGCCGGGCTTGCCGTAGGCCGGGATCGTCATGCCCTGGCGCACCGGACCGGAATGGCTGCCGGCCAGCGGATCGTCGGTCCAGCCGCCGATGTCGAAGCCGGCCGGCTGGTGGAAGCTGGCGCTGGTGCGGATCGAGGCGCCGAAGGCGTGGATGCTTTCGCTGTCGCCTTCGAGGCGGGCCAGGCCGGCCGGGTTGAAGTGGATCGAGTCGATGCCGGGCGGGTCGGCCGTGACGGCGTTGCCGAGCGCCATGGCGGTGACGCTGGTGGTCAGGTTTTCGGTCAGCGCCGCGCGCGCCGGCGGCGCGACCACGCAGGTGGCGAGCGCGGCCGCCAGGATGGCGCAGGGCGCGACGGACGCGGCGGCGGTCAGGCGCATCGCTTAAAACGCCAGCGGCAGGTTGACGTCGAGCGACAGATTCGGCGAGTCGCTGGTCAGGCCGATGCCGACCGAGACGTTGACCGTCGTCTTCGGCGAGATGCGGTAGCCCAGGCCCATGTTGAGGATGCCGGAAGTCTGGGTGGTGGTCTTCGCTTGCAGGCCGTCGAGGAAGCGCAGTTTCGAGCCGGCCGAGATCGCTTCCTGGAAGGACACCGTCGTCGAAATATCGTAGGACAGGGCGTAGGCGAAGCCCATGCCGAAGGCGACCGAGCCGCCCGGCTGCACGCGGGTGAGCGTGCGGGTGCCGTTGGCCTGGTAGAGATTGGTGGCCGGCGCGCTGATGGTGCCGCTGATCGAGCCGAACAGCGCGACCGGATCGACGATGCGGTTGGCGTTGACGCCGGCCGACACCGCCGTCACGCCGCTGCCGGTGGCCTGGCCGCTGCCGGCGATGACCTTGAACGGGCTGCGTCCGCTGGGCAGGCGCAGATTGCTGGTGAAGGTGACGTTGGCGCTGTCGCGGCGCGCCTCGAAGGGCTGCCAGCGCGCGCCCAGGGAAATGTCGCCGATGGTGTTGGAGACGCCGCTGTCGACCGTGCTTTCGGAATAGCGCGACAGCACCGGCAGCGTGACGTTGCCGGTCAGGTTGTTGAGCAGGCCGTAGTCGCCGGAAAAGGTGTTGGTGATGGTGTGCGAGCTGGTGTTTTCGATGTTGAACAGGGAGACGCCGCCGCCGGCCAGGTCGGTGACGATTTTTTCCTGGCCGATGTAGGTGTAGTTGACGTCGTAGGTGAGCTGGAACTGGTTGCGGCGGATCAGCGAGTATTGCTTGTCGACGGCCGTGAGCGTCTGCTTGAGCAGCGCGCTCTGGTCGCCTTCGCCCTCCTTTTTGGCCAGCGCGTCGCGCGCGGCGCCGGCGTCGGCCGGGGCGGCGGCCGGAGTCGAGCCGGAACTGGCGGCACTCGCGTCCTGCGCGCGGACCGGCGCGCACAACATGGTCAGGACGAGAGCGGAAGCGACGGTGCCGGTCACGATGGTAACAGGCAGGGGGCGCGTGATGCGTGGGGTCATGGTGGTCCTTGTGGGAGGTGGTGGCGCTGGCTGAAACGTTATTGGTGGTGGATCCAGGTGCCGGCGGCGCCGGAATTGACGGCGCGGTCGAGCAGCTGGCTGGCGTTGTTGAGGGCGTCGAGCCGGCCGCGGTTGGTGACGCGGTCCATGTCGACGACGCCCAGTTCGCGGTCGCTCAGCGCCAGTTGCGCCAGCGCCGGCTTGTCCTTGGCCGGCGAGACGATGAACAGCGTGTTCTTGTCCCACAGCTTGGCGAAGTCGGCCAGCGAGAACACGATGTTGCCGGCCGACGGGTCGGCGATGAAGACGACCTCGCCGCGTATGCCGCGCAGCACCACGAAGTGCTTGGCGCCGGCGTAGTCGATGGGCACGATGGCCGGCTCGGTCAGCGTCTGCAAGTCCTTCAGGTCGGCGCGGAAGCCGGCGCCGCTCAGGCCCAGCGAGCCGACGTAGCGTTTCATGTCGAGCAGCGAAAAGCCGCGCCGTTCGATGATTTTTTCCTTCTCGCCCTTGTCGAGCATGCCTTCCATGGCTTGCTGCTCGGTGACGTCGACGCCGATGTGGTACTTGAGGATGGTGGTCAGCGCGGCCGAGCCGCAGCTGAAGTCGTAAGCCTGGTGGACGATGTGTTTGTACTTGAGCTCGGTGTACGGCTCCATCGTCACCGACTGCGTGTAGGCGCCGCCGCCGAGCAGGTTTTCCGGCATGTCGTACTGGCCCTTGGGGCGGTCGACCGGTTCGTGGCGCGCGAGTACCCCCGCGCCGCCGATGATGGCGGCGACGATGCCCAGCAAAATCATCAGCATGGGCTCAGCTTTCGGCGTGGTGGCGGTGGCGCCGGCGGTGCGTGCGGAGGGGTTCGCGCGTGCGTTCGCGGCCGCATTCGCGGGCGGGCGCGTGCGCGCGCGCAGGCGAGGGCGGGGTGGCGCGGCGGGGCGTGACGGGCGCGTGCAGGCACACGCGGCCCCGGGGCGCTGGGCGTCCCATGACTGCTTTCATTCTTGTCTCCGATAGTTTTAATTAGAACGACCGTGCTTTATTTTGCCGGTCTTTGTCCTTGTTTTTTTATAATTTATTAACGCATGTTTTGCTTTTTCTCAGCATTAAGAATTTTAGATTGTTACATCTAAATCATCTTTGGCATCGTGTGCTAATGCAAACAACATTTCCACAACAGCGCCCTCACTCTGTATGGCTCCCAAGGCCAAGCATTTGGCCTTGCAGGCCTGAGCGAAAGGATGGACCGGGGCCGAAGGCGGCTCCTATCATTCATTTTAATTAATACACAAATATTAAGATTTTCACGGGAGCCGACCCGGTATCCGTGGCTTTGCAGTCCATAACAACCACAACCATTCTTGGAGATAACACCATGCAAACGATCAAAACCCTCATCGCCGCCGCCCTCGCCACCGCCGCCTTCTCGGCCTCGGCCATGACCCCCATCCAGGACGCCGAACTGAGCACCGTCAGCGGCCAGGACGGCGTGTCGATCGCGGCGAACCTGAACATCAACATCGGTTCCTTCGTTTACACGGACACCGACGTCAACGGCGGTTCGGTCGCCTTCAGCAACATCGGCGTGCATGGCATCCTGGCCGCCGCCATCGACATCGTCAACGCGCCGACCTTCGCCGCGTCGCTGGTCAAGCTGGGCGTGGACCCGGCCACCGCCGTCACGTCCGGTTTCTACAACGGCAGCAGCGACGTGG